>DASXIR010000136.1:0-20154 GCA_036497895.1 Vicinamibacterales bacterium | reverse complement strand
CCGACCAGGTTGAACTTGGCGTCCTCGCCGTCGATCGAGGTGCCATGCCCGATCAGCAGCACCAGGAGTTGATCGTCTTTGGTGATCTTCTTTCGCAGGTCGCCGATGGCGCGCTGGACGTTTTCGCGGGTCGCTTTCTGGGCGCCGTTACCGTCCGCTTCCGCCAGAACCACGACGTGGTCGGGTGCATAGCCGAACGCCTGCTCGAGGGTTTTGGTCAACGCCACGCGCCATTTCTCGTACTTCTGGGCGTAGGCCTCGCCGCCGGCGGCGCCGGTGACGAGCAGTGCATACCGTTCGCCCGAGAAGGCGCTGGTCGAACACCACGCCACCATGGCGAGCGCGGCCGCAAAGACGCGAAGGCGAGTCACCGGAGGCCCCACCACCGCCGCAGCGTCCATTCTGCGGACAGCAGGATCACGATCAGCGCAAACGCCCATGGCTCGTGCCAGAGATCGCGCCGTTGGGGCGCGGCGTTACGGGGAGTCGCCGTCCTCAGCCACTCGGGCACGCGTCCGGCATCGGCGGCGCGAACGTAGCGGCCGCCGGAGTTGCGAGCAATGCGCCGGAGGAATCCTTCGTTCAGCCGGGGATCGGCGAACTCGCGATCCGCTCCGCCGACGTACATCCAGCGATCCGCGCTGCCGAGCGTCGCCGTGCCGCGCTTCGCCCCGGCACGAATGCGGTAGAGGCCGGGCTGGTTCGCGGTGAGCGCCGCGGTGTAACGGCCGGTCGCCGCATCGGCGTGGCGGAGTTTGATCGGCGCGGTTTCACCGCCTGGCGAGGTGACGGTCGCCTCGATGGTGGCGTCGGTGACCGGTTGGAACAGCGCGTCGCGCGCATCGATGTCGACCGAAATCGGATCGCCCGGCTCAGGCGCGTCCGGCACCTCGACCGATACCGGGTCCGGGGTTGCAGAGGAGAGCCAGCGCGCCGCCTGGCGCCAGAAAAAGTCGTAGCTGCGATCGGACGCGGCCATCATCATCTTCCAGCGCCATGCCGCTTCACCGGCGAACACCATCGACCGGCCCTGACCATAGCGCTGGACCGCGACCACCGGAAACACTCCCCCACCCGGCGCCGTCGTCAATGCGAGCACGGTGGCGCCTGGACGCGGACCGCCGAGCGCCGCGCTTGCGGCCAGCGCCGGCAATGCCGACCACAGCCGCCGGGTCTCGTCAGTGGAGCCGCCGATCCGCATGATCGGATGCGTTTCGCCCTCAGTCGTCAGGCGCAATTTGTTGTGGACCGGCAGATCGCCGGGCGACAGCCCCGCGCGCACCAGCCCGCCACGGCGATCGGTCAGTTCGACCGGCAGCACTTCTTCGAGCGGTGTACCGGACAAGCCGTGTTGAGAGAACGAGCGGCCGCCGAGCACCAGCAGGCCGCCGCCGCGCTCGGACACGAAATCGGCTGCCATGGCGAGCTGCGCTCGGCTGAAGAAGTCGCCCTCGATATTCGCGATCACGAGCGCGTCGTACCCGTACAGCTGCTCGCGCTTGGACGGGAAGCCGGTCGTGAGCGCGGCCGATCGTCCCTCGCCTGCCTGGACGAAAAATGTGTCCTGGCCTTCGGCATTCTTGCCCTTACGGGTAACCGAGTCGATCTCGAGCCCGGCGTCGGCCGCCCACGCGCGCGTCATGAAGCTGTGTTCGAACCCGGGAGCACCTTCGATGACCAGCACGCGTCGTTTCCGGCCCGACGGACTCACCAGGACGCTGCGTTTGTTGTTTTCGACGACCAGTTCGCCTTCGTCGGCCGGAATCTCCGCTGTGTACACCATTGGATTGAGGGGATCCGGCGAGACCGTGAACGTCTCGTCGATCGGCGATCCGTCGGCCTGCGGCACCACTCGATGCGTGTCGATGACGCGCCCGTTCGCCAGCACGCGAACCACGAATGGCGCTCGCCCGAATCCGTAACTGACCGCGGTGACGCGTAAGTCCACCGACGATTCATCAAGACGCGGATCGCCGGCAGTGATCCCGAGCACTTCCCGGTCGCGCAGTCCGTCCGGCGATCCGATGCCGATGGCGAACACCGGAACTTCGTCTGCCGCGCTGCCCGAGCCGTCCGGCCTGGCCGATCGCCCAGTCCCTGTGTCGGCGCCGTCGGACAACACGACGATCCCGGCCAGCCGCTGGCCGCGATAGCGCTCACGCACTGAGGCCAGCGCGCCGGACAGATCGGTCCGCCTTGCGTCCGCAGCGAAGCCGTCAACCGACGCGGTTTTGAGTCCTTCACCGAAGCTGAAGATGTCCGTTTTGGCGTGCGACGACAACGCCGGTCCCAGCGTGGTCTTGACCAGTGTGCTGGCGCGGGCAAGGCGGCTCTGGCCGTCGGCGTCGGCCAGCCGCATGCTTCGCGAGGTATCCACCAGAATCGGAATGACGGCGTCAGCGTTGCCGACCGGCGGCAGCATCACGATGGGACGAAAGAGAAAGAGCACCAGGAGGGCCAGCGTCACGACGCGAAGCGCGACCAGGGTGGCTCGCTGCAGCCGCGTCAACGGAGACAGCGGCCTGCGGTATTCGGCAACGACCACGGCCGCGATGCCTGCCGCCAGAACGATCGCCAGCCACCAGGGCAGCGGATACGCGAAGTGCATCTAGGGTTGCTTCTTGCCCGCGATGGCCTTGAAGTAGCTGTCAACCTGCTGCTGATACTGGGCGGGAGCCTTGTCGTCTGCGCCCGCGGCGAGACGATCCTTGGATTGCTTGTTCTGCAGTTTCTTCGACGCAGCCGTTTCGACGTTCTCCAGCGCCTGGGTCGCCTGCCGGCGCATCGATTCCCAGTTCGCGAAATCCTGTTTGAACGCTTCCGTACCTGGAGCCGACAGCGTCATATTGCCGGGAGCCGTGAACGTCGCGCCCGCGCCGCCACGCGAGCTGCCCTCTTCGCGGCGCATCTCGTTGACGAGATCCTGCGTATCCTGCAGCTGGCGGCGATACTCGTCCCGAAGCCGGTTGAGGTCGGCGCCGGCTTGTCCGCCGCTGCCCGGCTGTCCTTCACCAGCGCGGCCGCCGTCGCCAGAGGCCTTCTGTCCGCTTTGGCCTGACTGTGCGCCCGGGCCGCCCGGCCCATTCTGGCGTCCCATCGCGTCGAGCGCACGTCCGGTCCGGTTCAGTTGTTCTTTGAGTTCCTGAGCCCGGGCGAGCTGGGACGACAACTTGCGCGACTCCGGATCGCCGCCGCCGTTTGCCGATCCGAGCCGCTCCGCCACCTTGTCGAGTGCGGTGGCCAGTTCCTGTCCCGTCGCAGCCTGCGATCGAGGATCGTCGCTCGAACGGGCGCCGGTGGTACCGCGGGCCGCTCGCGCATCGGCGGTCGCGGTACGCATCGCTTCCGCAGACTGCTGCATCCGGTCCGCGAGCCGCTGACGCTCGAGATCCTTGGCCGCGTCGCCGGCGGCGGCCTGCGTCTGGGCCGGATCGCTCCCCGGCGCGGCGCCGCGGCCTGACACACGCGACCCGCCGGTCGATCCCGATTGCCCGGCAGCACTGGCCTGCTGCTTCAGCGATTCCTGAAGTTGACGCGTGCGCTCCGCGAGACGCTCCTGTTCGCCCGCAAGACGCCGCACGGCGTCCTTGCCGGCATCACCTGAACCGGTCTTGCCGAGCTCAGCGGACAATTGGCGCTGAGCCTCCGCGAGTTGACGGGCCTCGAGTTGCGCGTCGCCGAGAGCGCGGCGCTTCTCGTCCGGAGTCGCAGCCTCGATCTGACGCTGCAACTGACGCAGCTGCTCGAGCGCCTTGCTGCCCCGCGTGCTCGCCTGGCTGGGATCCTGACGCCGAAGATCGCTGGCCGCGCTGCGCATCTCCTCCGAGACATCGCGCATGCGCTTGCTCGTATCCGCCGCCTGCCCGGACTGTCCGGACTGACCAGTCTGACCTTGTGGGGCCTGACCGCTCTGGCCGGACTGACCCTGCTGCCCGGCCTGTCCTTGCTGGCCGCCCTTCTGTCCTTGTTGTCCCTGCTGGCCTTGTTGTCCCTGCTGACCTTGTTGGCCTTGCTGGCCTTGCTGACCGGGCTTCTGTTGTCCTTGCTGACCGCCCGATTGCTGATTGTCCTTGTTCGCCATCTGCTGGGCGAGCTCTTCGGCCTTCTGCCGCAGGTCCGACTGGTCGCGCGTCAACTCCTCGAGCACGCGCTTCAATTCCTCTTCGCTCATCTTCGAGCGGTCGCGCGCGAGGTCCTGCTGGCGCTTCAGGAGGTCGTTCTGCCGCCGGGCCAGCTCCTTGATCTTGTCGAGCGCACTCTGGGCGGAGTCTTCACGCGACTCGGCGCTCGACCTGTTCTCGTAATTGGTCTGCTGCGCCTTCTGCAGCTCCTTGTCGAACAACGACGACATGTCGTAATTGCTGCGATTGCTGCCGCCGCCGCTGCCGGCCTGTTGACGCTGAATCTCCCGGCGCTTCACATCCGCCTGGGCCTTGAGCAGGCGATTGAGCGCCTCCATCTCCGGCGGAAGGGCGCTTGCCGTCTTCAGGCCATCAAGTGACGCGACCGCCTGCCCCATCGCGGCGGCCGCGGCGGTCATGTCGTCTTCTTCGGCCAGCGTCTGCCCCGCTTTCAGTTCGGGCGTCGGTGGGGGCGCGGGCTGAGCACCGCGTCCGCGCTGCGGTTGCCGCTTTCGTGGATCGCGCATCGTCGACTCGCGGAACGTGCTGGAAGTCTGCTCGACGCGCGTCCGTAACTCGGCCTCGGCGCGCGATACCGAGAGGATGTCCTGGTCCGACTTCGCGCCCTTCGCGATCTGCGCGCGTCGATCGAGTTTCCAGGTCGCAACCACGACTTCCTTCTGGGAGTTGACGAGGTCGTCGATCGACGCGCGGCCACCGCCCGGCATCGAGCCCTGGCTCTGCGCCAGCGCGAACTCCTGCTCGTAGGGCTTCACCTCGAGGAAAAAGATGTCGCTGCGCGCCTCGTTCGGCCGGGACCCGCGGGTGATGTCCCGCGCCCGGACGTAATACGAGATGAAGTCGCCCGGCTGCACGTCCAGATCTTCGAGGAACAGCGTGTGCCGGCCGTTGACCATGGTGCTGCGCTTCGGGATCTCGAACGGCACGACCTTCTCGTTGCCGCCGCGTACGGCGTAGACGAGATCCATCCGCTCGATGCCGTAGTCATCTTCCGCCTGCGCTTCGATGTCGACTTCCTCGAGCTTGGTCACGCCACGGTCAGTCGCCGGCTTGAGGACGCGGACTTCCGGCGGCCGATCGGCCAGCGTTCGAATGAAGTATTCGGTGTCGCCAGGGTTCGACATGCCCTCGCGATCGGTGAGCGCGATGCGGTAGGAATTGTCGTCGGTCACCGTCAGCGACGCGGTGAGTTCCGTCGGTGTCGAGGACGCCAGCGTAATCGGCCTGCCGTCCGCAAGTGACATCTCACCGTTCGCGGCGGGCCGGTCGGTAATGACGTGAACCCGGACGTTGGTCCCGGCGGGCGCATAGATGTCGCCGCTGTCGCTGTCGGTCCGCGGCTCCAGCCGCAGTCCGGCCGGGAAGGTGTAGTCCACGTCGATCCGCATCACCCGCGGCGGATGTGCTGCGGTGACCTCGTACGTCGGCGAGGTGACGGCGCCTGCGACCACTCGGTATTTGAACGAGGACGGGACTGCATCCATCGACAGCCTGAACGTACCCGGCTTGTCGGTCGTCATCTCGGTGGTACGCCAGCCGTCGCCGTCGGCGATCTGCAGCTGCGCAATCACCGGCGCACGGTTGCCGACGAGGCGTGCCTGAATCGCGAGCGGCGCACCGACCTTTACGCGCGCATTGCCGGGCGTGACTTCGAGTGCGACCCGAGACGGCAGAAGCGTCAACGAGACGGCGTCCACGGCCTGCCCGGCCGGTCCGCGTCCGACGACCAGGACGGCGAGGAGTGCCGCCGCTGCGATCGCCGCGTTGATGCCCGCGCCCCGAAGCAGGGCGGACGGCACGATGCTCGAAGCTTCGACCTCGCGCGCGCGGCGAGCCGCGTCGGCAATCATCGGACCCGCCAGCCCGGGCGCCGCCGCTGTCGAGTCGGCGACATGAACTGCTGTCACCAGCCGGTCGTCGAGCGACGGCACGCGCTCTTCGATGAACCGCGCGACCTGCTGATCGGTCGGCCGCCGTCGCAGCGGCAACAGTCCCCAGACGAGCGCGGCGATCGTCAGCACCAGCGCCGCGATCGACGTCACTGCGAAGAGACGTGGCGCGCCATCAGTCCAGTGGCCGATGACGAGCGCGACACCGATGACGACACCAGCCGCGACTGCAGCGCGCACTGTCGCGCGGAAGAGCGACAACGTCAGCCAGCGCGCACGGACGCGATTGAGAAGCACGCGAATGTCCTGATCGTGAGCCATAGGTCAGGCTGTCCTGCTCGCCACAATACCCTCCGCCGCCAGCAACAGCACCATCAATGCCAGGCCGTATTGCCAGAGGTGCTGCCGATCCTCCTGTTGCCGAGCCTCCACCCGCGTCTCCGATCCGCCGCTGACGGTCAGCCGCGTCACCGCGGCCTGAAAATCGTCCGGCGAGATGCGCGCCAGCTCGGCCTCGCGCGGGTCGACGTTCAACGCCACTCGCCGGTCCCGTCCGGCGTGGGACGGGTCCGCCAGCGTGACAATGCCGGGGGCCCTCTTGAGCCCGGCCGGAGCGTCGCCGACCAGATACTCGGCCGGGTGAGCCCGCGTATTCGCAAGATACTGCACGGCCTCGTGCAGGAACGGGACAAACGTCGCGTGCACCGGAAAATCGTTCCAGCGATTGTTCAGGTCGGATGCGAAGACGAGCGCCCGCCCCTCACCCGCCGGGCACTCAATCAAGGCCGCGTCACCTGTCGTGAACCGCGCCAGCGTCTGGCACCCCGTCCCACTGATGCGCGCCGCGTTCTGGAACGTGACCAGACCGAGTGTCGCCGCATTGCCGGCGAACGGCTGAAACACGGGATGACGCACATCCGCCGGCGCCAGTGTGCGCGGGGCAGGCTTCGTACCGTCGGTCGTCGCGATTTTCAGCGTCGAGGCACTGCCGAGCACGTCGCCGACGATATCGCCGTCAACATCGGGTCCGGCGGCGACGAAAAGGCCGCCGCCTCCGTTGACATAGGACGCGAGCAGCTCGCGGGCCCGGTGCTCGAGACCACGAGTCGATAGCAGCAGCACCGCGGCCTGGGCGGAGATCCGGGCGTCGGTCCACGAACTCAGGTCGGCGCCGGCGACGCCGACGACCTGCAGCGCGCGATTCGCCGACGCGGCAACCGATAACGCATGTCGGGCATAAAACGCTTCACGACCGAGATCACCGCTACCGGTCACGACCAGTACGGATGGCCGGCTCGTGTCGCCGATAACCGCAAACCTCACATCGTCGGCAGTGATGCCACCGGGGTCGTCGACTGCGACCGAAACGCTGGTCCCGTGCGGCGCTCCGGCGAAGGTCGCGTCCGCCGACTGATTCGCGCCCATAGCGACCGTGACATCGCCGGCTGGCCGATCGTCGACTTTGAGATGCAGGTGTGCGTCGCGTGCCGGGCCGTTGTTGCGCACTGTGGCAATCACACGGTCGGACTGAGGGCGAACCGCCGTCACTGCCAGATCGGCTGGTGCAGCGCCGACGTCGGCCACGTCGATCGTGACGCCGTCAGGCACCGATGCCCGATCTCCCGCGTCCCAGCCACTTTCCTGCAGATCGGTGACGACGACGATCGTTCCCTTGCGTCCGCTCAGATTCTGCGCTGCCGCCGACAGGGCGGCGCGATAACGAGTGGCGCCGAATCCCGGCGCCGCTTCGTCAACAGCCGCGGCGGCGAGCACGCGGTCGACGCTCGGCCTGGCGACCGTTTCCGCATCATCGGCGAACGTCACCACACCGACCAGATCGGACGCCGGCGCTCGCGCGATGGCGTCCTTTGCCAGTTGGCGCGCCCGTTCGAAGCGTCCGGGTGACGACAGACTGTACGAAGTGTCGAGAGCAATCATCGTGACGCCGGTCGCGGCGGATGCGGCACCGGTCGCGAAAAACGGACGGGCGAATGCAAGTGCGAGCAGGACCAGCGCCGTGATCCTCAGTGCCAGCAGAAGCAGTTCGCGAAGGCGATGCTTTTCGGTATGTTCGACCGGCGCCTGCTTGAGCAGCCGCACGGCGGCGAACTTGACGCGCGGTTCGGGCTCGCGTTTGAGGAGGTGCAGGACCACCGGCACGGCGGCGGCTGCGATTCCAGCCAGGAACAGCGGCGACAGGAACGTCAGCACGGCCGAGCCCCTGCGGTACCAGAATCAGCCCTCTGCGTGCCCTCCGGTCTCCGTGCCTCTGAGCCTCTGTGGTTCATACCTACAGCGACCTCGACCTCGCCGACAGGTATGACAGCAGCGCGATCTCGAGCGGATCGCGGGTGTTGATCAACTGGTAGTCGATACCGCTGGCGCCAAGTTCACGCCGGTAGCGATCGATCAGCTGGTCGATCTGTTTCAGGTAGTGCGCGCGCACCGCACCGGGCACCGCCATGATTTCCTCGCTCGTCTCCAAGTCCTCGAAGCGCGTCGCCCGCTCGAACGGAAACTCGATCTCGTCCGGGTCGAGCACGTGGAACACGATGACGTCGATACCTCGGAACTGAAAGTGCTTCAGGCCGCGGATGATTTCGTCGGGATCGTCAAGCAGGTCCGAGATCAGGACCACGATGCCGCGTTTGGTCAGCGTGTTGGCGAGCTGGTGAAGCGGCTTCGAGACGTTGGTCTGGTGGCCCGTTCGCAGCCGGTCGAGGGTGACGAGCAGCGCGAGCAGATGTCCCGGACGCGAGCTCGCCGGCAGCATCGCCACGATGTCCTCGTCGAAGGCGGTGAGGCCGACGGCGTCGCGCTGACGGTTCATCAGGTAGCCGAGCGAGGCCGCCAGGCAGGCCCCGTACTCGAACTTCGACATCCCGTGATGAGAGCCGTACCCCATCGAACCGCTGACGTCGATGATCAGATGGCAATCGAGGTTGGTCTCCTCCTCGAACTTCTTGATGTAGTGGCGGTCGCTTCGCGCGTAGACCTTCCAATCCATCGTCGACAGATCGTCGCCGGGAATGTACTGGCGGTATTCGGCGAATTCGACGCTGAAGCCCTTGAACGGACTGCGGTGCAGGCCCGACAGAAAGCCTTCGACGATGGTGCGGGCCTTCAGCTCGAGTGTGCCGAGGCGGGCGACGACCGCCGGGTCGAGAAACGGCCGGTCGTGCGCGGTCCAGGGCATCGGCTACATTCCACTCTTGGGAACGGGAACCGCGGCGAGCAGCTTGTCGATGATCACGTCGGCGTTGACGCGTTCAGACTCGGCGTAGAAGTTGGTCATGATGCGATGACGCAGAATCGGCCCCGCCAGCGCCTGGATGTCCTTGAGCGCGACGTGATAACGGCCGTGCATCAGCGCCCGGGTTTTTGCGCCGCGCACCAGCGCCTGCGAGCCGCGCAGCCCGGCGCCCCACTTGACCCACTTCTCGATGAAGTCCGGCGCGCCTTCGCCGCCGGGACGCGATGCCGCCACCAGCCGCACCGTGTAGCGGGCAACCTCCTCGGCGATCACGACCTGCCGGGAGAGTTCCTGGAACTGACGGATGTCGGCGCCGGTCAGAATTTTCGCCGGCGCTGAGCGCTGCGCACCGGTGGTCTGGGTCACGACCGTCACTTCGTCGTCTTCGCTCAAATACTTGATGACCACGTTGAACATGAAGCGATCGAGCTGCGCCTCCGGCAGTGGATAGGTGCCTTCGAGCTCGATCGGATTCTGCGTGGCGAGGACGAAAAACGGCAGATCCAGGTCGTAGGTCCGGCCCGATGCCGTCACGTGGTACTCCTGCATCGCCTCGAGCAGCGCCGCCTGGGTCTTGGGCGGGGTCCGGTTAATCTCGTCGGCGAGGATGATCTGGCCGAAGATCGGTCCCTTCACGAAGCGGAGGCGGCGGATGCCCTGCTCCTCGTCGAGGATTTCCGTGCCGGTGATGTCGGACGGCATCAGGTCAGGAGTGAACTGGATGCGCTTGAAGTCGAGATCGAGGATGTCCGACAACGTCTTGATCAGCAGCGTCTTGGCCAGGCCCGGCACGCCCGTGATCAGCACGTGGCCGCCGGTGAACAGCGCGATCAGTACCTGCTCGACGACTTCGTCCTGCCCGACGATGACCTTGCGCAATTCGGCCAGAACGCGCTCGCGCGCCTCGGCGACTCTCTCAGCGCTGATGGCTGCAACCGACGAATCCATGTAGGTTCCTTTAATGCGTGAGGGCGTAGACGATTTCGTTGATCCCCATGCGATAGGCCATCGCGGTGTATTTGACATAGCCCGGATAGTCTTCGGCGTTCGACCATTCCCAGCCATCGCCCATGTCGGTATTGTGATTGATGAACATCATCGGCCGCCCGTTGTCGTCGAGGATGGTGCGCAGGTGCGGCACCACACCGCCCTTCTCCCAGGTCCGGCCGATGATGAACGACCCGAGGCCGGGCACTTGCGGATATCCGTCCAGCTTGTAGAAGCAGCTGAAGACAGGATGGTCCTTCGGCACCTCGACGATCTCGCGATCGGGGAACAGACGCTTCATTTCGTGGGCGAAATTGTCCCACTCGAACGGTCCGTGGAAATCGTCGAAATACGCAGAGCCGCCGCGCAACAGGAATTCGCGCAGGATCGGCAGGTCGCTGTCGAGCATCTTCAGGTTCCCGGGCTCAACGAAGTAGATCCAGGGATTCTGAAACAACTTCGGATCGTCGAGCGTCATGACGAGCGGATCCTCGACCTGAATGGCGGTCGCAGTCTTGACGCGTCGTGACAGGTTCTGTTCGGCGGCCGGCGCGTCGATGTACCAAGGCTCGCCGGCGAAGTCCTGCTGGATGTGCGTGCCCTCGGTGATGAAGTGATACCGGATACGAACGAACCGCCACTGCAGGCCGGCGAAGCGATCGTCGGGCGCGTTCGGCAGCTGCGCGGCGACACGAGGCTGCACGGCTGGAATCAATGTAAACAGCGCGAGCAGCAGCGCGACCATGCGGCATCGGTCCGGCTGAAGCACGTTTTGTGTAGTGTCCGCCTTCAGGCGGACCGCGTCGACCTCGGCGTTGTCCGGCTTGACCCGGACTTCAGCGGTCATCGGTCCACCAGTTTCAGCAGCAACCCCTGGGCGCGTTCGTAGGTCGGTGCGATCTCGAGCGCCGCGAGCGTCTGTTTCTTCGCCTCGGCCCGCTTGCCGGCGTTCAGGTAACTCTCCGCCAGGTCGGTGTAGGCTGCGGCGCGGTCCACCGGTCCCAGGGCGATGACCGTGCGGAACTCGCGCGAAGCGGCATCCGCGTCGTTGCTCTGAAGCGCAAACCGGCCGAGCATCGTGTGCGCTTCCGCATCGAAGGGATCGATCGCCGCGATGCGCTGGTAGACCGGCTGGAGCCGGGCCGGGTCTTCGATCCGTTCGAGTTGCAGTTGCTGAGCGAGCAGCCGCGCCGCCTCGACGTTGTTGAAGTCCACAGCCACCAGCGCTGTGAGCTCCGAGATGGTGCGCGGCCGATCCTTCTTCTCCAGCGCCATCGCAGCCATCTGCTCGTGCGGACTGCCGACGCCGCCGGCTGCCGGCACCAGCTTGGCGGCGCGCTCGTAAGCCTGCATCGCTTCGTCGATCTGGCCGTCCTTGCGGAGCCCGCGACCGAGCGCCAGCTGCACCGGGAAACTCTGCGGGTTGGCTTCGGCAAGCACCTTGAGCTCCGCGGTCGGCGTTCGCTGAAGGCTGTCGACACCGGCCGGCATGCTCATCGCCTGCCGCATCGGCCCGAACATCTTCTCGACGGTCTGGTCGAATCCCACCTGCAATTGATCGAGGTCGGTGTTGAGCGCCGCCTTGAGCGATGCGTCGGTGTCGAGCCCCTGTCCGTAGGTCCGCAGCAGCTTGTTGAGGCCGGCCTGACCATACGCCGTCATGAGGTGTTCGACCAGCAGAGACGCCTGGTAGTACGCCAGCGAAATCGTCTTCGGATCCTGGAAGGCCGCGTTCAAGTCGTGCAGCTTGAGGGTCTCGCCGCGGTTGAGCATGCCGGCGAAGGTCATGTCCATTTCGCGGCCCCACTCAGGGCGCGCGCGTTTTTCCTCGTAGACCGAAATGCCCTCGGTCAGCCAGCGCGGCACCCGCTGGTTCGACATCTGCAGCGTGATGACGTGCCCGAGTTCGTGCCACAGCGTCGCTTCCCACTGGAACTCGCCCGGCCGCGCATGCGGCGACTCCATCGTCACGACGCGGCCGAAGCAGACGCCCAATGCACCAATCATCCCCGGCAACCCGAGCGTCCGCACCGCGAAGTCGTCGTGCTTCGGGAAGATCTCGATCAGGATCGGACCTTTCGGCGTGAATTCGTAGCGGGCGGACATGGTGTTGAGCGCCTGGTGCGAGATCGCCACCGCGTATTCATGCAGAACCGGCGCCTCGTCGGCATGCATGCGGAGAATCAGATCGCCGTCACGGACGGTCACGAACTTGTCGAGGCCGTCCATCATCTTCAGCAGGTTGAGCGTGAGCTTGTTGTACGGGTCGGCTTTGAACGACGCCTCCAGAGCAGTTCGTGCCGCCGTTTCGTCGCCGGTCCGCAACAGCTGCAGACCAAGGTCGCCGAGCGCCTGGGTATTGTGCGGGTCCAGGGTCAAGGCGCGACGTGAGAGCACCACCGCCTGATCGAAGCGGTAATTCCGCGCCGCCAGATCGCCGGCGACGCGATAGACCTCGCCGTATCGCGGCGCGATGGCCAGCGTTGTCGCAACGCTCGCCTCGAACGCGTCCTCTTTGTCGTCGACATAGTCCAGTGCGGCGATCAGGGCGTGCGCCTCGAGGCTGGATGGATTGACGGCGAGCGCCTTCGCCAGCGTTTCCCTCGCCTGATCGCGGTGATCGGCGTCGATCGCCTCCCGTGCCAGGAAAATCTGCGCCTCCACCGACGAGGGATTGACCGCCAGTGCCTGCTTGGCGAAGTTCATCGCCTTCGGTGGGTTATCGTCAGACAGCGCGCGCGCCGAGCCGGTCAACGCCGGCACCCATTTGGGATCCGCACGCAGCGCATCCTCGTAAGATTTCAGCGCTTCAGCGGGCAGATATTTCTCGAGGAACAGATCCGCCCAGCCGGTCTGGATCGCGGGATCGCCGGGCGCAGCGGAAGCCGCGTCTCGATAGGCGGCGTTCGATTCCTGAAATCGTCCCAGGGCGCGCAGAGCACAGGCGCCGCGGGCCACTTCCGCTGGATTGTCGCTCGCATCAGCCAGCGTCGCCACTTTTTCGAGGATCGGCGTGGCGGAATCGCGGCCCATCATCCGGTCGAGCAAGCCGAGTTCGAGCGCGGCCTCGCTGGTCGGGGCACGCTGCGCGACCGGCCGCAGCATTTCTTCGGCCGGTCCGTAGTGTCCGCGAGCGATCGCCGCCCGCGCCTTGACCGCCGTGACGTTCGGATCGCGCTGGTCGAGCTTCTCGACCGCCGCATCAACCTCGTCGTACTTGCCCTCGTTGAGCAGACGAACAGCCGTCTGCAGCGGCGTCGCGGGCCGACGCGGCGCCTGCGCCGTGCCGGAGGACGGCAGGACGAGAAACACCACCGCCGCGATCAGCAGCAGGACAGAAGTACGGTGCGACCTCGGGAAATCCGACCATCCGCGCGCCGGTCGGTCAGGGGAACTCATCGCCTTTGTATTATAGGCCGCGAGGGTAAGGTCGGGCGCTTCATGCGCCGGTCCCGTGCCATGCCGTTTAGACGCGTCCGAACGTCATCGGGCCGCCTGAGTGAGCGTCCGATTCTCGACCGCGATCCGTTTGATTAACAATCCCGAGAACGCGACCAGACCCAGTGGTCCCGTAATCGTCGCGCCCAGCAACAGTGCGACGCCGACGAGTTCTCCCACGACCCCGACGTAGTTCGGGTGCCTCAACCAACGATACGGACCACGCACGACCAGGCGCATGCCGGGTACAACGATGACCCGGAACGTCCAGGAGCGACCGAGCGACCGAATCGCCCACCATTTCAGCGCCTTGGCCGCAGCGAACACCACCCCTCCCGCAACCGCGACCGGCACCGGCGGTGATGAGCTGCTCATCAATCTCTCCGCAAACATCGCCAGGAAGACACCCGGATACATGATCCGCATCACCTGGTAAACATCGTCTGGCGGTTCAACGCCGCCGAGCTGGAACTGGGCCCGCTCGTTGCGCGAAGCGCGAATCGACTCGCCGATCATGGTTCCGAACACGATTGCGAAGAGCGTAGCGACCATCAGGCTCGGACAAGATGACAATCGCCCGCCCGTGCGATGACGGCGCGCAGGACACCCGGCGCCAGGCGAGCACCGATCGCGGCGACCTCCACAGCACGAGGAGAGGTGACCAGCGCCCGCAGTGCGCGATTGAAGCGCCATTTGCCGCGGAAGAGATGGCGCCGCTCTTCGTCCAGGTCGGCGTGGACGCCAGACCAGCCGCGTTCGAGCGATCGCAACGCCGACACGGCCGCCAGTTCCGCCCCACGAATCGCGAAGCCGAGCCCGTCGCCGGTCATCGGATCGATGAAGCCACTGGCGTCACCGGCTGTAAGCAGTCCGTCGATCGACTGACCTGTTGTGTCCACCGCTAACGGTCCGAGCACAACCGGCGGCGTGAGCCGTCGCGCGCCAGCCGCGCGCTCCCGGAGAAACGGGTCGCGTGCCAACTCGTAATCGAGAAGAGCCGCGGGCTCGCGAAGCTCGGCGTCGGCAGGCTGGGACGGCCGCACCAGGCAGACGTTGGTCATCCCGCCCGCGAGCGGCGAGATCCCGACGTAACGTCCACGCCTGATGTGCATCTCGCCGAAGATGGAAGGCGCGCGCATCTCGTCCGGACGGAAATTTTCGTAGTAGGCGCCGATCGCCCACCGCCGCGGAGTGCTCGGATGACGCGCCAGCCCGAGACTGAATGCCAACGTGGAATGACGTCCGTCGGCAGCAATCGTCACCGGCGCGGTCCACTCGATCTCGCCTGCAGGCGCGGCGGAAATCACACCGCACACTTTCCGCGTCGGGCCGCGGTCGTCGATTACCGCACGTCTTACGGTGACGCATGGCTCGAATTCGCAGCCTGCCGAGATCGCGTGCTGCAGCAACATCCAATCGAAATCGCGTCGGAGAATCGCCAGCCCGTACTGGCCGTCCGGATACCGCCCTTCAACAGTAACACCGCGTTCCCCAGTGACCAGCATGCCGCAGACCCGGAGACTCCGCTCGGATAGGTCGCCCGCCATATCGAGCAGTTGCAGGCGCGCGACTGTCCCGGGATTGACGGTGTCACCGCACAACTTGTCGCGCGGAAACGTCGCCCGATCGACGATGCACACGCGCGCCCCTGCGCGCGCGAGGATGGTTCCGGCGACCGCGCCGGCCGGACCCGCGCCGACAATCAGGACATCGCAGCGCGCCACGTCCGCGTCAGGCTTTCCCGAGCACCAGTGCGCTGTTCTTGGATCCGAAGCCGAGGCAGTTGCACAGCGCCGCTTCGACGTCCGCGACCCGGCCTTGGTTGGGGATGACGTCCAGGTCGATGTCCGGATCCGGATGGCGATGATTGATCGTGGGAGGCAGGAAATTGCGGGACAACGCCAGCGCCGACGTCACGACACCCGCCGCACCGCTCGCGCCCTGGGGATGGCCGATCATCGACTTCACCGACGACCCGGCGAGGTGATTGGTGTGAGCACCGAACACCTCGCGCACGCAACGCGCTTCGACGGCATCGTTCATCTGCGTCGACGTTCCGTGCAGGTTCACGTACCCGATCTGTTCGAGCGACTTGCCGGACCGCTCCACGGCAAGCGTCATCGCCCGGACGATCTCCTCGCCGTCCGGAGCCATCTGCACGCGGTGGTAGGCATCGCAGGTCGAGGCGTAGCCGTCGATCGACGCGTACACTTTCGCGCCGCGCGCGCGGGCCCGATCTTCGCGTTCGAGCACGACCATCCAGGCCCCTTCGCCCAGCACGAACCCGTCGCGTCCGGTTTCGAATGGCCGCGATGCTTCCGCCGGCCGATCGTTGTAGGCGGTGGACAGCGCCCGCATCCGCGAAAACCCGAAGATCATGCCCGGCGTCACGCAGGCGTCCGTGCCGCCTGACAGCACCACTTCCATGTCGCCCGCTCGCAACTGAGCCACGGCGTAGCCGATCGCGTCGGTCGAACTCGTACACCCGCACGACAGCACGTGACTGACACCGCGGAGCCGGAGCGAAATCGAGACTTCGCTCGACACCATCCCGACGATCGAAATCGGGATCGCATACGGCGTCACCTTCTTGCCCCGCTCGACAAAGAAGTCGTAATACTGACGCTCGCCGACGTCGATGCCGCCGCCGCCGCTGCCGATGACGACGCCGGCGTTCGGCTCGCCAATCCGCTGTCCCGCATCCGCCCACGCCTCGCGCGCGGCGATCACACCGATGAGCGCCGATCGCGAATAGCGCTTCGGGTCGGCGCGGTTGTTCTTGTCACGCTGCTCATCGCCGTCAAGACTCGGCAGGTCGTCTACGGTGACGCCGGTGATCGGTGCCGCGACCCGGCACGGCAATTCCGACGCATCGAAATCCGTAATCGCTTTCGTGCCGCTGCAGCCGCGACTGACGTGGCTCCAGAAGCGCTCGCGGCCGACGCCGAACGGCGAAACCACGCCGATGCCGGTGATGACGATGCGCGGGGCGCCGGATTGAGGCATGAAGTAAAACCTATACTATGGCGAATGCAGTATGTCGCGCGGTTGTTCGCGTGGGCTGGCGGTGCAATATTCGTGACATCGCTTGCTGTGTGCGCCGGCTGCTACCTCATCGTGTGGGGACGCCCGGTGCCACACGGGACCTCATCAGCCGCCATCGCCATCGATGCTCTGCTCCTGACCGTGTTCGCTGCTCATCACAGTCTTTTCGCGCGCCAACCCGTGAAAGCCTTGATCGCGCGGACCGTACCCCCGGATCTGATTCGATCCTTCTACGTCTGGATCGCGAGCGCCCTGTTAATGGTGGCGTGCCTGGGATGGCGATCGATTGGGGGCGAGATCTGGCGCGTCGCCGGAGTGGCTGCGGTGGCAAGTGCGGCGATTCAGTTGACAGGCCTCGCGCTGATTGCCTTCGCCGTTCGCTATCTGGATCCGCTCGAGCTTGCCGGCATCCGTCCGCCTTGCGCGCACGAGCCGCTGCAGGCCACCGGCGTGTACGGTCTGGTCCGTCACCCGCTCTATCTGGGTTGGATTCTGTGTGTCTTCGGAACGGCGCACATGACCGGGAACCGCCTGGCCTTCGCCATCATCACCACGGCATATCTCGTCGTCGCGGTGCCGTGGGAAGAGCAATCGCTCCGCCGCAGCTTCGGGCAAGACTACGACCGCTACGTCCGGACCGTCCGCTGGCGAATCGTTCCCTTCATCTATTGAAGCGCGAATCCTCGTCGTCACCGCCGGTGTAGGTTTTTTCGGCGGCGCCGGACTTGTCGATGAACACCATCGAGTGCTGGGATGGGATATCGAACTTCTTGCCGCAGGTCTTGCAGGTGACGCTGTCGTCAACGCGGATCATATAGTCGCGTAACTTGGCGTACAGCGCGCGGTCGCGCTCGTCGGCGCCCGGCGGAAGGCGATCCTTCTTCGTCCGGACGACCCAACGCATCTGGTAGTCGTTGGTGCGTTTGCAGCGCGGGCATGGGAGCTTCTCGGTCCGCGTTTCGTTCCTGCCAATGAAGAAGTCGCGTTCTTCGAGCGCCATGCCAGGATCATACCCGATTGACGCCGGTCCGGCGGAAGCCGGACACTACGCAGAATGGCTTCGGACCCGGCCCGTACCTACCCGAGTGAACTGCCACTTCTGGCACTGCGAGAAACCGTCAGCCTGCCGTTGACGCTTCAGCCGCTGGCGGTCAATCGGCCGCAGTCGATCGACGCGGTCAACCGCGCGCTCGCCGGGGATCGTCTCCTCTTCCTCGCGTTGCAAAAGAACGATACCGACGAGCCGGGTCCGGGCGATTTGCGCACCATCGGCACCATCGCGGCGATTCGGCAGATGGCCAAGATTCCGTCCGGCGGCATCCACATCATCGTCGAGGGGCTGACCCGGGCCAAGGCGGACGTGATCACGAAGCACGAGGTGTCGCTGCGCGCAGTCGTATCGCCGGCGCCCGACGCGTCGGAACGGACGCTCGAGGTCGACGCCTACCTCCGCCGTCTGCAGGAACTGATCGAGCGTGCGCTGTCGCTCGCGACCGGCCTGTCGCAGGAATTGCGCGGGATGGTCGCCGGCATCGACGATCCGTTGCGGCTGGTGTACCTGCTGGCGAGCCTGCTCGACATGAAGGCCGAAGAAAAGCAGCTGATTCTCGAGAACGAGTCGCTCACCGGAAAGCTGCAGTCGGTGTCCAATGCGCTCGGCCGCGAGATCGCGCTGCTCGAGATGAAGAGCAAGATCGAATCGGAAGCGCAGCAGGAAATGACCGACGCGCAACGTCAGTACTACCTGCGCCAGCAGCTGAAGGCGATTCAGGACGAGCTCGGCGAGGGCGAGAAGCCGGAAAGCCAGGAGTTGCGGAAACGGCTGGCCGAGGCCAGGTTGCCCGAAGCCGTGACCGAGATCGCGCAGCGGGAGCTCGATCGTCTCGAGCGGATGTCGCCCGCCTCGCCCGAATATCAGATGATTCGCACTTACTTCGACTGGGTGCTCGACATCCCGTGGTCCACCGTCACCGACGACCGGCTCGATCCGATCGCCGCACGTGCCGCACTCGATCAGGACCACTACGACCTCGACAAGGTCAAGGAGCGGATTGTCGAGTATCTCGCCGTGCAGAAGCTGAAGGCGCGGCGCAGCGCCTCGGCCCAGATCAAGGGTCCGATTCTCTGCTTCGTCGGACCGCCCGGCGTCGGCAAGACGTCGCTGGGCCAGTCGATCGCACGCGCGATGAATCGGAAGTTCGTGCGGATTTCGCTCGGCGGGATCCGCGACGAGGCCGAGATCCGCGGTCATAGCCGTACCTACATCGGCGCGATCCCCGGGCGCATCGTCCAGGCGCTGAAGCAGGCGGGTGCGATGAACCCGGTGTTCATGCTCGACGAGATCGACAAGATTACCGCCGGCGGCTTCCAGGGAGACCCCTCGGCGGCGCTGCTCGAAGTACTCGACCCGGCGCAGAACCATTCGTTCCGCGATCACTACCTCGAGATCAACATCGACCTGTCACGAGTGCTGTTCATCGCCACCGCCAACCAGCTCGGGACGATTCACCCGGCGCTGCTCGATCGGATGGAAATCATCTCGCTCGCGGGCTACACCGAGGAGGACAAGGTGCACATCGCGCGCCAGTACCTGATTCCTCGGCAGCTCGAAGAAAACGGCCTCGCCGCCGCTCAATTGACGATCGAGGATGACGCCGTGCGCCGGATGATCGCGCAGTACACGCGCGAAGCCGGCGTCCGCAGCCTTGAACGGCAAATCGGCGCAGTCATGCGCAAGGTCGCGGCGCGGGTCGCGACCGCGTCGGACGAAAGCGGCAGCGCGATCGTGCACGCTGCCGACGTGCTCGAGTACCTCGGTCCGCCGAAGATCCACGATGAGGTCGCGTTCCGGGTGTCGCGCCCCGGCGTCGCGACCGGCGTCGCCTGGACCGAGAGCGGCGGCGACGTCCTGTTCATCGAAGCGAGCCTGTTGCCGGAGGGACACGGCCACTTGACGCTGACCGGTCAGCTTGGCAACGTGATGCAGGAGTCGGCGCGCGCCGCCGTCAGCCACATCCGATCAACCACCAGGGAGCTCGGCGTCTCGGCCGACTTTCTCAATTCCCACGACCTGCACATCCATGTTCCGGCCGGCGCGATTCCGAAGGACGGTCCGTCCGCCGGCGTCACGATGGCCACCGCGATCGTTTCGGCGTTGCGTCAGCAGACGGTGCGCGAGGACGTGGCGATGACGGGCGAGATTACGCTCAGCGGACTGGTGTTGCCAGTCGGCGGCATCCGGGAGAAGGTACTGGCGGCACGGCGGCAGGGCATCAAGACCTTCATCCTGCCGGCGCTGAACGAGTCCGATCTCGCCGAACTGCCGCCCGAGGTCAAGGACGGAATGCAATTCGTCCCGGCACGCACGCTCGAAGACGTGCTGAGGGTGGCGCTGCCCCGA
>DASXIR010000135.1:0-10414 GCA_036497895.1 Vicinamibacterales bacterium | reverse complement strand
GCTTCCGGTACGTTGCTCTCGACCTGCAGCCCGTTATTTCCGTGGGTGACGCGCGCGGCTTCGCCGCCTTCCTGCACGTTCATGCCGAAGTCGATCAGGTTGACGAGCACCTGGGTGTGGCCCTGTGCCTGATGGTCGCCGCCCATCACGCCGAACGACAGCCACGGCTTCCCGTCCTTCATCACGAACGCCGGAATCAACGTATGGAGCGGACGTTTGTGCGGAGCGATCAAGTCCGGCGATCCCGGTGTCAGGTTGAAACCGCTACCGCGGTTGTGGAGCAGGATGCCGGTATCGCCGGCGACGATACCGGAGCCGAAGTCGGAGAAGAGCGACTGGATGAGCGACACGAAATTACCCTGCCCGTCAGCCGCCGTCATGTAAATGGTGTCGCCGCGATCAAGCCCAGTAAAGTTCTGCAAGGCTTCCGCAACCGCCGCGCTCGGCGTAACGCCGGGCATCACACCCGGCTTGTAGGCCTCCGCCGCGTGATCCCTGTCGATCTCCTTGCGGCGCAGCGCAGCGTAGTCCTTCGAGATCAAGGTCTTGAGCACCGCCGGCGGCACCGACGCGGGGTCGGCCAGGTACGCCGACCGATCGGCGAACGCAATGCGCTTGGCCTCGGTCAGCGCGTGCAGGTATTCGGCTGAGTTATGGCCCATCGCCTTCACGTCGAAACCTTCGAGAATGTTCAACATCTCGAGGACCACGAATCCCTGCGTGTTGGGCGGCATTTCGTAGACGTCGTAGCCGCGATAGCTGGTCGAGATCGGATCGACCCAGTCAGCCTTGTGATCCGCGAAATCCTTCTCGTCCAGGAGCCCGTCGCGCTTCTTCATGTCGGCGACGATTGCCCGGGCAATCGGGCCTTTGTAGAACGCGTCGCGTCCGCCTTTCGCAACCAGTTCAAGCGAGGCCGCGAGGTGGGGATTGGCGAAGATTTCGCCCGGCACGGGCGGATGACCGTTGGGCAGGAAGGTCGCGGCAGTCGTCGGATCCGCCGCGAGTTTCTTCTCGCTCGCGTTCCACTGTCCGCTGATGATTTCGGACACCGGATAGCCGTTCTTCGCATAGCCGATGGCCGCCGCGACCGCTTTCGACATCGGCAGCGTGCCGTACTTCGACAGCAGCTCCGACCATCCCTCGACGACACCCGGAACCGTGACGGTCAACACGCCCGCACCCGGCATCCGGCTCTGGCCGCGCTTCGCGTAGACCTCGGGCGTGGCTGCGTACGCCGAGCGTCCGCTGGCGTTGAGCGCGTGCAGCGTTTTTGTCTTCGCGTCGTAGACGATGGCGAAGAGGTCGCCGCCGATGCCGGTCATCGACGGTTCGACGACCGCAAGTACCGCGGCGGCGGTGACGGCAGCGTCGATCGCATTGCCGCCATCCTGCAGCACCTTGAGGCCCGCAGCTGAAGCCAGCGGCTGGCTGGTCGCGATCATGCCGTTCCTGCCCATCGCGACCGAGCGTGTCGCGTGGACGTTCGGTGCCGGACGATCGCCGGGCAGCTCGCGCTTGTCCGGACTCTGCGCGGAGATGGACACGACGAGGAATGCGGCGAGCAATCCGACGGCAAGGCGTTGCATGCAACCTCCAGCAATCAAATGTAGTGTCCGGCTTCAGCCGGACCAATATCGTTCAGGCCGATTCGAGAAAGGTGTGCGCCAGCCGGTCGAGTAACACCGGTAACGTTTCGCCGTCCAGCACGAATGCGCCGAGCTCCGCCGCCCACGAGAGTTTATAACTTCTCGACATCGCGGATACCCAGATCTGCCGCACCGGCGCATTCGGCGAGACCACGAACTTCATGTCGCCGGGCTCCTCGAATACGAGGTTCAGCACGCCGTTCTGCAGCTCGACCTCGAAACCTTCGCGATCTGCCAGTGGCAGCAGTGCGTGCCGCGCGGCATCGAGTGCCTGGTCGCTGGTCACGCGGAATTCCTGTTCGGAGAGGGCAGTCATGGAGCCTATTAAACCTTTGCCGTGGTGCGTGCGTCTAACTTCGAGAAGGGCAGGTGAGTTGAGCAATGCGCGAATGGAGTTTTTCGGCTTCAGCCGAATGGGTCGTCGGTCTTCTCCTCGTCATCACCCTCGTCGCCGCGGCGCTGGTCTGAACTGGCGCCACCGCACGTCAAACACGGAACTGCCTGGCTGCGCGGCTGTTCGGCTGCTCAATCCCAGTTTCAGTGTGAGACGGTGAACTTATCGGGGGCCGCCAGGTAACTCCGGCGCGCCCTCGCCGTCATTCCCGTCTGCTTCATCCTTACGGCCAGCTTGTGTACTTTGTTATCGAGCTGTGTCGGCGCGAAGCCAATCACGTATTGACTGTGCAGCTCCTGCGCGACCTTGGTAAAGGTCGGCGCGAGTTCAGCGGTCTTGGTCAACTCGAAGTACCCACCGCCGGTTTCGTCCGCAATCTTGCGCAGGCCGCCGTCCGGCTTGCTCCTCACCATCCGCTGGCCGTTGAAGTAGTTGCTCTCCAGGCCGATGGCGTAAATCATCACCTCGTCGGCGCGCGCCCGGTCGATCACCTTCCCGAGCGTGCTGTTGTGGCTTTCGGTGTCGTCGCCGTCGGTGAACAGCAGGATCACCTTCCGGCCCTGCGTGTTCTTGAGTTCCTCGAGGCTGGCGTCGGCCGCGTCCCACAGCCGAGTCCCATTTCCGTAGTCCAGCTGCTTGACGTCGGTGACGAGCTGGTCGCGATTGCTGGTGAACTCCGAACTGAATTGAATCTTGTCGTTGAACGCACCCACGCGGCCCCGATCCTCAGGCAGCAGACGAAGGATGAACTGTTCCGCAGCCTGCTTCAGGAGGTCGATGGTCAACGTCATGCTGCCGCTCGTATCGAGCATGACGACCACGGTGATCGGCTGGATGCTGTTGTCGAAGTAGATGATCGGCTGCGGCTTCTCGTTGTCGAAGACGGAGAAGTCGTCCTGGACCAGACCGGGTATCAGGCGCTTCCCGGCATCCTGGACGGTCACGAACAGCGACACCACAGAGGTGCCCGCTTTGAACGTCGGTTGCTGCTGCTGCTGCTGGGCGCCAATCGCCGCCGACATCGACGCTGCGCAGGCCGCCGCGATCGCCATCCGCTTCCAGCGGCTGCCCGGCGAGAAGCTCGCCCGCTCTGTCCAACGCATCATCGTTTCACTCTACCGCAATGCCCGCGCACGCGCGAGAACCGATCGAATCACTGGCTCGAGGCCTGCTGCCATCAATTTGTAACCTTCTGGCGCGGGGTGCAGGCCATCAGGCGAGGCGGCGAGGAGATCCGGTGCGTCAGGTGCGGCAACGGCTGCGCGAGTATCACAGAACAGGACGTCCCCATGACGCGCCGCGTAGGCTTGAATCCATTGATTGATCGCGCGCATGTGGGCATTCTGATCCGGCGTTGCGCTGTTGTAAGGCAGTACGCTGCCCGCGACCACCGGGATGCCGGCGCTGCGCGCCGCGTCATACATCGCTTCGAGCTCGCGCTCAGCTGACTTCGCCGGCCGGCCCTGATAAACGTCGTTCACGCCGCCGATGATGACGACCAGATCGGGCCTGGCGTCCACGACGTCGCCGGTGAACCGTGCGCGAATCTGATCGGTACGCTCGCCGTTGACGCCGCGATTGAGCACGCGCCAATCCGGATGCGATTGCATCAGCCAGTGTGCGTACTGACTCTCGACGTTGCCCGCGCCGTCCGGCGGCGCTTCGATGGGGGACTTGAATCCCGGTGTGCCGGCGGTTGTGGAGTCGCCGAGTGCGACGATGGTGATGACGGCCGCCATGATGGATAACGCGCGACCCTTTCAGGGCCGAGTGCGACGGGGCCCTGAAGGCCCGCGCTACTGAGAGCTCAAGACTCAAGGCTCAACGTTCAACCGTTGAGCCCCAAGCCCGAGTCTCAGGTTCGCCCTACGTGCCAGGAATCATGATGTGCGCGGTGGTCGTGCCCGCGTCCATGATCCACGCGCCGCCCTGCTTGGGGTCGGTCGGCAGACCCGTCGACGCCGTCGTTGCGCCGGGGATGGCGATCGTGCGGTGGATGCGTGCGTGTTCCTTGTCGGCCCCGTTCATGTCGATCCACGGCGAACCGTAGACCGGCTTGACGCGGGTGCCGTCCTTCTCGGCCGCGTCGATCGCCGCCTGGCGGGCCGTCTTGTCGCTGATCGCTTCGAACTTGCGGTTCTGCGCGACGCGCGGCAGGTTGCCGAGCACGGTGCACTGGACGTTGAAGCCTGTGCGTCCCAGCTCGTTCGACCGGTCGTAGCAGACCAGTTGGCCAGTGCCCTTCTTCAGGGTGTCGTAGGTTCCGTCGGCCTTCCACTTGACGACCGAAACGGCGTCCTTCTGTTGCGGCGTCGTGGGGGCCAGGGCCCGTTCGATCGCCTCGTCGGGCGTCTGCGCGACGGCGCCGGCCGCGAGCGCCAGCAGCCCGAGACTTGCAATCACGAACTTCTTCATTTCAGTGAACCCTCCAGTTCAGATGGACGAATCCTAGCATTTCAGCCAGCTCGACGCTGTTTAGAAGAGGTCATCCGGATCAAGGTTCCAACCAATCGATTCCGCCGATGGATTCCCATGACGCAAACCCGACCGCGCGGCCGGTGACGCTGGTGACGAGTCACGCCTGGATGCGGTGCTGGCACGAAACGATGCCTTTCCCACCGACGGAACCGGAGTTCGAATTTGGAGGGCCTTGTCCTCGCTAGATGCCTGTTGTGCCCCAATGTTGTGTCCCATCGCCGACTTGACCGGTCGGATATCTCGCGATAGACTGAACTCTCATCCTGAGATTGGGTCTCATTTTCGAGAGTCGGACGGGTCATGTTTCAGGGATTTGACAGCAACGTGTTACAGGCGTTCGTCATCACCCTTCGCGAAGGGTTCGAAGCGTTTCTGATCGTTGCGATCAGCCTGTCGTACCTCCGCAAGTCCGGGCGCACGACCCTCACATCCGCCGTCCATTGGGGCATCGCCGCAGCCCTTGCCATGAGCGCACTCGGCGGCTACCTCCTTCACGACGCGCTCAATCAGGAATGGCTCGACGGTCCGCTGGCCTTGATCGCCGCGATCTCGGTGACCTGGATGATCGTCCACATGTGGCGTACCGGACGCCGCATGAAGGGCGACATCGAAGCGCGGCTCAAGTCGTCGAGCATCCAACCCGGCGCCGGCGCGTTCCTCGGCGTGTTCCTGTTTACCGCACTCATGATCAGCCGCGAGGGCATGGAGACCGCGCTGCTCCTGATGCAGCTGCGCGGGACGCTCGATCTCGCGTTTGGGGCCGCACTCGGAGTTGTCGGCGCGGCAGGGATTGCGTGGCTGTGGTCGCGCTATGGTCACCGGATCAACCTCGCGCTCTTCTTCCAGGCGACCGCGATCTTCCTGTTCGTCTTCGTCGTGCAGCTGCTGATCCAGAGCGTCCACGAAATGTCCGAGCAGGGTTTCCTCCCGTTCAGCGAAGCGATTCACGCCGCCACGGAGTCGTGGGGTCCCGACAGCACGTTTGGCCATTCGCTCACCTACATGCTGGTGGTGTTGCCGCTGGCGTGGGTCTCGATCAAGTCGTTCGTCTCGCAGCGGCCGATGTTTCAGCCGCCATCGGCGCCGCCGGCCCCGACTCCTGCTGTTCACACGGCGGTTCGGACCACAGCGGTCGGCGGCTCGGTAGTCCGCTAGCCCGCTGCGCGCGCGAAACGACTACAATCCCCCTCCGAGGGTGTTGTGGTAAAGCCTCCGGTCGTTGCTGATCTCACCTGGATCGGCGAGCTCAAGTTCTCAGCCGTCAGCAGCCAGGCGTCGATGACCCTCGACAGCGCCGGGATCGCCGGACCGTCGCCGGTGCAGGCGCTGGTCTTCTCGCTCGCCGGCTGCATGGCGATGGATGTCGCCTACATCCTCAGCAAAGGGCGATACGTCACGCGAGTGCTGAGCGCTCACGTCGTGGCTGATCGCTCGGCCAGTGAACCGCACCGCCTCGTGAGCGTGACGCTGCATTTCACCGCCGAAGGCGACATGCCGGCGGACGCGGTTGGGCGCGCCATCGCGTTGTCCCACGACAAGTACTGCTCGGTCTGGCATTCGATGCGGCAGGACATCGCGTTCACGACGACATACGAAGTGCGTGCATAGAAAGGCTTACATCGACTGGGCCCGGGGCGTTGCGGTGCTCCTGATGATCTGGGCGCACACCACCGATGCCTGGACACGCTTGAACGTCCGCGGGACGATCGCGTTTCGCGACGCCAACGTGGTCGGAGGTTTTGCCGCGCCGCTGTTTCTCTGGCTCGCCGGCCTCGCGGTGGTCCTCGCCGCGACGCGCAGCGCGCAACGCACCGGCAGCCACGGTCTCGCCGTCGACGCGATCTGCCGCCGCGGCTTCGAGATCTTCATCCTCGGATTTCTGTTCAGGCTGCAGGGATTCATCGTCACCCCAGGAAGTCATCCGGTGACGTTGTTCCGTGTCGACATCCTCAACATCATGGGCCCGGCGATCGTCGGCGCCGGCATCGTCTGGGGACTCGCCCGTTCCACAACTGCTCGTGTCATCTGGTATGCCCTGATTGCTTCCGCAATGGCAATGCTGACGCCGATCGTCCGCGCCTCGACGCTGGTGGACGCACTGCCGCTCTGGTTTCAGTGGTACATCAGGCCGGCAGGGGAGTTCACGATCTTCACGGTGTTTCCGTGGGCTGCGTTCGTGTTCGCCGGCGGTGCCGTCGGGGCGTTGATTGCCGCGGCACGTGACGACCGCGCGGAGCGTCGGCTGCAGGTCATCCTCGCCGCGGTCGGGGCCGTGCTGGTGGCGACCGGCTTCTACACGGCAGGACGTCCGTCGCTGTACGCCGCTTCGTCATTCTGGACCTCGTCACCGACCTGGTTCGCGATCCGGCTCGGCATCCTCACCATCGGCCTGACGATGATCTATGCGTGCGAAGCGGTGTACGTGGCGCTGACACGAAGATCGGCGGCCCGACGCGTCAGCGATCCGCTGGCGCAGCTCGGTCGCAACTCGCTGTTCATCTATTGGATCCACGTCGAGCTCGTCTACGGCTACGCAAGCTGGGGTTGGCGTCACCGTTTGCCGTTGTGGGGATCAGCGATCGCGTTCGTGCTGTTCAGCGTGCTGATGTACCGCGCGATCGGCTGGCGGGACGCGCTCGTCGGCAGATGGCGCCGGAGAAAAGCAGGGGACGGCCTTCAGGCCGTCCCGTTTGGTGGCACGGCCTGAAGGCCGTGCCCTGCATCGTTAGACTAGCGAGCCGCGGGTGCGGCGGTTGAGGTCGTTGCCGCCTCGGGCGCCGTCTTGATGTCGTTGTAGTTCAGCACCGTGTTGAACAGCATGTTGAACTCGCCGAAGTTCTGCCACCGGTAACACGGATTGCCGGCGAACAGGATCACGCGCCCCTTACCCGACGGCTGATCGACGATCGCCGGACGGTTGCGAATCTCGTTGGCGCCGCGCATCAGCCCGCTCAACACGTGATCGTCTCCACCGGGCCATCGCATCAGCACGCTGGCCGGTGTCGGTGGCGGCCCTGGCGGCGCGTTCTCGCCGAAGGGATTCGCGCTCTGGACCGTCAATAGCGGGCCATTGGCGTAGCGGACCGGGATCACCTTCTTGTCGTAGCCATAGAAGATCGGATTCTCCGGCTGCAGGATCTCGGCGTCGATGATCGCGCCGGGCGAGTAGAACTGACCGGACGTTCGCGCCGCGTCCACCCTCGGCGCGAGGCCGAACTCGGCCGGGAAGAAGCTCGCGTTACCCAGCGTGACGAGCACGCCGCCGGCCTTCACGAACTTGTCGATTTCCGCGACGCCCTCGATCCCCATTCCTCCGGTGATGTCGTCGGACTCGCCATACATGCCGAGATACTTGAACTGCTCGCTCTTCTTGTAGGCGATCGGCGTGCCACGCGACTCGATGTCGAATACCAGGCGCTTGGCGCTTCCAGCCTGGTGCGGAATCACGATGACGTCGTAACTGCCCTTGAGATTGCCGTGCCGTACCTGATCCTTGTAAATCAGATCGAAGGGGACCTCGAACTTGTCGAACGCGTAACGGACCCAGCCGACGTCCTGCGTGCCGCCCCACGTGCTATAGACGGCCACGCGCGGCAGATCCAGATCGTGCAGCGGAACCGCCGGTGCGGCCGGCAGCGCCACCGCCGTGAGTCCGAGCGACTCGACCGCTGACGAAATCGCTCCCGCGTCGCCCGACACGATGAAGGAGCCCGCCGGGAAGGTGACAGCGCCCTGCTTGAACTCTTTTTCCGCCGCCTGAACCTTCAGACTCTTGAGCCGATAGCGGAGCGTGATCATGTTGTTCGAACCGAGATGCGCGACTGCGAACATCGAGCCGGTGCCGGTCACCGTCCCTGCCAGCTTGACCTCGGTCACCGGTGTGACGGCGACATTCAGTACCGCCTTGTCCTCGATCTCTTTCACATCGGTCTGGCTCATCATTCCCATCGTCCACGACGCATCGTCGTAGGTCCGCGTCACCGGATCCGGGTAGACCTGTTTCTCGAGCAGGATTTTCGCCAGCCGCGCGTACGGCTGATCGCGTTTGACGATGAAGGAGCCGGCGGGGAAGGTACCTTCTTTCAGTTTCACCTCGGCGTTGGCGGTGCCGACTTCGATTCCCTGCATGCGCAGGAGGTTGATCAGTCGCGCGACGCGGGTCGGATCGCGCTGACCCGCCGGAATCAGGTAGCCGGCCACCGCCTCCTTGCGTCCCGTGTCCACCGAGTTCCGCGATTTCTGGTAGAAGTTCTCGAGAATCACGTTGGGGAAGGCTGCGGTGTACTGCAGCGCTGTGAGGACACCGGTCTCGCCGTAGTTGGTGTTGTTGCGCAGCGACCAGTCGAACTCGCCGGTCGCGGGCCACGGCCGGAACCACTCACGCTCGGACTGATTGCTGCGTCCGGCGGTAATCGCTGCGGCATCCGGCGCGGGCGCCCCCCCGCGACCACCGCGTCCGCCCGCGGCGTTCGGATTGCCAAGGCGCATCTTCGTCGTGTTCGCGCCGCTCGTGCCCTGGATCTCGTACATCCTGATCATGCCGTTGTGATTCGACGACATGAACGCGAGATAGCCCGGAGACCACATGTCCACATAGCCGTGGGTCCAGACGCCAGGCATGCCGTACTTCGCCATCTGCGCCATCTCGAAGTTGGCCATCATCGGCAGTTCGCCGAAGAGGATCGGATCGAGATTCGGGTTCTGCGGCGCCTGCCCGCTGAACGTGTAGAGCAGCGTCTGCGCCTGATGCAGGTCGTGCATGATCGGCGGGTGCCATTGCAAGTACCAGTCGAGCAGCGCGCGCATTTCGATCTGTGAGTAATTGATGTCGCGGTTGTCGTCGTGGAAGATGTACTTGCCCCAGTAGGGAACCCCGGCGCCGGTCGGGTGGCCGTCGGTCTCGTGGATGCCGTACTTGTAATACCAGTCCACGTTGCGATCGCGGCCGTCCGGATCGGCCACCGGCGTAATCGACACGATGACGTTGTCGCGGATCTGCTTGATGAGGCTGGAATCCTCCGTGGCCAGCCGATAGGTCAGCTCCATCAGCATCTCTGACGGACCGACCTCGCCGCTGTGCAGACCGCCCGAGAGGTGATACAGCGGTTTGGCTTTCGCAATGACTTCCTTCGCCTGCTGATCCGAAACGGTCCGCGGATCGGCCAGCTGAGCGAGATAGCCCCGATAGGTATCGAGGTTCTTGATCGTGTCGTCAGCGCCGACGAACACGACGACCAGGTCGCGGCCTTCGCTACTCTTGCCGATGGTGACGACCTTTACGCGCGGCGAGGCAGCGGCGAGCGCGCGGTAGTACTTCAGGATGTCCGCGTAGTAGGTCAGCTGCTTGGGAGCACCGATGTGGTGCCCGAGAATGTCCTTTGGCGACGGCACGCCCGCCACTTTGGGCAGGTGATCCACCAGTGGGCTGCTGAATTCCGGTCTCGTCGTCCATTCCTTGACCGACCGCGCGAAATCATCGTCTACTGCTTTGTTTGCAGTGGTTTGGGCGAGTATTGACGAGTCGAACGCGGCGGCGAACATCAAGAGGATGGCTGAGATTATTGACAGGCGCCTCAGCAGCAACATGACAGAACTCCTTATATACGTGATACTTAGCAAGACTGAGGCTGGGTTGGTGCGGAGCCGGTACCTGCGATACAATCCGCCTCTTTGAGCCGCATCTGCGGGCCAGTCTGAGGCTTACGGGACTCAACCTATGATCAACGTTGCCGCGATCCGCATGCAGCAATTCGGCGTGCAATTCTATCAAGCTTCGCTGACGGCGAGTGACATTGATAAGCTCGTTCGCTTCGAGGTCCTCAACTACGGCGAGAACACGACGGCGCCAGTCCGTGGCGGCCGCCAGAAGCCCGGCATGCCGACGCCGTCCAAG
>DASXIR010000134.1:0-4618 GCA_036497895.1 Vicinamibacterales bacterium | reverse complement strand
GAGTCTGAAATCGTGAAGGGAATCGAGGTGAAGAGGGAATGCGGTTTCGACCTGGACGCCTCCCTGGCTGACCTCAGTGATCGCCATCGGCTGGAAGACCATCACTTCGCCGTGCAACGCGCCGAGAATTTCGAGTCGTTCCGCGTCGCGTTTGTCGGAGTCCGGCATCGCGGCGACTATAACATTTTTCAGTTCATCGACATCGCGGGCTTCGGCACGAACAGCTCGGTGTCGAGCGGATCCGGCGCCTCAGGATCCTCGTCGTCTCCGTGGTAATCGCTGGTGCAGGTCAACACGGGAATCTCGCGCGTCTCGTCGTCGAGTTTCAGCATCGAAAGCAGGTGGAAACCGTCGGCGTCGTCGATGTGCACGCACAGAATGACCAGGTCCGGCTGCAGGCGTTTGATCTGGGAGTACGCGTGGCCGCTCGATTCGACGAACATCACATCGTAACGACCCGGATCGAACGCCGACTCGAGCAGCCCGAGCATGGCTGCACTGCCGTTGACGATCACCACTTTCTGAGCCGCCGCAAACGGCGCACCGTGATTCCCGGTGGGCTGGAGCGCGTCAGTGTTGGTCGTGTAGGTCATCATCGTTGTCCGTCTCCTCGGACAGCTCGAGTTGATACAGAATTCGTGCCACGCAGCGTCCAAAGGATTGCGGTCAATTTCGTCAACTTCTGAAACCCATCCTCCGAACCCACCCAGGCTGACCCGAAAAGGCTGCAATCCAACTAGAACGGTAAACCATTGTCCAAACGAGCTTTGAGGCGACCATGGCCGAAAGCAGCCAGGATGCTGACTTTCTACACCTTTATTGACGGGTCGCGCGTTCCTTCGGTTTCAGTTACCGGGTTGGAAAACCGATTCAGAAATCCTTCCGGATGGATGTGCTGCCGTTGATCGGATGCGGCACTCGCGGGTTATCGGCACGGGTGCGTTTCGGCCGCATTCTGACGGGCAGTGTGCTGGTTGTTGTCACAGGTCCTCAGCCAGCGGTCGCGAGTCGCGTGAGTGCAACGGCAGTGCGAATCGGCGCACTCCGCGACGAAACGCGCCGTTCCGTGCAAGCAGGGATGGACGCTCGACCTCCATCTATACTCACTATGTGAACGTCGCTCGTGCCGCAGACGTGCTCCGGCGGAAGCGGCGCTCACGGACCGATACAGATATTCAGGGAGTGGACGACTTAACATGATCTGGGCGATCGCGGGTCTCGTCTATGCGGGTGCGTACGCCGCACTCGTGTCGGCGTTTGTCGGATCTCCGCACCTGCGCCTGGTGATTGGCAACATCGCCGTTCTGCTGCCGCCGATCGCGCCGCTCTTCGTCATTCTCCGCAACCGTCGCAGATGGACCGGCCGGCACGCGGTGTTCTGGGCTGCGATCGCGACGTGGTCCGTGCTCTGGCTGACTGGCCAGATCGGCTGGGCAGTCGACGAAGTGATCCGCGATCTGCGATCGCCGTGGTTCACCTGGCACCTGGTCGTGCAGTTGAGCGGATCGGCCGTGCCGCTGATCGCGTTGGTGGCGTGGCCGCACCGGCGTCGCGCCGTCGACACGGCGGCGACTGCCGCCATCGATATCGCCGTTCTAATCTTTCTCTCCGGCTTCCTGTACTGGTCGCTGATCGTCGCGCCCGGCACCGAACCTGAACACTCGCGGATGGCGTTGCGGCTGCTGGCGATCATCGCACCGCTGGTGCGGATCCTGGCGATTCTCGGGTTCGGCCTGGCCGCGCTCGATGCGGGCAAGAACGCATGGGCCGATGTCTACAAGCGTTTGGCCCTCGGTATGGTGTTGGGACTTGGCGGGCTGATTGGCTGGGCCGTCGTCGCCTCGCAAGGCAACTTCCATACAGGGACGCCGGGCGACATCGGGTCGATGCTGCCGTTCTGGTTTGCCGCCTGGGCGGCGTCGGCCGCGCCGTCTTCGCCGGTGGAATCGCGGTCCGCGGGGACGTGGGCAGTGCGTCATTCGTCACCAGTCCTCCTTTTCGTCGGTATCCTGATCGTCCCGCTGGTCGGTTACAGCCTGCGATACCTGATGCCGGCTGGTGCGCACGTGGATCGGCTGCGTGACCTCGCGACCGCGGCAGCCCTGGTCTGCGGCACCGGCCTGATCATGATTCGGTTGCGGGTAGAGCAGCGAGGTGTCGAGCGCGCGAATCAGGGCGTTCGCCTGCTCGCCACGGCCTGCGAACAGGCCGGGGAACTGATCGTCATCCTGCGGCAGAACCGGATCGAGTACGCCAACGACGCGTTCTGTCGCGCCTGCGGTTACACCCGCGAAGATGTCGAACTGTTGACTCCCAGCGCGCTCCTCGGCGCCGACTCGATCGCACAAGTGCCAACCCTGACCGAGAGCCTCCGCGCGCAGCGGACGGTCCGGGCGACCGCGTCAATCGCAAGGAAGGACGGCTCGACCTTCCAGGCCGCCTGCGTCGTCACGCCGCTGGTCAATGGCGCCGGTCAGATTACCCACATCGTTGCGGTCGTGCGCGACACGACCGAAGAGGTGCGCCTGCGCGAACATCTGGTCCGCAGCGAACGAATGTCGGCCATCGGCGAGTTCGTATCTGGCGTGGCGCACGAACTCAATAACCCGCTGCAATCACTGATCGGGACGCTCGAATTGATGCTCAGCGAAGCCCACACGCCGGAGGTCAAGGTCGATCTCGAACGGGCGCAGACCGAAGCCTGGCGCGCCGGCCGGATCGTCCGCAACCTGCTGACGTTCATCCGCCGATCGCCGAACGAGCGACTGCTGACGGGATTGAACGAGATCGTCCAGTCCACAGTCGGGGTCCGCGTCTACGAACTCGAAATGGCGGGCATTGAAGTACGGATGGACCTGACGTCGAACCTGCCGCTGGTGCTGGCAAACCGCGAGGAGATTCAGCAGGTCGTGTTGAATCTGGTCGTCAATGCCCAGCAGGCGATGTCGGAAGCCAATGGGCGCGGCGTCCTGTCGATACGAACGTTCGTGGATGGCGACGCGGCGGTCCTCGAGGTCTGCGACGACGGTCCCGGCATTCCAGCCGAACTGGTGGGACGGATCTTCGAACCGTTCTTCACCACGGGATCGACCGGTGCCGGTGCCGGGCTCGGTCTGTCGCTCTCGTTCGGCATCGCCAAGGCGCACGCGGGAACGCTGTCGTTGACACCGAGCGCGAGCGGCGCGTGTTTTCGCTTGTCGCTGCCGGGTGCGGGCTTCCCTGGCCCGGCGCCGATTTTGCCGATTCCGCCCATTCACTGAGATGCGCGTAGCGGTCATTCCCGGCGACGGAATCGGCGTGGACGTGACGGCCGAGGCGATCAAAGTGCTGACGGCCGTTGGGAAAGTGTTCGGCAATCGAGTCGATTTCGAAATGCTGCCGTGGAGCGCGGACTACTACCTCCAGACCGGCGTCACCATTCCAGCCAATGGCTATTCGATGCTGCGCGACGACTTCGACGCCGTCTTCATCGGCGCGCTCGGCGACCCGCGCGTCCCCGATAACCGGCATGCGCGGGATATCCTGCTCGGCACCCGGTTCGAACTCGATCTGTACGTGAATTACCGTCCAGTAAAACTGCTCGACGAGCGTCTCTGTCCTCTGAAGAGCCGTGTGCCGGCGGACGTGAACTTCGTCGTGTTCCGAGAGAACACCGAGGGGCTCTACGTCAGCATCGGTGGACGCTTCAAGCCGGGGACAGACGATGAGATCGCCGTTCAGGAGGAGATCAATACCTTCAAGGGAGTGCATCGAATCGTCAAGCACGCCTTCGATTTCGCGGTCGCGCACGGCCGCCGCCGCGTGTGCATGGCCGACAAGAGCAATGCGATGGTCCAGGGCCACGCGCTGTGGCAGCGCGTGTTCAAGTATCTCGCCGTGAGTTATCCGCAGATCGAGTCCCGTCACCTTTACATCAACGCGCTCGCCTTGCTGATGGTCCAGGATCCCGGGCAGTTCGATGTCATCGTCACTAACAACCTGTTTGGCGACATCGTCACTGATCTTGGTGCCGCGCTCCAGGGTGGTCTCGGGATGGCCGCGTCCGGCAACCTGCATCCCGGCCGGACGTCGATGTTCGAGCCGGTCCATGGGTCGGCGCCGCCATTAGCCGGAAAGAATGTCGCCAACCCCATGGGCGCGATTCTCTCGTCGGCGCTGATGCTGGAGCAGCTTGGGATGGCACGCGAAGCAGCCGCTGTCGAGGCGGCAGTTACGGACGCGGTCGGCAATGGACAGGGCACGCGCGAAATCGGCGGTTCACTCGGCACCAGGGAAACCGGCGATTACATTGCGTCGAGCATAGGCGCCGGCGGCCAGTAGCGTCGCCTTCACGCGGACCAGGTTCTAGTAGTGTCCGCCTTCAGGCGGACCAGTTGAGGACACATGCAAATCAAAACCGTCGGAGTACTGGGTTGTGGACTGATGGGTTCGGGCATCGCGCAGGTATGTGCGACTGCCGGCTACCGGACGATCGTGCGGGAGGTCGACGAGACCTTCCTGAACAAGGGCCTCGGCCGAATCCGAAAATTTCTTGATGATGGTGTCACCAAGGGGAAGGTGACCGCTGCAGTGCGGGACACCACATTAGCGAATCTGTCCGGTGAGACGAGGATGGATA
>DASXIR010000133.1:0-3453 GCA_036497895.1 Vicinamibacterales bacterium | reverse complement strand
GGACTCGGCAAGGACGACACCATCTTCGCGAAGACCGCAGGACGCGTGAAGTTCGAAGACCACGGCGCCAAGGGCCGGGTCATCAGCATCCAGCCGCTCGACTAACTTGTTCGTCGACGAAGTCGACATTCACGTCGAAGCTGGCCATGGCGGGAGCGGCGCTCTCGCCTTCCGTCGGGAGAAGTTCGTACCGCGCGGCGGTCCGAGCGGCGGCGACGGTGGTCACGGCGGCTCGGTCTACATCGTCGTCTCGCCCCACATCAACACGCTGATCAATTTCCGGTTCCACAAGGAATTCGCCGCGCAGCGCGGTCAGAACGGCGCCGGATCCAACATGACCGGCCACGGCGGCGCGGATCTCGACCTGGCGGTGCCGATCGGTACCCTCGTCTACGAGAAGGTCGCCGACCCGGAAAACCCCGGACAACCTTTCCAGCTCGTTGCCGACCTCACGCACGAAGGCCAGCGCTTCCTGATCGCGAAGGGCGGACGCGGCGGCCTCGGCAACGCTCAGTTCGCGACGTCCACCAATCGCGCTCCGCGCAAGTTTCAGCCCGGCGAGGAGGGCGAGAGCAAAGAGCTGCGGCTGGAGCTGAAGCTGCTCGCCGACGTCGGCCTCGTCGGCTTCCCCAACGCCGGCAAGTCGACGCTGATCGCGCGCATTTCCGCGGCGCGGCCCAAGATTGCCGACTACCCCTTCACGACCCTGACTCCCAACCTTGGAGTCGTGCGGCTCAGCGACGACCGCAGCTTCGTCGTCGCGGATGTGCCTGGACTGATCGAGGGCGCCCACCGCGGCCTTGGTCTCGGTCACCAGTTCCTCCGTCACCTCGAACGGACCAAGGTACTGGTCCACCTCATCGACGTATCTGGCACCGGACGCGATCCGGTCGCCGACCTCGAAACCGTCCGGCAGGAACTGGAGCTGTTTCAGCCGACGCTCGCCGCCAAGCCCCAGATCGTCACAGCGAATAAGATAGACGCCGTGGACGATGAGGAACGAGTGGCGGCGCTGGAGGAACGGGCGAAGATCCTCGGCTTGCCGTTCTTTCGCATCTCGGCGGCCACCGGTCAGGGCCTGCCAGTGCTGCTCGAAACCATGTGGCACCGGCTGACCGAATCACGCCAGCCAGCGGCATGAGCGGGCGGCGCGTCGGCATTCTCGGCGGCACCTTCGACCCGATTCATTGCGGCCACCTCGACGTGGCGGACGCCGCTGCCAGCACGCTGGCACTCACCAGCGTGTTCATGATTCCGTCCAACATCCCGCCACACCGTCCGCAGCCGTTTGCGTCGGCGTATCACCGTTTCGCCATGGTGGCGCTGGCGGTGGCCGAACGCCCGGCCTGGCGCGCGGTCGATCTCGAGCTGCGTTCGACGACACCGTCGTACACGTCCTCGACGCTGGGGCATCTGCGCAACCGGGCATATGCGCCAAACGAACTGTTCTTCATCATCGGCGCCGACGCCTTCGGCGAGATCGCGACGTGGCACGACTACCCGGCGATCCTGGATGCTGCACACTTCGTCGTGGTCTCGCGCCCGGGATCGCCGGTGGGTAGGCTGGCGCAGCGCCTGCCCCACCTGGCCCCGCGCATGGTCACGGCAACCAACGCGATCGCGCCGGCGAACCCATCGATCATTTTGATCGACGCGCCTACCGCAGACGTGTCATCCACTGCGATCCGTCAGACGCTGGGCGAAGGCACTGCGATCGACGGGATGGTTCCCGCTGGTGTGCGGCAACACATTGAGCAGCACGGACTTTATATTCCGGGCACGCCTGGACGCCGGGCGTCGGACGGGCTGTATCCAATCGCGGCAGGCAGGTTGCATGGCGAAGACTGAGAAACGCGCGACGAAATCCAAACCGTTTCCGACGCAGGTCGCACTGGCGGTCGCGGCGGTCGAAGACAAGCAGGCGAAAGAGATCGTCGTCCTCGATCTGCGGAAGGCCGCCGGCTTCACCGACTTCTTCGTCGTCGCCTCCGGCACGAATACGCGCCAGGTGCGGGCGATTGCGGACTCGGTCACTGAGCAGCTCGCGGCGAAGGGCGTCAAGCCTGCTTACATCGAGGGCTACGATCGATCCGAGTGGATCCTGCTCGACTACTTCGATTTCGTCGTGCACGTGTTTGCGCCGGAGACCCGCGTGTTCTACGATCTCGAGCGCCTGTGGGGCAGCGCGGTACGGACGGCGGTGACGTAAACAGAGTGCAGGCAATGCAAACTGCTGAATGCAAATTGCTGAATCGCAGAGTGCAATGTGGAACGCGAGCAACATTCTGCAGTCAGCATTGTGCAATCAGCAATCAGAAGTTCCTGCGACGCGCTCGTCTCCATCCTCTTCGCGCCTGAGTGCGCCGCCTGTCAGCAACTCCTCGAACATCCGACAGAAGGTCCCGTCTGCCGGTCGTGCTGGGCGTCGATTCTGCCCATCACACCGCCGATCTGCGATCGGTGCGGCGACCCCTTACCGGTTTGGCGCACCATCAGCCGTCCTCTCGACTGCTGTCCGCGCTGCCGGCGGCTGCCCCGCTTCGTCGATCGGTCGCGCGCGATCGGCGCGTACGACGGCGCGTTGCGGGCGATCGTCCATGCGTTGAAATACGAAGGCCGGCGATCGCTGGCGCGCCGGCTCGGCGTGTTGATGCGAGATCGGGGCGCCGAGATGCTCGAAGGCGCCGCCTGCGCAATTCCCGTCCCCCTTCACCGATCGCGCCTTCGCCATCGCGGCTTCAATCAGGCGAGCGACTTGTCGCGGCATCTCGGCATCCCGTCGGTTGCAGCGCTCCGCCGCATCCGCGCCACGCCGACGCAGACCGGACTTCCGGCGGCCAGACGTCACCGGAACATGCGCGACGCGTTTGCGATTGCCCGATCGGCTCGACTACTGACCGGCGCGACCGTCGTGCTGGTGGACGATGTCAGCACGACCGGGGCGACACTCGACGCGTGCGCGCAGGTGCTGAAACAGGCCGGTGTGCGCGAAGTGCGGGCGCTTACGGCTGCCCGAGTCGTGACGTCACGGCCTTGAACACTTCCGCGGCGATCGCATCCTTGGGTTGCTCGCCGTCGAGCACGACCCAGCTGTTTGCCGCGGCCTGCCGACGGTAGCTTTCCCGGACGCGGCCCTGCATCGCCAGATCGCGTTCGTAGCGGTCGCGATCGACCGACTTTCGCTGCACCGCGGTTTCCGGCGCGATGTCGAGCATGATCGTCAACGCCGGCGCCGGCAGAAACTTCTGCATCTCGACGAGCCACGCAGGGTCGAGTCCCTGTGCTTCTCCGTACGAAACACTCGACGCCATGTAGCGATCGCAGACCAGAATCAGCCCGCCTTCGAGCCACCGCAGCAGGTCCGGTTTCCGCTCGTAGCGATTGGCAATATAGAGCAGCTGCATCACGTCGGGCTGGTACTCACGCTCGCCCTGCAGCGCTCGCGCGAGCTCT
>DASXIR010000132.1:0-20809 GCA_036497895.1 Vicinamibacterales bacterium | reverse complement strand
GGGATATTTCGCGGACCTGATCGCGGTCCCCGGCGATCCCTTGAGCGACATCGATGCGCTGCGCAACGTTCAGTTCGTGATGAAGGATGGCCAGGTGTTCAAGAAGGACGGCGTGATGACGCCGGCCGTCTTCTTCCACGGCGGCCCCGTGAACGGCTGGCGCATCCGCTGACCGTCGTCACGTCAATCGCCGGGCCGTCATCAGTTGACATCCAGTCCTCTACTCGAGCTGCATCACGCGTCCGTCGTACTGGGTGGCGTTCGCGTGCTGGACGACCTCACACTCACTATTCTTTCCGGCGAGCACGCCGCGATTCTCGGTGCCAACGGCGCCGGTAAGTCCACGTTCATCAAGCTCCTGACCTTACAGCTGTATCCGCTGGCAACCGATCGCGAGCTGCCGCCGATTCGTGTGTTCGGTCAGGAACGCTGGGATGTCTTGACGCTTCGCGCCCAGCTCGGCATCGTGTCCGCAGACCTGCACGATCGATTCGTCCACGGCAATTCGAACGGCGTCATCACCGGTCTGGACGCGGTCCTCTCGGGCTACTTCGCGAGTTACGGGATATTCGCGCACCAGCGCGTCACCGCGGCGATGCGGCGGCAGGCGGCCGAGGCGCTCGACCGGGTCGGTGCCGGATCGCTGGCGCAGCAGATGCTGGACACGATGTCGACTGGAGAGGCCCGGCGCGTGCTGATTGCACGCGCGCTGGTCCAGCAACCGAAGGCGCTGGTCCTCGACGAACCGACGCGCGGGCTCGACGTCGTCGCGCGGCATCACTTCATGGAGCGCGTGCGCGCGCTCGCACAGCAGGGCACGACCCTCCTGATTGTGACCCACCACGTCGAGGAGATCATTCCCGAGGTGTCACGCGTCATCCTGCTCAAGAATGGCCGCATCGTCTCCGATGGAACCAAGAGAGAAGTGCTGACAGCGTCGGGACTGACCGACGCATTCGGTGCGCGAATTGCCGTTCAGGAAGCGGACGGCTACTTCCACGTTCGCGTCTAGTGTTCTTCGTGGTTCCCGTGATGGGACGATGTAGAATCCGACAGTCGCCCGCGGCGAGCGCCGCGGTTCCCGAGAGTCCGGCATGGTGTCCGGAAGGAGAAAGCCCGTGCGCATCGTCACCTCCACTTCTGCCGCGGCGCGCCTCGACGCGGCGCGCGCATTCATCGCCGGATTCCCTCCAGCGTCGGAGCTCGCGATTGTCGGCGCCTCACGCGGAGCCGCAGACGATCTGGCACGCGCCATCGCTCGCGACGCGGGCGCGACCTTCGGTCTGACCCGATTCAGCCTGACCGAGCTCGCGGTGCGATCCGCCGCCGCACGCGTCAGCGTGACGACGGTTCCCGGTACGCAGGCCGGGGCCGAAGCGATCGCGGCGCGCGCGGTGTTCGATGCGGTCGCGGCGGGAGAGCTGGAGTACTTCGCCCCGGTCGCTTCGATGCCCGGCTTTCCAAAGGCGCTTGCGAGAACGTTGCACGAGCTGCGGCTTGCGGGGGTTGGTCCTTCGGACCTGGTGCCTGGTTCTTGGTCCGTCCCTGGTCCTTCGTCCTTGGTCCTCACCGATCTATCGGTGCTGATGGCGCGCGTTGAGGAACAGTTCCGTCACGCCGCGGTTGACGATCGCGCGTCGCTCTACCGGTTGGCAGCACAGGCGTGCCGCGATGGCCTCGTGCGCTGGGCGAGCCTGCCGATCGTGCTGCTCGACGTGCCGCTCGATTCGCGCGCCGAGCGGGAGTTTGCGGCTGCGCTGATGGCGCGATCGCCGGAGGTTCTGGCCACGGTTGCCGACGGCGACACTGGCGCGCTCAACGCGCTCGAGAAGCTTGGCGGGCGGGTTGAGCGGCTCGATTCTTCCGCTGACCTCAACGGTCACAGTACTGACCTCGAGTGCCTGCGCCGTTTTGTCTTTCAGACCGAACGGCCGCCTGTCCGCGAGCCGTCCGGGGATGTCAGGTTGTTCTCGGCCCCGGGCGAAGGACGGGAGGCAGTCGAGATCGTCCGTCGCGTGCTCGATGAGGCGGCGCGGGGTGTGCCATTCGACCAGATGGCGGTGTTCCTGCGCGCGCCGCAGCACTATCTCGGCCTGCTCGAACACGCCTGCGCTCGCGCCGATGTGCCGGTCTATTTCGATCGCGGCACGCGCCGTCCGGACCCTGCCGGCCGGGCATTTGTCGCGCTGCTGAACTGCGCCGCAGATGGACTGTCGGCCAAGCGATTCGACGAATACCTGTCGCTCGGACAGGTGCCCCCGATCAGCGAAGTCGCGGCGCGTGGGGATCACCCTCGGGCCGATCCGGCGGTGCCGGCCGACGCTGTCTATGCCGATCTCGAGGCGTCGCGAGGCGAAAATCAGTCGCTGGATCAGTCTGAGGACGCCGAGACGGGCGACGCCGGCTTGGTCGATTCCGACGAGGAAGCGGTGATCGCCGGCACGTTGCGATCGCCCTGGAAATGGGAGGAGTTGATCGTCGAGTCGGCGGTGGTCGGTGGCCGCACGCGCGAGGAAGGCAAGAACCGCTGGCGTCGCCGGCTCGACGGATTGAACGCGGACTATCGTTACCGGATCGAGGAGTTGAAGCGGGACGAGCCCGAATCGGCACGCATCGGCCGGTTCGAACGCGATCTCAGAAATCTGGCGCACCTTCGGTTCTTCGCGTTGCCGATCATCGACTCGCTGGCCGATTGGCCGGAGCGCGCAACCTGGGGCGAATGGCTCGAGCGTTTTGCCGCGCTCGCGACACGCTCCCTGCGGCGTCCGGATCGCGTGCAGCGGCTGCTCGCCGACTTGCGGCCGATGGCAGATGTCGGCCCAGTTACGCTGGAAGAAGCGCGCGACGTGCTGCACGATCGCCTGGTCACGCTCGACTGGGAGCCGCCGGCGCGGCGCTACGGCCGGCTGTTTGTCGGGACGCCTCATCAGGCGCGGGGCCGCACATTCCGCGTCGTCTTTGTGCCGGGCCTGGCCGAGCGTGTGGTGCCGCAGCGGCCGCGGGAAGATCCGCTGTTGCTCGACGAGCGGCGCGAGCAACTCGATTCGACCCTTGTCGACCAGAAGGGCCGCGGCGAGGCCGAGCGTCTGCTGCTGAAGATTGCCATCGGGGCGGCGCGTGATCGTCTGTATTTTTCGTATCCCCGCCTCGACGTCGGTGAGACGCGCGCGCGCGTCCCGTCCTTCTATGCGCTCGACGTCATGCGCGCGATCACGGGCCGTGTCCCGGACCATCGAGTGCTCGCGTCGGACGCTGCCGGCGAAGGCGGCGCCAGCCTGGCGTGGCCGGCGCCCGCTGATCCCGATCAGGCGATCGACGATCTCGAGCACGACCTCGCCATGTTGAAACCGCTGCTCGATAACCGCGATTCCACCGCGGTGCGCGGCCGGGCACATTACCTGCTCGGTCTGAACGAGGCCTTGCGTCGATCGGTGATCAGCCGCTGGTCGCGGGACCGTGCGGCCTGGTCAGCGAGCGACGGACTGGTGCGGGTCGCGCCCGGAACCAGCGCCGCGCTCCAGGCTCATCGTTTGGACAAGCGGCCGTATTCGCTGTCGGCGCTGCAGCGCTTCGCCACGTGTCCGTACCAGTTCCTGCTGGCCACCATCTATCGGCTGCAGCCGTGGGACGAACCCGAGCCGCTGATGCGAATGGACCCGCTGACTCGCGGCAGTCTGTTTCACAAGGTGCAGGCGGAGTTCTACCGTGCGATGAAGGCTGGCGGCGGCCTGCCGATCGAGGCCGCCAATATCCCGGGGGCGATGACGACGCTCGAAAATGTTCTGGAGCGGGTCGCGGCGGAATACGCCGAGAAGCTCGCGCCCGCGATCCCGCGTGTCTGGCGCGATGAGCTCGGCGAACTGCAGCGAGACCTCGGCATCTGGGTGCAGAAGCTGGCCGACACCGGCGCGTGGCAACCGGAATACTTCGAGTTCAGTTTTGGTTTGAGCGATGAGGGACGCGATCCGCGCAGCCTCCCCGACCCGGTCGTCGTTGACGGCAGGTTCGTGCTGCGGGGGTCGGTGGATCTCATCGAGCATCGGTCGGACCTCGACGTCCTGCGCGTCACCGATCACAAGACCGGAAAGAATCGTTCGACGCCCGACCTCATCGTGGGCGGCGGCAAGACCTTGCAGCCGGTCCTGTACAGCGTGGCCATCGAGCAGGCGCTGGGCAAACGAGTCACCGAAGGCCGCCTGTTCTACGCGACGACGGCCGGGGCATTCGCCGACCATGCGATCCCGATTAACGACTACACCCGCGGTCAGGGCCTGCAGGTGCTGACGATCATCGATCGATCGGTCGAATTGGGGTTCCTGGCCGCGGCGCCGGATGAACGCGCCTGCACCTGGTGCGATTTCCGCCCGGTTTGCGGCCCGCGCGAAGAAGAGCGCATCCGTCGAAAGGCCAAGGATCGGCTGGCAGACCTCGACGTGTTGAGGTCGATGCGATGAACCCGAAAGATGCGACCGTGAACGACGGACATAACGCGAGCGACAAGGCGGCGCGCGACGCGATCGCCAACGACCTCGACGACACGCTGATCGTCGAAGCCGCGGCCGGCACCGGAAAAACCACCGAGCTGGTCAACCGCATCCTGCGCGTCCTCGAGACCGGACGCGCGAGGATGATCGAGATTGTCGCGGTCACGTTCACGGAAAAAGCTGCCGGCGAGTTGAAGCTTCGCCTGCGCGAAACCCTCGAATCTCGACGAGCCAGCGCATCCGGCGAGACCGCGGCGCGGCTCGATCTCGCCCTCGAGACGCTCGAGGAGGCGCACGTCAACACCATCCATGGTTTCTGCGCCGAACTGCTGCGGGAACGCCCGGTCGAAGCCTGTGTCGATCCGCTGTTCGCGGTGCTGACCGAGCCGCAAACCGATCGGCTGTACTCACGCGCGTTCCGGACCTGGTTGCAGGAGGCGTTGAAGAGTCCGCCCGAAGGGTTGCGTCGTGCTCTTCGGCGTACCAGCGGCCCCGTATTTGGCGCCAGGTTCGGATCGGGCGGCGGTGACGGCGACGCCGGTGGTCCGATCGACCGGCTGCGCGGCGCGGGACGGACGCTCGCGGAATGGCGCGACTTTCCGCAGCCGTGGGAGCGGCCCGCGTTCGACCGCGACGCCGAAGTCGAACGGCTGGTGAACGATCTGCACCGGTTCGCCGAGCTTACGTCCTCGCCGGGATCCGAGCGCGACAATCTGTTCGTCGATACCGACGCCGCGCGCCGGTTGAGCAGGCAGATTAGCCTCGAGCAGTCGTTCGGGCAACGCGATCTCGACGGCTGGGAGGCGCGCCTGGTCGATTTGGCGCGCGACTTCAAGTTCTCGCGCGCACGAAAAGGCAGCGGCTACAAATTCAGCAAGGACGTGACCCGGACCGAGGTGCTCGCCGCGCGCGAAGCGCTGCTTGCGGATCTGGTGCAGTTTCGAAAGCAGGCGGACGCCGATCTGGCCGCGTGTCTGCAAGGCGAGCTGGCCGGCGCAACGGAGCGCTATCAGGCGCTCAAGCAGGCGAGCGGCACCGTCGATTTCAAGGACCTGCTGGTTCGCGCCCGCGATTTGATCCGCAACGACGCACCTGTGCGGGAGCACCTGCGACGGAAGTTCGTACGAATTTTCGTGGACGAGTTCCAGGATACCGATCCGATCCAGGCCGAGATCCTTGAAGCGCTCGCCGGCGACGTGCCGGGCAAGCTGTTCATCGTCGGCGACCCCAAGCAGGCGATTTACCGCTTCCGCGGCACTGACGTCGGCACCTACTGGAAGGTCCGCGACGAACTGACGGAGCGTGGCGGCCGCGTCCTGCAGCTCACGACCAGCTACCGCAGCACGCCGGAGATTCAGCGATTCGTCAACGCGGCGTTCCGTCGCGAAATGACCGGCGACGCCCGCACGTTGCAGGCGGACTATGTCGAGCTCTCTCCGTCACGGCCCGAAGCGACCGAGCAGCCGGCGGTGGTCGCGTTGCCGGTGCCGAAGCCGTACGGGCGCGGCGGATTCGGTCCGGCGAAAGCGTCCGGCAAGGCCATCGACGCATCACTTCCCGACGCCGTTGGTGCCTTCATCGCGTGGCTGACGGCCGAGAGCGGTTGGACCGTCTCCGAGAAGCAGGCCGACGGCGCCGAATCGCGGGTGCCGCTGCAACCCAGGCACATCGCGGTGTTGTTCCGCCGATTCGTCAGCTTCGGTGACGATGTCACTCGGGGTTACGTTGACGCGATCGAGGCCCGCGGCATTCCGCACCTGCTGGTCGGCGGTAAGGCGTTTCATGGCCGCGAGGAGGTCGAAACGATTCGCGCCGCGCTCGCGGCGATCGAATGGCCGGACGATGAGCTCTCGGTGTTTGCCACGCTCAAGGGTTCGCTGTTCGCGATCGATGACGAGCACCTGCTTGAATTCAGGCACCGCTTCGGATTGTTCCACCCGTTTCGGGTGCCGAAGGGGCTCGGCGGCAACAGCGGTCAGGATCTCGAACTGACCAGCGAGCCGACCGCGCATCTGCAGCCGATCGCGGACGCCCTGCGCCTGCTTCAGCTGTTGCATCGGCGGCGCAACTATCGGCCGGTGGCCGACACCCTGGGTCGACTGCTCGAGCAGACGCGCGCGCACGTCGGGTTCATCCTGCGTCCCGCAGGCGAGCAGGCGCTGGCCAACGTGCTGCACATTGCGGAGCTCGCGCGGCAATACGAGGCCGCGGGCGGCATTTCGTTCCGTGGTTTCATCGACGCGCTTCGCGACGCGGCTTCCGCTGAAGCCGCAGAGGCGCCGATCCTCGAGGAGGGCAGCGACGGCGTTCGGCTGATGACCGTGCACAAGGCGAAAGGACTCGAATTTCCGGTCGTGATCCTCGCCGATCTCACTTGCAAGATGAGCCGCGGCGACGCCAGCCGCTACCTCGACGCGCCTCGTGGATTGTGCGCGATGAAGATTGGCGGCTGGGCGCCGATCGAGCTGTACGCCCACGAAGAGGAGGAGGTGGCACGCGACCAAGCCGAAGGTGTTCGCCTCGCGTATGTCGCCGCGACCCGTGCGCGGGATCTGCTGGTCGTGCCGGCACTCGGCGACGCCGCCTGGGAGGGTGGCTGGTTTGGCCCGCTCAACCGGGCGCTGTATCCAGCGATCGACGATCGCCGGACCGCGGCTCGCGGTCGGCAGTCCCCCGCGTTCAAGTCGAAGGACTCGGTCCTGCAGCGGCCCAACGACGAACCCGCTGGTCCGACGACCGTGTGTCCGGGCCAGCATGACTTCGATGAAGGCTATTCCGTCGTGTGGTGGGATCCAAATGCGCTGACGCTCGACCTCAAGCCGACCTTCGGCGTGCGTCGCCAGGATCTCATCGTCAAGGACGTGGCCAGGAACGTCGTCGCTGACGGCCGCAGCCGGTACGATCACTGGAAGCTGGCCCGACACGATGCGCGCGCGGCGGGTGCGGTGGCGTCGCTGGCGATCGTCACCGTTCGAGAGTGGGTGACCGCCGCTGGGGCATCAGGTGCTGACGAAGCGGCAGCGCGAACCGAGCGCCTCGAAGGACCGGTCGAAGTTGTGAACCTGGCGCGCGAACCCGAGTTGCGTCCCGGCGGCACCTCGTTCGGTCTGCTCGTACACGATCTGCTGGCGCGAGCGCCGTTCGGTGCGCCGCGCCAGGCGCTGGTGGAACTCGCCGTCGCACAGACCCGCGTGCTTGGACTGGACGAGGAGGTGGCGCAGACGGCGGCGACGATCGTGGATCGACTGTTTGCACACGAGTTGTTGACGCGCGCGGCCGCCGCGCAGGCTCGCGATGCATGCCGCCGCGAAACAGCGGTCACCGCGGTGATGCCTGACGGCACGATGGTGGAAGGCGTCGTCGACCTCGCGTTCGAAGAGAACGGCGTCTGGACCGTAGTGGACTACAAAACCGACCGCGAGTTGGCTACGGGCGAGGCCGAATATCGCCGCCAGGTATCGTTCTACGCGTCGGCGATCGCACAGGCGACCGGTCAGCCTGCGAGAGCCGTGCTCGTGCACGTGTAGCGTCGGCGCGATTCACGCAAGGATCGGCCTTGGCCGACCCGTTGCTCATCTTGCCGTTCCCAGCAGCTGGAGCAGCGACAGCGGATCGACGCGCGCGCCGCTGGCTCGCACTGCCCAGTGGAGATGTGGACCGGTCACGCGCCCGGTCGCGCCCACCAGCCCGATCACCTCGTCTCGCTTCACGCTATCGCCTTCGTGCGCCTCGATGACCGACATGTGCGCCAGCATCGAAAACAGCCCGAGGCCGTGGTCGATGATCACCGTGTTGCCGGAAAAGTAAGTGTCCCGAGCGAGCACGACACGACCCGAATTGGGCGCGTGGATCGGTGTCCCCGCCGGACTGAGGAAGTCGGCGCCGCCGTGGGCGTTACGTGGCTTGCCGTTGAAGATGCTGCGGGTGCCGAAGGCGCTGTTCGCCGCTCCCGGCACCGGCCGCACGAACGGTTCGGTCCACAGGCGCGCCGGCGCCGGCGATTTCCAGATCTGATCCAGCAGCCGCGCCTCGCGCGCGATCCGTTCCTCTTCCGATGCTGGCGGCGTCACGAACGCTTCGCTGACGGTGAGGCGCCGCGTGAGGAAGGTATGGGGGTGGACGATCAGTTCGTAGGCGGAGTGTTCCGCGGGGGCATTCGCCGCCGACACCACCACCGCGTAGGTGCCAGGTTTGACATCGAGGTCGATGCCGACCAGCGCCTGCCAACGGCCGTCCTCCAGACGATACGGCTCGACGTCGCGATTGAACGCGTGGACGCGCAACCGATCTGCTGATGTGGTCGTGACCGTTATCACTACCAGCTCGCCCGGCTCCATCGCACGCGAACGGGCCGCGATCTCGAACCCCGCCGGAGCGATCTCCGGCGCGGGCAGCGTCCACGACACCACCATCGCGGCGACGAGGAGCCGCGTGGCGGTCAGCATCGGGTGTCGATTCTCACGCTCACACGATTATGCGCGCCTTCAGCGCAGCGACAACTCCCAGGTTTCCGCGATCAGGTTGCGCCTGCCGAAGCTGTCGTGCTTGTGCGCATCGACCTTGACGAACCCGGCCGCTTTGTAGAGGCGGCGGGCGGCGACGAGCTCACTCTGCGTCCACAGGGTCAAGGTGCGGTAGCCGGCATCGCGGGCGAAGCGAACGCATTCGTCGACCAGCTTGCCGCCGATGCCGAAGCCGCGCGCGCGCGGGTCGACCAGCAGCAGACGCAGTTTGGCGACGGTCCGCGACTTCTTGACGAGAAAGACCGAGCCGACGATTTCGCCGTCCCGCTCGGCGATCCAGCAGCGTTCGCGCGCCGCGTCGAAATGGTCGAGAAAGTCGGCGCAGATGCGCGCGACCAGGGCTTCGAACCGCTGATCGTAGCGCCACTCGCGGGCGTAGATCGCACCGTGCTGCTGCACCACCCAGCCCATGTCGCCAGGTCGCGGCGGCCGTAGCAGAAACGGAGTGGCCGGCGCGGCGGGTGCGTTGCCGAGCAGCTGCTCGATCGTGAGCATCGCCTGGACGACCTGGCCCTGCTCGGCGCTGCTGCGGCGGCCCAGCATGGCGGCGACCTCGGTGCGCGCCCGTTCCTCGAGCGGCGCGAGCATCGCCCGGCCGGCGCGGGTGATGGTCAGCAGATTCTGGCGGGCGTCGGCGGCGGACGGCCGGCGGGTCAGGAGGCGGGCTTTCTCGAACCGTCGCAGGATCCGGCTCAGGTAGCCGGCGTCCAGTCCCAGATCGCGTCCGAGATCGACGGCGCTGCACGCCTCGCCATGCGCCAGCTCGTAGAGCACCCGGGTTTCGGTCAGCGACAGCGCGCCGTCCAGCAGGTGCTCGCCGAGCACGCCGATGCGGCGGGTGTAAAAACGATTGAAGGCGCGGACAGTCTCGACGTGGCGGCCGGAAGGGGCAGGCTGCGGCATGATAGATGACATTGTCAACGTGTTAGTTGACTCAGTCAAGTAATCGCGTGGAATCCCTCGACGGACCGTGGCGGGGACTTACTGGCCGCTGCGTCTGGCCACGGGCACGGCGACATACCCGTTGCGGGAGCGGACCCGGTCGTCGGTGCCCGGCACCCGCACCCGGATGCTGTGAAACTGGCCGTCGGCACCGTGCGGAGAGGTATAGCCGAGCATGTACTGGCTGTTCAGTTCGTCGGCGATGCGCGCAGTCGCCTCGTTGAGCTCGACCGCGTTGTGCACGACCTCGGTACGGCCGCCGCTCTCGCCGGTGATTTCACGCAGCGTCTGCACGTTGACCCGCGTGTTGATCGGCTGCGGCTCCGGCGAATCGATCGCGATCGCGTAGACGAAGGCGTCGCTGCGCACCATCACCGTATGCAGTTCGCGCAGCGTTGCGGTGCTGGCGGTATCGGCGCCGTCGGAGATGACCAGGATGGCGGCGCGCGGCCGGCTCCGTCGTTCGATCAGCGGCACCGCGGCGATAATCGCGTCGTAAATGGCGGTGCCGCCGGTCGGCTTCAATGCGGCCAGTTCACGCTCGACCTCGGATCGGTCACGCGTCCAGCCGGTGAGCACGCGCGGGCGATGGTTGAACGCGGCCAGGAAGAATTCGTCGTCCGGGTCGAGCAGATCGAACAGGAAACGGTCGACCGCGGCGCGCGCGTCCTGGATTCGCTTGCCGAACATGCTGTCGCTGATGTCGAGCAGGACGCCGAGGCCGATCGGCACACGCTCGTGGGTAAATTGGGTGATGGTCTGCTTGACGCCGTCCTCGTAAACCTCGAAATTCTGCTGGGTGAGATCGATGAGCGGATGGCCTTCTTTATCGGTCACAGTGGCGGCGATGCTCGTGACCTCGATGCCCGACTCGAACCGCTTGTTGTCGCGAATGGGCGGCTGCGAGCCGGACGAACCGGTCTGGCCGCCGGCAATCAACCGGGCGGCCGCGATCGTGGCCAGGACGACGAGGAGAACGGCCGGCCGCGAGCGAGGCTGGCGCACAAGCCATGCTACCGCACGTCGGCGCTCCGTGGTTGACAAGGTCCGGCGAATCGCCCATATTGTGCAGACATGAACGTCATCCGCTGCCGCCGTTGCTCGTGTTGTCGGGCCGGAGAACTCTCCGGCCTGCGCGGTGCCCGGCTCACGGATGTCGTTTCGGGATAGTCAGTCGCCCGATCCGATCCAGGTTCCCGGTTTCGATGCAGGCCCGGGAGGCTCAACGCCTCTCGGGCCTTTGACGTTTGAAGGAGTGTCATGAGAACGAAGTCCGCACTCGCGATGGTCGCCACGCTTGTCGCCATCCTCGCGAGGCCGTTGCCGGCCGCCGCGCAGTCGCTGGCCGGATTGTGGGACGCCACCGTCACCGTCAGCAACGGGACCCTGGAAATTCCGTTCCGCTTCGAAATCGCCGGTTCCGATGCGGCGATCAAGGGCTCGTTTTTCAACGGTGACGAGAAGGTGACGTCCACGACTGGCCATCTCGAAAACGGCAAGCTGTTGCTCACCTTTGACGAATACGGAAGCCAGCTCGAGGCGACCGTGACCGATGGACGTCTCGAGGGACAGTATGCGCGTGGCACTCGCGGCGCGCCGTATCCGTTCAAGGCGAGCCGGTTCACGCCGCCCGCGTCTACAGACGCAAAGATCCCCACGGTGGCGGGCCTCTGGAACGTGCAAGTGGGCAAGAGCTCGAAGGGTGAAGCGGCCTGGCAGCTGATCGTCCGGCAGTCCGGCGCTGAAGTGTCGGCCGCGATCCTGCGCGTGGACGGCGACACCGGCACGCTGACCGGAACGTTTCACGACGGCGCGTTCGTCCTGAGTCACTTCTCCGGCGCGCGTCCGCTGCGCCTGACGTTGACGCCGGCCGCAGACGGCGCGTTGACCGTCGTCGAGAATGTCAACAAGCCGCTGACCGCGGTGCGATCCGAGCAGGCGCTCGCGAAAGGATTGCCGCAGCCCAGCGATCCGTCGCGTTTCACCAGCGTCGTCGATCCGACCGAGCCCTTCCGCTTTTCGTTTCCGGACGTCGACGGCAAGATCGTGTCGAACACCGACCCGCGCTTTCAGGGCAAGGTCGTGATCGTCGCCATCGGCGGAAGCTGGTGCCCGAACTGCCACGACGAAGCGCCGTTCCTCGCCGAGCTCTACAAGAAATTCAAGACGCAGGGACTCGAGATCGTCAGCCTCTCGTTCGAGGAGGAGGCGCAGATCAAGAATCCGGTGCGCGTGCGCGCGTTCATCAAGCGCTACGGCATCGACTACACCGTGCTGATCCCGGGCGAGCCGAGCCAGCTGAACGAGAAGCTTCCGCAGGGCGTCAACCTCAACTCGTTCCCGACCACGTTCTTCCTCGGACGCGACGGGAAGGTCCGCAGCGCGCACGCCGGGTTCGCCGGCATCGCGAGCGGCGAGTTCCACACCGAGATGACCGAGGAAATCACGGCGAACGTCGAGCGCCTGCTGGCGGAGACTGCGCCGACCACCGCCTCGAAGTAAGACGTGATCGATCCGGCGACTCGAATCGGCGCGGTGCACCTGACCATCGCGAGCCTCGATCGCTCGATTCGTTTCTATCAGTCGCGCCTCGGCTTTGCGGTTCATCGCCGTGAGAAGGGCACGGCGTGGCTCGGCGCGGCTGGACAGGACCTTCTGGTCCTGACCGAAGAGCCGGGGGCGGCGCGGTCGCACGGGACGACCGGCCTCTACCACTTCGCGATCCTGGTGCCGTCGCGCCTCGACCTTGCACGATCCCTTCGTCGCCTCGTCTCCACCGAGACGGCGATGCAGGGCGCCGCGGATCATGGCGTCAGCGAGGCGCTGTACCTGGCCGACGAGGACGGCAACGGCATCGAGATCTATCGCGACCGGCCTCGCAGCGAGTGGCCATACGCTGACGGCCGGCTGCATATGGGCACCGATCCTCTCGATTTTCAGAGCCTCCTGGACGAACCAGGCGCCGACCGCGACGGCGAAGAAGGGCTAACCGCCCCAACCGTGATCGGCCACGTCCACCTGCATGTGTCGCATCTCGAGGCCGCGCACCGGTTCTACGTGGACGTCCTCGGCATGGAACCGATGCAGCGCTATGGTCCGAGCGCGCTCTTTGTGTCGGCCGGCGGCTATCACCATCATGTCGGTTTGAATACGTGGGCCGGCGTCGGCGCCCCGCCGCCACCGCCCGGAGCGATTGGCCTCCGCTATTTCGAGGTCGCGTTCGGAGACACCACCGTTCGTGAATCGGCGGTTGACCGTCTGCAGGCTGCAGGCATTGCGACCGCATCAGCGGAACACGGCCTGAGCGTCCGCGACCCGGCTGGCAATACAATCCTGCTCACGTCCGGTCGTCATTAACGGCGATCTGCGGCGAACCCATCCGCAGGTGCAGAGAGGTTTCTGATGCGTCGATCGCTTGTGTTCGCCTGTACCGTCGCTGTCATCGCCGCCGCTGGCATCCCACTCACGGTGACTCCAGCCGCACAGGCACCCGCCTACGACCTCGTCATCCGCAACGGACGCATCATCGACGGCACCGGCAGCCCGTGGTACCGCGGCGATATCGCGGTCCGCGGCGACACCATCGTCCGTATCGCACCCCGGATCGATACTCCGGCGACGAGAGTGATCGATGCGGGTGGGCGGGTCGTCGCACCCGGATTCATCGACATCCACACGCACGCGCGGCGCGGCATCTTTCAGGTGCCGACCGCGGACAACTACGTGCGACAGGGGGTGACCACGTTGATGGAAGGGCCCGACGGATCCTCGCCGGTGCCGATTGCGCCGTTCCTCGAACGCGTGGCGGCCATGCACGTGACGCCGAACTTCGGCACCTTCATCGGGCAGGGCAGCGTTCGCGATGAGGTGATCGGGTCAGTGAACCGCAAGGCCTCCGCCGACGAGATCGAGAAGATGCGCGGTCTGGTCAGACGAGGAATGGAAGACGGCGCGTTCGGCCTGAGCTCCGGGCTGTTTTATGTGCCGGGCACGTTTACGCCAACGGCCGAAGTGATTGAGCTCGCCAAGGTCGCCGGCCGCATGGGAGGCATTTACATTTCCCACATGCGCGACGAGGCCTCCGACGTGCTCGGCAGCGTGCGCGAGACGATCGAGATCGGTGAGAAGGGCGGACTCCCGACGCAGGTCACCCACCACAAGATCATCGGCAAGGGAAACTGGGGCAAGAGCGTCGAAACACTGAAACTGGTTGACGCCGCCCGAGCCCGTGGAGTGGACGCTACGATCGATCAGTATCCGTACACCGCCTCGTCCACCAGCATTCAGGCGGCGCTGATGCCCGCCTACGCGCTCGAGGGTGGACGCAACGACGTCCTCAAGCGCCTGCAGAACCCGTCGCTGCGTTCGGAGCTGAAAAAAGAGACCGCGCGGCTGATTCTCGAGGAGCGTGGCGGCGGCGATCCGAACAACGTGCAGCTGGCGCGCTGCGACTGGGATCATTCGCTCGACGGCAAGCGACTCGGCGAAGTGACCAGAGGGCGAGGTCTCGATCCGACCGTGGACAACGCCGCTGACACCGCACTCTGGATCGTCGAGAAGGGAGGTTGCTCGGGAATTTTCCACGCCATCGACGAGGACGATCTGCAGCGCATTCTGCGTCACCCGGCGACGATGATCGGCTCTGATGGTGAGATTCCGATTTTCGGCCAGGCCAACCCGCATCCGCGCAGTTATGGGACCTTCGTCCGGGTGCTGGGCCGCTACGTGCGCGAGTTGAAGGTGATCACACTCGAGGACGCCGTGCGCAAAATGTCGGCGTTTCCAGCGCAGCGGATCGGCCTGGCCGATCGCGGTGTGCTGCGCGAAGGCATGAAAGCCGACATCGCGATCTTCGATCCCGAAACGGTTCGAGACCGCGCGACGTTCGAACAACCACATCAGTACGCCGAAGGGGTGACGCAGGTGATCGTCAACGGGCAGGTGGCATTCGAGGACGGCAAGATGACCGCGGCGCGTCCCGGTCAGGTTTTGTATGGGCCGTCGCGATTGGTCCGATAAGTGTGGTGCCGGGGGCGGACAAGCTCCGCCCGAGCGTTGGCGAGACAATCCGTGACATCCGGGCACCGCAAATGGCATTTACGGCCCGGGTCCGGCCTATACTTTAGCTGCAGAAAATCGGCGCGGGCGATGCGATCTGGACGCAGGAAACCAGCATGAGAACATTCACGTTTGCCGTCGGGGCCGCTGCGGTGCTGAGCGCGGCGGTCACCGCCGATCAAACCGCAACTCCCGTCAAGGCGCCCACTGCGGCGGCCAGACTTGCGGTCGCTCACACGCCTTCGGCGCCGGTTTCCCAGGCGCTGCCGCTCGACGCCCAGAACAAGCTGGTCGCCCAATACTGCGCCGGCTGCCACAGCGAGCGTACCAAGGCCGGACAGCTGGTGCTCGCCGGCTTCGATGCGGCGACGATCACTCAGCATCCCGACGTCGCGGAGAAAATGATCAAGAAACTCCGCGCCGGCATGATGCCGCCGCCCAATGCCAGACGGCCTGATGCGGCGACGATCTCGGCGTTCGTCGACTCGCTCGAAACGCGGATCGACGCGGCGGCCGCGCTGAATCCCAATCCCGGCTGGCGTCCCTTCCAGCGGCTGAACCGCGCGGAGTACGAGCGCGCGGTGCGCGACCTGCTGGCGATCGACGTTGACGTCGCGGCACTCCTGCCACCCGACACCATCAGCAAGGGCTTCGACAATGTCGCCGACGTGCAGGCGTTTTCGCCGACGTTGATGGAGAGCTACCTGCGCGCCGCGAGTCAGATCAGCCGGCTGGCGGTCGGCGATCGCAACGCCAGCGCCACCTCCGCCACCTACAAGATCGGCCGCACCGGTTCGCAGATGCGTCACGTTGACGGCGCGCCGGTCGGCACCCGCGGCGGCGTCTCCGTCGTCCACAATTTTCCCGCCGACGGCGACTACGTCGTCAAGGTGGCGCTGCACAACGAGCCGCTGGGCGGCATCTATGGCCGCACCACGATGGCGACGATGGACGTGAAGGAGCAGGTGGAGGTGTCGGTGAATGGCGAGCGCGCGGCACTGCTCGACCTCAACGTCCGCATGAGCGAGACCGACCCCAAGAACGGCCTCGATGTCTCGACGCCGCCGATTCGCATCGCGGCGGGGCCGCAGCGGATTACCGCCGCCTTCATCGAACGGTTCGAGGGACCGGTAGACGACCTGCTGGTCCCGCTCGAGAACACGCTGGCCGACGTCAACATCACCTTCGGCGTCACCGCGCTTCCACACATGCGCGACATGACGATCCTCGGACCGTCGAACGTCACCGGCGTCTCGGACACGGTCAGCCGGCGCCTGGTGTTCACCTGCCGGCCGACCAGCGCGAAAGAAGAAGAGACGTGCGCGGCCGAAATCGTCAAGGGGCTGACCGCGCGCGCCTATCGCGGCGAGGCGACGCCGGACGATGTGCAGGACGCCATGCAGTTTTACGAACAGGGGCGCAGGAAGGGCGACTTCGAGGACGGCATCCGCATGGCGCTGCAGTCGGTGCTGGTCAGCCCGCGCTTCCTGTTTCGCCTCGAGCAGATGCCGACGGTCGCCCGGACCGTGAAGGCGTCCGACACCTATCGGATCAACGACGTCGATCTGGCGTCGCGGCTGTCGTTTTTCCTGTGGGGCGCACCGCCGGACGCCGAGCTGATGAAAGCCGCCAGCGCCGGCGGCTTGCGGACCAGCGCCGGCCTCGACCGCCAGGTGCATCGGATGCTCGCCGACAAGCGGTCCGAGTCGCTGTCGACGCGGTTCGCGGGACAGTGGCTGCGGCTGCAGGATCTCGAGAAGATTCACCCCGACTACCTGTTGTTTCCGCAGTACGACGACACCCTGGCGCAGGCGATGCAGCGTGAAACCGAGCTCTTCTTCGACAGCATCGTTCGCGAGGATCGGTCGGTGCTCGACCTGCTCACCGCCGACTACAGCTTCGTCAACGAGCGGCTGGCGAAGCATTACGGGATTCCGAACGTCACCGGCAGCGCCTTTCGGCGGGTGACGCTGCCGGACTATCGCCGCGGTCTGCTCGGCCAGGGCAGCATCCTGACGCTGACGTCGAATGCGGATCGCACCTCGCCGGTTCAGCGCGGCAAGTGGATCATGGAAGTATTGCTGGCGTCGCCGCCGCCGCCGCCGCCACCAGGCGTCCCGCTGTTCGATGACACCGCTGCCACAGGAGGTGGCCGGATGCTCACCACCCGCGAGCGGATGGAACAGCACCGTAAGGATGCGGCGTGCGCCTCGTGCCACCGGGTCATCGATCCACTCGGCCTGACGCTCGAGAATTTCGATGCGACCGGCGCCTGGCGCATCAAGGACAACGAAGTGCCGGTCGACTCGGTCGGCGACTTGTACGACGGCACCAAGATGGATGGACCGCGCGGGTTGCAGCAGGGGCTGCTCAAGCACTCGGACGTGTTCCTGCGCAGCTTCGCCGAAAACCTCATGACCTACGCGCTCGGCCGGCGCGTCGAATACGCGGACATGCCGGCGATTCGCTCCATCATTCGCGACGCGTCGAAGAACGACAGTCGCATGTCGGCGTTCGTGCTGGCGCTGGTCAACAGCCCGGCGTTCCGGACTGCGAAACCCGACCCCCACACGCTGACTACTGAGACTGCCGAGCCGAAGCGGTCGAACGCCGGCTCACGGTAGAGGAGAGAGCATGCTGATCTCGAACAAGCACATGTCCCGCCGCACGATCCTGCGCGGCCTCGGCGCCGCGGTGGCGCTGCCGCTGCTCGACGCGATGGTACCGGCGCGGACGCTGTTGGCCCAGGGCGCCGCCGTCACCAACAAGAAACTGCGTTTCGTGGCGCTCGAAATGGTGCACGGATCGGCCGGCAGCACGCAGATCGGGATCCAGCGCAACCTCTGGGCGCCGTCGGCGGCCGGATCGGCATTCGACCTTGGTCCAAGCGCCATGGCGTCCCTCGAACCCTACCGCGACGCGCTCACCATCGTCAGCAACACGGATGTGAGGAACGCCGAAGCGTTCACCGCACCCGAAATCGGCGGCGACCACTTCCGCTCGAGCGCCGTGTTCCTGACGCAGTCCCATCCCAAGCAGACGCAGGGATCCGACTTGCACGCCGGCGTGTCGCTCGACCAGATCTTCGCCAACAAGTACGGCCAGGAGACGCCGATCCCGTCGATGCAGCTGTGCATCGAGAACGTCGACCAGGCCGGCGGCTGCTCGTACGGCTATTCATGCGCCTATACGGATTCGATCAGCTGGTCGTCGCCGTCGCAGCCGCTGCCGATGATTCGCGACCCGCGGCTGGTGTTCGATCAGCTGTTCGGCGTCGGCGCGACTCCGGCGGAGCGGAAGTTGCGGCGCGCCGAAGACAGCAGCATCCTGGACTGGCTCGGCACCTCGATCGCTCGCGTGAAGAAAAACCTGGGCCCCGCCGACCAGGCGCGCTTGAACGATTATCTCGACGATGTGCGTGAGGTCGAGCGGCGGATTCAGAAAGTCGAGGCCTACAACGCGAGCGGCGAGCAGCGCGAACTGCCGGGCGCACCGATTGGAGTCCCGGACTCATTCACGGAACACGTCAAGCTGATGTTCGACCTGCAGGCGCTGGCGTTCGCGTCGGACCTGACCCGCGTCTTCGCCTTCAAGCTCGGACGGGATGCCTCCAACCGCGTGTATCCCGAGAGCGGCTACAAGGGCGCGTTCCACTCGGCGTCACACCATCAGGAGAAGGAAGACAAGATTCTGGACTTCGCGCGGATCAACAAGTACCACGTGAGCCTGGTGCCGTATTTCCTCGCGAAGTTGAAGAATACGCCGGATGGCGAAGGCGGCACGTTGCTCGACAACTCGGTGATCCTCTACGGCTCGCCGATGGGCGATTCGAACGTCCACAACCACAAGCGGGTGCCGATGTTCATCGCCGGCCACGCCGGCGGCGCACTGAAGGGCAACATGCACGTGAAGGCCGCGGACGGGACGCCGATGGCCAACGCGATGCTGACCGTGGCGCGATCGCTCGGGCTCGACCTGCCGAGCTTTGGCGACAGCACCACCGCACTCGATTTGAACAAGGTGTCAGCCCCCGTGGCGAGCACCGTCGCGTAAGGATCACCAAATGCTGCGACGAAACATTCTGCGGGTCGCGATTGCCGGACTTTCGCTGTCGGCGTGGCTGTACGCCGCGCCTTCGGCGCCGGTCGCCGATGCCGCGATGCAGGGCAACCGCGAGGCGGTGCGGTCGCTGCTGAAGCAGGCGGCCGACGTCAACGCGGCGCAGGGCGACGGCATGACCGCGCTGCATTGGGCGGCGGTGAAGAATGACGGCGACCTCGTGCAGACGCTGTTGTACGCGGGCGCCAACGTCAAGGCGACGACCCGCATCGGCGCGTACACGCCGCTGCTGCTCGCCGCGAAGAACGGCAGTGCGCTGGCGTTAGCGCCGCTGCTCAAGGCAGGTGCCGAGGTCAACGGCGTCACTGCCAACGGCACCACCGCGCTGATGTTCGCCGCAGCGTCCGGTAGCATCGAGGCCACGGCGGTGCTGGTCGAGGCCGGTGCAAACGTCAACGCCACAGAGTCGCTTCGACGCTTGACCCCGGCGATGTTCGCGGCGGCGTCCGATCGCGCGGCGGTGCTCGAATATCTCGCGAAGAAGGGGGCCGACCTCAAGGCGACGTCGAAGGTCACTGACCTGGCGGCCCTCAGCCGCGACCCTGCGGCCCTGCGCGCGTTCACGACCGGCAACCCGCAGCTCGCACCGGAACCCGCAGCCGGCGCGCCGGGCGGACCCGCCGCGGCGGCGGGCCGTGGCGCCGCGCCCGCCGCCGCGCCCGCGAATGCGGCAGCGGTCCCCGCCGGACGGGGACGCGGTCCGCAGACCCCCGGCATCGATCGAACGTTTCAGCTGAACGAGCTCGTGGCCGCGCAGGGCGGCCTGACGCCGCTGTTGTTCGCCGCGCGGGAAGGCCACGCCGCCTCGGTGACCGCGCTGCTGACCGCAGGCGCCGACATCAATCAGGTCAGCGCCGGCGATCACACCAGCCCGCTGTTGATCGCGACGATCAACGGTCATTTCGATCTCGCGAAGATGCTGCTCGAAAAGGGCGCGAGTCCGCTGTCGGCATCGGAGAACAACGCCACGCCGCTGTACGCCGCGCTCAATTGCGAATGGGCGCCCAAGGCGCTCTACCCGCAGCCGCGCGCCCAGCTCAACCAGCAGACGACGTATCTGGTGCTGATGAAGGCGCTGCTCGACAAGGGCGCTGACCCCAACGTCCGCTTGAACAAGAAAATCTGGTACTCCGGCTACAGCTTCGATCTGTCAGGCGTGGACGAGGCCGGTGCGACGCCATTCTGGCGTGCCGCGTATGCCAGCGATCTCGAAGCGATGAAGATGCTCGTCGCCTATGGTGCGGATCCGAGCATCCGGACCGAACGTTCGGCCGGGCGTCCGCGCGCCGGCGATGTCGACCGCGAGGTCAAGGACGTCTCCGGTCTGCCGCCGGTGCCGGTGGGCGGCCCCGCCGTGACGCCGCTGCAGGCGGCCGCGGGCGTCGGCTACGGCGAAGGCTTCGCCGCGAATTCACACCGCTTCGCGCCGACCGGGATGCTGGCCGCAGTGAAGTACCTCGTGGAAGAACTGCACGCCGACGTCAACGCCTACGACCACGAAGGCAATACTGCTCTGCACCACGCCGCGGCACGCGGCGACGTCGAGATGATCCAATACCTGGTGTCGAAGGGCGCCGACGTCAAGGCTGTGAGCCGGGAAGGACGCACCACCGCGGACATGGCCAACGGCCCGGTCCAGCGCATCCAGCCGTTCCCCGACGCGGTTGCGCTGCTCGAGAAACT
>DASXIR010000131.1:0-1702 GCA_036497895.1 Vicinamibacterales bacterium | reverse complement strand
TGGCCGCCACCTGACGTTGCCGAATGCCAGCAACGTCATCCGGTTCTACCACCACCAAAAGCGGGTCATCTGGCGGATCATCAGCACCGGCAGCACCTACATCGCGCACGCCGTCGGCGCCGGAAAGACGTTTTCCATCGCGGCCGCAATCATGGAGCAGAAGCGGCTCGGGCTGATCACCAAGGCGATGCTGGTGGTGCCCGGCCACTGCCTCGCCCAGGCGTCGCGCGAATTCATCCAGCTCTATCCGACCGCGCGCATCCTGGTCGCCGATGAAACCAACTTCGTCAAGGAGAAGCGTGCCCGGTTCCTCGCCCGTGCCGCCACGGCCAACTGGGACGCCATCATCATCACCCACTCGGCGTTCCGCTTCATAGCCGTGCCGTCCGCGTTCGAGCAGCGGCTGATCGAGGACCAGATCGCCATGCACGAGGCGGTCAAGCTCCGCGCCGACGCCGACGACCGCACGACGCGCAAACGCATCGAGGCCATGAAAGAGAAGCTGGAGGAGCGCCTTCAGGCTATGAAGGCCAGGCGCGACGACATGCTGACGATCGAGGAGATCGGCATCGATCAGCTGATCGTCGATGAGGCGCAGGTGTTCCGCAAGCTCAGTTTCGCGACCAACCGGGTGAACCTCAAGGGTGTCGATCCGGACGGGTCGCAAAGGGCATGGGACCTGTTCGTGAAGTCCCGCTTCATTGACGAGCGAAATCCGGGCCGCGCACTCATCCAGTCCTCGGGCACGCCGATCACCAACACGCTGGGCGAGATGTACACGCTGCTCCGCTTCCAGACTTCGGAAGCGCTGCATGCGCGGGGCATTCACGAATTCGATGCCTGGGCATCGGCGTTTGGCGATACCCGCACCGAGCTCGAGCTGCAGCCGTCCGGCGCCTACAGGCCGGTCGAGCGCTTCAGCGAGTTCGTCAACGTCCCCGAACTGATCGACATTTTCCGCTCGGTCGCCGACGTGGTCCAGAAAGCCGATCTGCACCAGTACCTGAAGCTGCCGGCGTTGAAGGGCGGGCAGCGGCAGCTCATCACTGCTCCGGCGAGCGCGGCCTTCCGCGATTATCAGCGTATCCTCGCCGAGCGGATCACGGCGATCGAACAGCGGACGCGCCGCGTACAGAAGGGTGACGACATCCTGCTCGCGGTGATCACCGACGGCCGGCACGCCGCCATCGACATGCGGCTGGTCTGGCGCGGCAACGACAATGAGCCGGAGAACAAGCTCAACAGGCTGATCGCGAACGTCGCCCGCATCTATCGGGAGACCAGCCGGAACCTCTACCGACGGCCCGATGGCACGCTGTTTCCACAACCCGGGGCAGGGCAGCTCATCTTCTCCGATCTCGGTACGCTCAGCGTCGAAGACAAGCGCGGGTTCTCGGCCTACCGCTGGATCAGGCAGGAACTCGTTCGGCGCGGCATCCCGGCCGGCGAGATCGCCTACATGCAGGACTACATTCGGTCGGCCGACAAGCAGCGCCTGTTCAACGACTTCAATGCCGGCTGTGTTCGCATCCTGATCGGCTCATCCGATACCATGGGAACCGGCGTCAACGTCCAGCTCCGTCTCAAGGCGCTGCACCATCTCGACGTCCCCTGGCTGCCGTCACAGATCGAACAGCGTGAGGGACGCATCGAGCGGCAGGGCAACCAGCACGACGAGATCGAAATTTATGCCTACGCCACG
>DASXIR010000130.1:0-6322 GCA_036497895.1 Vicinamibacterales bacterium | reverse complement strand
CGCGGCGGCACCGGGCTCGGCCTCCCGATCGCGAAGAACATCATCGAGGGCCTTGGCGGCACGATGACGGTGTCGAGCGTGCTGGGCCACGGCACCGAAATCCATATCGATCTGCCGCTCGACTCCGCTCTCGCCGGCGCCGCCGCGCCGATCAGACAAGGACCCTGACTCCATGACGCATCGCGGTTCGATTCTCCTGGTCGACGATGAAGAAAAGATCCTGAAGGCACTGGGACGCGCCCTCCGTGACGCCGGCCACGGTGTCGTCGAAACCGCGAGCCCGCGCCACGCCCAGCGGCTGCTTGCCGAACGCACCTTCGATGTCCTCATCGTCGACAACGTGATGCCGGAGTTGAACGGACTCGATTTGATCCGCGAGTTCGTCGGGTCGACGCCGGAGGTCGAGCGGCCGCAGATTCTGATGATGACCGCGCACGCGACGGTCGAGAGCGCGATTGAGGCGATGAAGCTCGGCGCGCTGGACTATCTGCAGAAGCCGTTCGAGATCGACGAGCTGCTGGTCGTGGTCAGACGGGCGCTCGAACACCAACGACTGCGCACCGACTACCGCTACCTGGTCAGCGAGCGGGATGAGCAGTTCGATCACTACGGCATCATCGGGCGAAGTCGGGCGATGCAGGACGTGATCCACCGTTCGGAGCTGGTCGCCAGCACCAAGAGCACCGTGCTCATCACCGGTGAGACCGGCACCGGCAAGGAACTGGTGGCGCGGGCCATTCACGATCGCAGTCCGCAGCGCGACATGCCGCTAATCAAGGTGAACTGCGCTGCGATTCCGGAAACGCTGCTCGAATCCGAGCTCTTCGGCCACGTGCGGGGCGCCTTTACCGGGGCGACCACCACCAAGAAGGGCAAGTTTGCGCTCGCCGACGGCGGCTCGATCTTCCTCGACGAGATCGGCACGATGAGCCCGACACTGCAGTCCAAACTGCTGCGGGTGCTCCAGGAACGCGAAGTCGAGCCGCTCGGGTCCGAACGGACAGAAAAGATCGACCTGCGGGTGATCGCGGCGACCAACCGCGATCTCAGGCAGATGGTGGCGGACGGCAAGTTCCAGGAGGACCTGTTCTATCGGCTGAACGTCATCCCAATCGAGATTCCGCCGCTGCGCGAGCGCCGCGAGGACATCCCGGCACTACTCGACCATTTCGTGAAGAAGCACGCGCAGCGCACCGGCCGGCGTATCGAGCGAATCGACGACGGCGTACTGACCGGCCTCCAGCAATACGACTGGCCGGGCAACGTACGGGAACTTGAAAACACCATCGAACGGGCGGTCGTGCTTTCAGAGGGGCCGATCATCATGGCCAAGGCGGTGTCGGTGCTCGGCGCCACCACTCAACAGACGACCGGCTTGCCGACGCTGAAATTGCGACAGAATATCGAATGGGTCGAGCGCGAGACGATTCGGCGTGCGCTCGAACAGTCAGGTGGGGTGAAGAAGGATGCGGCCGAGCTGATGGGTATCAGCCAGCGTGCGCTCTCGTACTACCTCGCGAAATATCGCCTCGAGTCGTAGCCAGGCCGCATGTCACCAATCGCGGCCGCCGCGGTCTAATGTCCGGGGACTGCTCTTCCAGGAGAATCAGGCATGCGTCAGTTGAGGATGTGGGTCGGCGGCGCGCTCATCGCCGGTGCCATGGCGCTGCTGACGTCGTGCGGCGGCGACTCGACGTCGACCGGGAACGGAACCGCGCCGTCAACGGGATGCACACCGAGCAGCAACGCTGCGACGTTCGTGCTCATGAACAACACGATCTGCCCCACAACGCTGACGGTCACGCGCGGCACCCAGATCACGATTTCGAATCAGGACTCCCGCGTTCACGAGATGGACTCCGATCCGCACCCGGAACACACCGATTGCCCGGAGATCAACGCCATCGACTTCCTCAACCCCGGCCAGAGCCGTCAGTCCAGCAACCTCAACATCGCCAGAACCTGCGGCTTCCACGACCACCAGAATCCGGACAACGCCGCACTCAAAGGCAAGGTCGTCATCCAATAAGCGTCAGAAACTGACGCCCAGCTGGAGCTGGAGCGCGCGTGGCGTCACGAAATGCGTGCCGTTGAAGGTCGAGAGGAAGTTATACAGCGCCTCTTTGTTGGTCAGGTTGATGACGATAGCTGCCGGGTGGCAGGTTGCCGAACTAATACCTTCCCGACGCGTCGGTCGTCGTCGATCGCGTGAAGCCCGAGACGGGATTGCCGATCTGAACCGTGACCGCTTGCATCACGCCGCCGATGGGATCCTTCACCGTGCCTTGTACGGTCCCGGCTCCGCCGAGCCCTTGTGCGTCAGCCGCAACCACACCGAACCCGCACACCGCACACAAAACCAGCAGAGCGGCCGAGCACGTCCTGGGAAAGCCTCGGGTCAACATGAGCCGACGGTAACAACCATCGCCATTGGGCGCGACCGAAACCACACGAATGGTCGGTGCGGGTCGGCAACGATGACGTTCGCGCCGACGAATGGCACACCGCATGTGCCGCATTGAACGACCTACAATGAAACCCATCGGACCCTGGCCGGCGACCATCCACCGGCCGAAATCGACCACCGAACGGGTTTGGGTTCGGTTCCGGCGTCCCCGGACGTAGGGTTGCATCAACGAGCGTGCATGTGAGCGAACTGCTGAACCTGGTAGGCCTTGGCACCGGCATCGTGCTCTACGCGATGCTGCTGGCGATGGTGCTTCGCGCAGAGCGCGCGCCGGGCGAACCGATCCGCTTCGACCCGTTGCTGCTCGCGACCGCTGTGCTCGGCCTGATCTGGAACCTATGCGCGCTTCCCGCTTACGAGCTGCCGAAGATCGGCATCGCCGGCCCGTTCACGTTTCTGGTCGCTCTCGGTTTCGCCGCGCTCGGTTTCCTGCCCGCCGTCGTCGTGCAGTCTGTGCTGCGGGGCGACCACGAGCGCGTGCGCGGCGGCCCGCGACGCCTGGTGGCATTCATCGCGTATGCCGTGAGCGTGACCGCTGCCGTGCTGCACGCAAGAGCCGCGTGGGTGGGCGACCCGCTGCCATCGGCGTTCGGCATGCGGCTGCTGACATACACGTTCATCGCCTTGGTGCTGCCGCTGGCGGTCGTGACCCGTGGGCAGCCCGGCGCGCGACGGGCGCTATGGGCGGCAGCGCTGTCAATCTTCGCCGTGTCGGCGCTGCACCTGAGTCAGCTGCACCGCGGAGACGATTCGTGGCCGGTTGAATTGCTCGGCCATCACGCGTCCGTCCCGCTGGCATTCGCCATCCTGTATCAGGATTTTCCATTCGCGCTCGCCGATTTGTTCCTGAAGCGGGCGCTCACTTTGATGACGCTGGTTGGAGGGGCGATTCTCGGCGTCGCCGTTGTCGGTGCCATCCACTCGCCGGACGTGCCGTTGCGCGACCCTCGAGACGTCGGTTTGCTGGTGACGTTGTGGGTGGCGACGGCGCTGCTCTATCCGCGTATTCGCGACGGCATCGCCTGGTTCGTCGATACGGTGGTGCTGCATCGGCCTGACTATGGGACGCTGCGGACCCGGATCGGCGAGAGCGCACAGCGGGTGCAGGAGGTTGGCCCGATGCTCGACGAGGCCTGCCGCCAGCTGGCACCGGCCTTGAGCGCGCGACACGTCGGATGGCGCGAGGCGAATCTGTCGACAGGCAGCGCAACCGTCGCGACCGGGACCAGCGTCGTCATTCCGGTCACCGAAGCACCGCACTTCCAGCTGAACATCGGTGTCCTGGCCGGCGGGCGCCGTCTCCTCTCTGACGACCGCGCCGCGCTCGAGTCGATTGCGGCATTGCTTGGCCGCCGCATCGATGCGATCCGCCTCGCCGACGAGCGGTACGAACGTGAACGGCGCGAACAGAACATCGCCAAGCTAGCCACCGAAGCCGAACTGCGCGCGCTCCGCGCCCAGATCAATCCTCATTTCCTGTTCAACGCGCTGACCACGATTGGCTACCTGATTCAGACGGCGCCGCCGCGGGCGCTCGATACCCTGATGCGGTTGACGGCGTTGTTGCGCAGCGTGCTGCGTTCGGAGGGCGAATTCACGACACTCGGCCGGGAGATCTCGCTGATCGAGTCGTACCTGGATATCGAGCACGCACGGTTCGAACAGCGTCTCCGTGTGCGTATCGAGGTGCCGCAGGCGCTCCGCGGCCTGCGCGTGCCGCCGCTCGTACTGCAGCCGGTCGTCGAAAACGCAGTCAAGCACGGCATCTCCCCGCTTCGGCACGGCGGTGCGGTCGTCGTTTCGGCGCGCCTCGAGTTCACTGACCCGACATCGTCGCTGGTGTTGACTGTTCACGATACCGGCAGCGGCGTCACCACCGCCCAACTGGAGCAGGGAAGAAGCGTCGGCGTTGGCCTCACCAACATCGAGCGTCGATTGGCCCACCAGTACGGCGATCGCGCCGGGCTCACCATTCGCAGCGAACCAGGATCGGGCACGACGGTCGAAATTCGCCTGCCGATCGAGTCGAACGTACGGACAGAGCCCAAACCGGCGCGGACGGCGTCGTGAACGGCCGCCTTCGCATCGTGATCGCCGACGACGAACGTCCCGCTCGCTCGTTCCTGGCGGCTCTGCTTCGCACCTTCGACGATGTGGTGATTGTTGGCGAGGCGGAATCGGGGCGTGAGGCGGTGGCGGCCATCGAACGTGAGCACCCCGATCTCGCGCTGCTCGATCTGCAGATGCCGGAACTCGACGGCATGGGTGTCGTCCGGATGTTGAAGAAGGCCGATACACCGCTGGTCGCGTTCGTGACCGCGTACGACGAATATGCGGTGCGCGCGTTCGAGATGAACGCGGTTGACTATCTGCTGAAGCCGGTGGAACGGGCGCGGCTGCGGGAAACCATCAATCGGGCGCAGGAGCGAAGCGAGCACGCTGAAATCGTCGAGGATCAGACGGGCCATCTCGGACAGGCCATCGCCGCCTACGAATCAGCCGCGAAGGCGCCGTTCCTCGAACGGATCCCGGTCCGCCGCCGTGACGAGATTCTGATCGTGCCGACGCCGCAGATTGCCTCGATCGTGGCCGAAGGCGAGCTGCTCTACCTGACGACCACGAAGAACGAACGCTATACGCTGACCTACCGACTGAAAGATCTGGAGGCGCGCCTCGACTCGGCGCGCTTTATCCGACTTGGGCGTGGCACGCTCGCCAACATCGACAGCATCGTAAAGGTGCATGTGATGCCCGGCGGCACGCACGTCGCCCAGCTGTCGAACGGCCAGAAGCTGCAGATCAGCCGCCTGCAGTCCCGGCTCGTCCGCGATCGCTTCCTGAAGCTGTAGCCAGGCCACAGCGTTCCGATCCGCCTGGCTCGGTGGTCGATCCGGCTACGCAGCGCGAAGCTTGGCGCTGCGCGCCTTCAGCGTGTCGGCCAGCGAATGCAGCCGCATTGCGTCGCGGCCTTTCGCCGAGGAGGCGTCTGCCTCGAGCTGTTTGGCGAGCGCGTCGAGCTGGTCCAGCACCGTGGGCGCGTTCTTTTCCTTGCCGGTGTGAAGGTCGTCGGCCTTTTCGAGCGCCGCTCTGACCGCCTTGGCCCGTTCGGGCAGAATCGCGTTGGTGCGCGCCAGCTGGTCGATATACGCGCGTGAGACGGCCGAAGCCGCGGGCCACACGATCTTGCCCTGTTCCTGCGGATTGAGCTCGTCGTTGCGGATCAGAACTGCGGCGTCGATTTCGTTCTGCGACAGGAACTCGGTCGGCTTCAGCTTGAAGATGTCGATCCCGCGGGCGATCTCCGAGCCGTAGATGCTGCCGTTGTACCAGTAGGCCGACCAGAATCCGCCGGTGATGAGTTGCTTCGCATCGATCGGTCCGCGGTCGAAGTAGGCAATCTCGATCGGGTGGGCGGCGTCGGTGAAGTCGAACACCGAAATCCCGCCCTGGTACCACGCCTGCGCCATGATGTCGCGTCCGGGCACCGGAATCAGCGCGCCGTTGTGGGCCACACAGTTTTCCTGTTCGCTCTGCGGCGCCGGCATCTTGTAATAGCCGCCGAAGTGCAGCTTGTGATCAGGTCCGATGTCGAAAATGGCATCCGCACCCCAGTTGAGCAAATCGCTCGCACGGCAGCGCGGACGGGTGCCGCCGCCCCACTCGTCGGTGAAAATCACTTTGGTGCCATCGTTGTTGAACGTCGCCGAATGCCAATAGGCGAAGTTCTTGTCTGCCACCGCGTCAACCCGCCTGGGATGAACCGGGTCCGAGATGTCGAGCAAAATGCCGTTGCCCGAACAGGCACCGGCCGCGAGCCCGACCGCCGAGAACACGGTGATGTCGTGGCACTGATTG
>DASXIR010000129.1:0-2253 GCA_036497895.1 Vicinamibacterales bacterium | reverse complement strand
CGGATCGCTGATGCAGTGGTTGTTGATCAACAGAACGCGCACGATCGAGCGTATCGGCCCGGCACACACGCGTCAACAGGATCGGACAGTCTCCCCCCAGGAGAATTGAAATGTTGCAGGATGACACGAAGACCGAATTGAAGGAACGGACCCAGTGGTTGCTCGACGGACCGCTGAAGCATGTCAGAGCCGCCGCGCTCGCCGCAGCGCTGCTGCCGCTTGCGTCGATTGTCGCGACGCCGGCGTCGGCGCAGACCGCCGCACCGTGCATGTCGGGCGGCACGTGTGGAACTGTGTACACGGATACGAACGGCAACGGCATCATCGACACAGGAGACACGCCGATTGAAGGAGCCACCGTCACCGCGTGCGCCGTCTGCGATGGGACCGACACCCTCACTGTGACCACCGACTTGAACGGCGCCTTTCAATTTCTAGGCACGCCCCTGGACTCGACGTTCTCGTTCTACGTGATGATACCGACCGGCACGTCACCATCACCGATAGGCCCGGACCACCCGGACAACATCGGCACCTCCAACGGTGCCGGATTCAGCGTGGCGCCAGTGCCGCTCGGATCGAACGCGGCCAATTTCGGGTTTGTTCCGACTGCGGCCGCGCAGCCGGGAACGGGAACGCCGGGGTACTGGAAGAACCACCCCGAGGCGTGGCCCGTCGGCTCGATCATGGTGGGAAACGTCACCTACACCAAGGCCCAGGCGATCTCGCTCCTCGGCAAAACCGGCAAGGACAAGACGATCACGATGTTTCAGTCGCTCGTCTCCGCGATGCTAAGCGTGATGGTCGGCAACGACGGCAGCTGCATCAGCGCAGCCATCATGGAAGGCAATAAGTGGCTGATGGCTAACCCGGTCGGGAGCAATGTCGCGGGCGGCAGCGCCGCGTGGACGTCAGGCGATCCGATCCACATCACGCTCGACGCCTACGACAACGGCCTGCTCTGCGCCCCCCATCGTCAATAACCGTTCGACACCCGATGGCTCTCACCGCGAGGGCCATCGGGCTTCACCCGCCTTGCACCTGCTCCCATTCCACTCGATCGGCAACACCCAGTTGCCGGATCCGCATAGTTAAGCTTCGCGCGCATGGCTAAGCTCAGACTCAGCCGCATCCGCCGCAACAACAGCACGATCTGTATGAGTTTGGCCACGTTCTCCTGAACACTTCTGAAACGGGCATACGCGACTGAAGGGCGCCGGTCGTCACAAGGCCCGGATGCCCTAGAATCTCCGGATGGGCGGCCTGCGATGGCTGGCGGACGCTCGCCAGGATCTCCGTTACCTCGTTCGAACGGTTCGACGGAGTCCTGGTTTTGTCTGCGCCGTCGTTCTCACGCTGGCCCTCGGCATCGGCGCCAATACGGCCGTGTTCTCGGTCGTCAACGCGGTGCTGTTGAGACCGCTCCCTTATCCCAGTCCTGACCGCATCGTCCTGCTCGCGAACACGATTCACGGACGCCTGGTCGGCTCAGCGCCCGGGGTGTCCGCGCCGAAGTTCATTGCCTGGCGGCAATCGACCGCGGCCTTCGCGGAGATGGCGGCGTATTCATTCGGGCGCACGCTAGATCTAACCAACCCTGATGATCCTCAGCCGGTCGCGATCAGTCGAGCCAGCGCCGACTTCTTTCACTTGTTTGGCGCGCGCATGGCTCGCGGCCGTGCGTTCAGTGCAGCGGACGATCAACCGGGCGGCGCGCGCGTCGTCGTCCTGAGCGATCGATTCTGGCGCAGGAAGTTCGCGGGATCGACGCAGGTGATCGGAGAGACGCTGGTGCTCGATGGCGATCCGTACGCGATCGTCGGCGTTCTTGAACCAGGGTTTGACATCGAGACGCTGACGCCGGCGCAACGTCCGGACGTGTGGTTGCCGCTGCAGCTGAATTCAGCGAGCGCCGACGATCTCAATTTCCTCTTCGCCGCGGCGCGCCTGCGCGACGGCGTGTCGTTCGAGGTCGCTCAGGCCGAGACCGTCCGGTCCGCCGATGTCGTTCGCCGCGCATATCCGGCGGCGATGCCGGCCGACCGTGGCCTCGCGATCGATCATCTCCAAGCGGTGTTTGTCCGCGACGTGCGCCCGTCCTTGTTGTTGCTCTGGTCGGTGGTCGCGCTCGTCCTGTTCATCGCCTGCGCCAACATCGTCAACCTGCTGCTCGTCCGAGCATCGGTTCGGCAGCGTGAAATCGCTATTCGCCTCGCCACGGGTGCGAGCCGCAGCCGGATCGTCCGGCAACTC
>DASXIR010000128.1:0-1973 GCA_036497895.1 Vicinamibacterales bacterium | reverse complement strand
AACGATCCGATGATGGGCGGGAAGGGGCCGAAAGCGTTCGGGGGCTCGCCGGCGTCGCTGTGGCTCTACGTCGAGGACTGCGACGCGCTCTTCAACCGCGCGGTCGCGGCCGGTGCCACGGTACTGCCGGGAATGGGAGCGATGGCCGATCAGTTCTGGGGCGACCGGTCGGGATCGTTCTCCGATCCGCACGGTTACCGCTGGACCATCGCGAGCCATAAGGAAGATCTGACGCCGCAGGAGATGCAACAGCGTCAGGAGGCGTTCATGAAACAGTTCGCTGCGGCGGCCAAGGGCTGAGGCGCATCCATGTTGAGCGCCGCACCGATTCGTGCCTACATCCCCGCGAGCGACGTCGCGCGCGCGCGATCGTTTTATGAAGGCGTGGTGGGACTTCGACCGAAGCAGGAATACGCCGGCGGCGTGATTTACGAATGCGGCGGCGCCGACGTGTTCCTCTACCCGACGCCCAACGCCGGAACCTCGAAGGCGAGCCAGGCCTTCTGGACCGTCGCCGACGTCGAAGCGGAAGTGACGGAGCTCAAGTCGCGAGGCGTGAGGTTCGAGGAGTACGACATGCCCGGCTTCCCGATGCGCAACAGCATCGTGACCGGCGGCGGCGCCCGGACCGCGTGGTTCAAGGACACCGAAGGCAACATCCTGGCGATCAGCCAGCGCGTGTGACGCGGTCGTGACGTAGTTAGTGAAGTAAGTCGTGACGTAAGTCGTGACGTAAATCGTGACGTCCGCCCTGACGATATCGTGACGACCGGCCGCGCCGTCCTCTGCGTCAACACCGGTTCCTCGTCCGTGAAGTACGGCTTGTTTACGTTCGAACCGTCGCCTCGTACGATCAGTCGTGGCAGCAGCGAGGTGTCGGGGGCCGGCCGCGCACCAACGGTGCTCGAATGGGCCGAGCGGCAGCGCGGGTCCGCAACGGTTGCCGCGATCGGCCACCGCATAGTCCACGGCGGTCCGCGTCACTGCGATCCGCGGCGCGTCGATGACGCCTTGATGAACGATCTCAGGACACTGATTCCGTTCGCGCCGAATCACCTTCCCGACGAACTGTCGCTGATCGAGACGATCGGCCAGGCCTGGCCCGGCGTGCCACAGTTTGTGTGCTTCGACACGAGCTTCCATCACGACCTGCCGGAAGTAGCCCGGCGGCTGCCGATTCCCGACAACTACAACGAGGCGGGCGTGCGCCGCTACGGATTCCACGGGCTGTCGTTCGCGTTCCTGCTCGAGGAACTGGAGCGCATCGCCGGCCGCCGAGCGGCGGAAGGGAAAGTGGTACTGGCGCATCTCGGAAACGGCTCGAGCCTCGCAGCCGTGAGCCACGGGCACTGCATCGACACCAGCATGGGATTCACCCCGCTCGGCGGTGTCGTGATGAGCACGCGATCGGGCGATCTCGATCCGGGTATCGTGACTTATATCGCCCGAAGCGAGGCGCTCTCCCCCGATCAGATCGAGGATCTGTTGAGCCATCACGCCGGTCTCGTCGCCATCTCGGGCGTCTCGAGTGACATGCGCGAACTGCTCGCGCACGAGCACACCAGTCGCTCCTGCGCGCTGGCCATCGCGATCTACTGCTACCAGATCAGGAAATGGATCGGCGCGTTCGCAGCGGCGCTTGGCGGGCTCGACACACTGGTGTTCGCCGGCGGCATCGTTGAACATTCGGCGCCGATCCGGGCTCGCATCTGCGACGGACTGCAATTCCTCGGCATCGATCTCGACGCTGACGCGAACCGCGCGGACGCGTCGGTCATTTCGCGTACTGAGACGCCGCTCGCGGTCCGGGTCATTCCGACCGACGAAGAATTGATGATCGCTCGCGCAGCCTACACCCTACTCGGCGCAGGAGACCCATGACCGCTACACCCGACCTGCTCGCGCGCATGGACGGTTACTGGCGCGCTGCCAACTACCTGTCGGTCGGACAGATTTATCTGCTCGACAATCCG
>DASXIR010000127.1:0-25648 GCA_036497895.1 Vicinamibacterales bacterium | reverse complement strand
ACAAGCTGGTCTCGTCGTGGGGTGTCGAGGATCGCTGTCTGGTCGATGGTCTGATCGAGTTCATCGAGCGCGATCCTGGTCAGCCGTTTTTTGCGATGGGATGGACCCAGCAGACCCATCATCCCTACGAGCCGACGCCGGGGCTTCCGGTGCTCGACCTTTTCAAGGAGACGGTGCCTGACGCTTACGATCTCGGGCGCTATCTGAACGTCCTGCACGAGACCGATGCGCAGCTCGCCCGCCTTTTCGACACGGTTCGGCGCCGCAACCTCGCGGACGACACCCTGATCATCATCGTGGGCGATCACGGCAAGGCGTTCGGGTTTCCGCACGACAGCTACCTGCAAGGGCGAACCGTCTACGAAGAGGACGTCCACGTGCCACTGATGTTCTGGTTCCCCCGGAGCTATCGGACCGCCGTTCGATCGACCGTCGTGGGCGGCCATGTCGATCTGGCTCCAACGATTGCGGCGCTGGCGGGCATGCCGCCCGCCGCGGACTGGCATGGCAGCAGCCTGTTCGATGCGACGCGTCCGCCGCGCGCGTACTTCTATGTCGCACAGGACGAGTTCAAGCTCGGCGTCCGGGAAAACAACTGGAAGTACATTCTCGATCTGCGCGTCGGCGTTCAGGAGTTGTTTGATCTGGATCGCGATCCGACCGAACAGCACAACCTCGCCGCCGAGGAGCCGGAGCGTTGTGTGCGTCTCCGCCAGCGGTTGGCTGCGTGGGCCGAAGCGAATCGGCGTCAGTACGAACGCGCCGCCGCGCCCGGGATATGATGGCGCCCGTTTGTCGCGCAGCGGTGTAGGGGCCGACCTTGGTTGGCCGGGATCGAGATTGCGGTAGGCGCCGACCTTGGTCGGCCCGACTTGAAGGAGAAACCGATGGCGACTGATTTCCCGCGTCAGCCCGCGCCATTCAGCCGGCGAACGCTGATCCTCTCGCTGCCGGCGCTGGCCGTGGCCCGGCGCGCGCTGGCCCAGGCTGGCGCCGCGCCCATGAAGGTGCGTGCGTTGAACCACATGACGCTGTCGGTGGCCGACCCGAAGCGCACCATCGATTTCTATCAGGGTCTTTTCGGCATGCCGATTCAGGCGCGTCAGGGGCCGACAACGCTGCTCCGAATCGGTCCGGGTCCGCAATTTCTCGCCGTGAGCCAGATGCCGGCGAACGGGACGCCGAGCATCAATCACTACTGCGTCACGGTCGAGGCCTTCAACGTCGACCGTATTCTGAAGGCGCTCGCAGAGCACGGCGTGTCGAAGGCGGACGGCGCGGGTGGCGGGTTGAGCGGCGGCCCGATGAAGGTACGTGTCCGTATGCGCGGACCGGAGAACGGCGGTGCGAAAGACGGGACGCCCGAAATCTACCTCGCCGACGCCGATGGCATCGTGCTGCAACTGCAGGACCCGGCCTACTGCGGCGGGGCGGGAGCCCGCGGCGAGATCTGCACTCCGGAACCGGCGCCCGGCAAGGGATTGCTGGCGGTGCGCGACCTCAGTCACTTCACGATTTTCAGCCCCGAGCCGGTGCGATCGAACGCCTTCTATAAGGAGCTGTTCGGTATGTCGATCCGGTCGTTTCAGGGCCCGACCGCGCCGACGCTCGCAGTCGGCAGCGGTGTCGAGTTCATCATGTTCACTGGTGGCGGGGCTCCCGCGAGGGCTGGCGCACCGCCGGCGCCGCCTCGTCCGGCGAGCATCAACCACGTCTGCTTGAACATGGAGAATTTCAACCCGGATCAGGTGCTGAAGACGCTCGAAAGCTACGGCATAAAGCCCCGGGGCAGCGCACCAGGGCCGGTGGGCCCGATGACGTCGTATGTCAGCATGCGCATGGAGAACCGAGGCGGCGCCAAGGAAGGCACGCCTGAGCTCTACTTTACGGACCCGGACGGCATCCTGCTTCAGCTTCAGGATGTCAGCTATTGCGGCGGGTCAGGCGTGCTTGGGAACCTCTGCCCGCAGGCCTGAATCACACATTTTTGGCAGATTTCGGGCCGCCCGACACCAGCGTGCCGGGGCCGTAACTTCATTGCAAATTCGTCGGAATTGGCTCAAAATGCGTCGTGTGGGGTAGTACGGCACGTCGGGTGTGGACCGGTCGTGCGTATGGAGGGGTGCAATGAGATATGCGATGTCGGTGGCGGTAGTTCTGGCAATGGCCGCGCCAGCGCTGGCCGCAGATTCCGCCAAGCCGGTCACGTTTTCGAAAGACGTGGCTCCTATTTTCCAGAAACGTTGCCAGGAGTGTCATCAGCCGGGCTCAATCGCCCCGATGTCGCTCATGACGTATCAGGAAGCACGTCCGTGGGCCAAGTCGATCAAGGAACGCGTGTCGCAGCATCAGATGCCGCCGTGGCATATCGATCGCAGCGTCGGCGTCCAGAAGTTCAAGAACGACATGTCGCTCACCGACGATCAGGTTGACACGATCGTGAAGTGGGTGGACGGCGGAGCGCTCCAGGGCGACCCGAAGGATCTACCGCCTGCGGTTCCCGTCACCGTCGACAACGGATGGAAGGGACAGCGCGACGGATTCGGTGCTCCGGACCTCGTCGTGAAGTCAGACGAGTACACGATGCCGGCGCAGCATCAGGACGTCTGGTTCCGCCCGACCTCGAAGATTCCGCTCACCGAACCGCGCTGGGTGAAGATGGTCGAAATCCGGCCGACGTCTCTCCAGGGCCGCAAGATCATCCATCACTCGATCGCGTACCTCGTGCTGAACAACGATCCGGACGCGGTGAGCACCGGAACGGCGAACGGCCCGGCGCGCGGCGCGGGCATCGACCCGGATCTGGTCAACCGTCGGCCGCAGCTGATGGAATGGGCGATCGGCAAGGGCTACGACCTCTATCGTCCGGGCACGGGCAAGCTGCTCGTTCCAGGTGAGGAAATCTCCTGGGACCAGCACATTCACGCGGTCGGCGAAGAAGTGACTGCCGGCTCGGAACTCGCGATTTGGTTCTACCCGAAGGGCGAAGAGCCGAAGAAGCGCAGCTACCTGATTGGCTTCACGGGCATCGACCGCACCAAGATGCTCGACATCCCGCCGAACTCGATGGCCATGACCGAGGGCTTCACGGTTCTCAAGGAGAACACGCTGATCGAGAACTTCCAGCCGCACTTCCACCTGCGTGGTAAGTCGATGCAGGTCGAAGCGATCCTGCCGGACGGCGCGAAGCAGATCGTCAGCTACGTCGGCAACTTCAACTTCAACTGGATGACGAACTACATCTACGACGACGACGCGGCGCCAGTGTTCCCGAAGGGCACGGTCATCCACGTCACCGCGTGGTACGACAACACCAAGGCCAACAAGAACAACCCGGATCCCGATCAGTGGGTTGGTTACGGCGACCGCACGGTCGACGAAATGGCCCACGCGTGGATGAACGTCACCTATCTCACGGACGACGAATACAAGGCGTTGCTCGCTGACCGCAAGGCGAAACTGGCCAAGACGACGAACGAGGATCGCCAGCAGTGAAGCGACTCGTCAGCATGCTCGCCGCCGGCGTGATCGCTGGCGGCGTTCTTCTGTCGGCCCAGTCAGTCCCGGCCCCTCGAAGAGCCTTTGGCGACAGCGTCACCGGCGCCTTCGAGGGTTGGTACTACAACGCCGACGGCAGTCGAGCATTTCTCGTCGGCTACTACAACCGAAACTCCCAGCAGGAGCTGGATATCCCGATTGGTCCGAACAATCACATCGAGCCGGGTGGCCCCGACATGGGTCAGCCGACTCACTTCCTTCCGGGCCGCCAGTGGGGCATGTTTGCCGTGCAGGCGCCGAAGGACTTCAAGCCGACAGACAGCTTCGTCTGGACTCTAACGGTGAACGGCGCCACGACGAGTATTCCGTTTCGCGTCCTCCCCGATTACGTCATGAGTCCGTTCAAGGAGATTGCTGTCGGGAACACGCCGCCTGTCGTGAAGTTCGAACCGTCGGACAAGGGGATTCAAGGGCCGCTCGCGAGCCTTTCGACCGCGCCCACGATGACCACGACAGTGGCGGCGCCTCTGCCGCTCAACGTATGGGCGTCCGACGATGCGAAGTACACAAGCGGAACGAGCGCGCCGCCGGTCCCGGGCCGTCCGGCCGTCACTGTCCGGTGGTCGAAATATCGCGGACCAGGGAAGGTGACTTTCGACAAGGCCCGCCCGGAGGTCGCGAAGCTCCCAACCGGACCTGCGGTGTTCAACGGCAAGGCATCGGCGAACGCGACCTTCAGCGAAGCCGGCGATTACGTGCTCCATCTAACGGCAAACGACTCCTCCGGCGACGGCGGGGGTGGCTTCGGATGCTGCTGGACGACATCGGTCGTGAAAGTTACCGTCAAACCCTAACCACCCACAGGCGGACGGCCATCAGGCCGTCCGCTTTCGCTTGCTCCCCGCCTCCGCTTCGCGCACAATTCGCAGCGTCCTTTTCAGGAGCTTATCCATGCGCGTACGCGTGACCGCTGCTTTTGCGCTGTTGATCGCCGGCTGGCTCTGGATCGATGCCCGCGCCCAGACCAACGCGCCCATCGTCAGCGGCGCGCATCGGTTCGAAAAGGTCACCGACGGCGTCTACTACGCCACCGCATCGGGGACGATGACGGTCGGCGCCAACTCGCCGGTCATCGTCACCGATACCGAAGCGATCGTGATCGACTCGGAGATCACGCCGGCGGCGGCCCGTGCGCTGATCGCGGACATCAAGGCGATTACCGACAAGCCGGTGAAGTACGTGATCGATTCGCACTATCACTACGATCATGCGTTCGGCAACCAGGTGTTCGGGCCGGACGTGCAGATCATCGGTCACGAAAACACGCGCAAGCGCCTGCTCGGCAACACCCAGGAACAGTACACGTATCAGGTCAGCCTGAACCCGGCGCGCGCGGACACTCTGCGCCAGCGAATCGCGGCGGAAAAGGATCCGGCACAGAAGGCACCGCTCGAGCGTGCGCTGGCGAACCAGCTGGCGTATCTCGAGCAGGTCAAGGAAATCAAGGTCACGCCGCCGACGGTGACGATCGACAAGAAGATGACGCTCTATCGAGGCGGCCGCGAAATTCAGTTGCTGTACTTTGGCCGTGGCCACACTGATACCGACGTGGTCATTTACCTGCCGAAAGAGAAGATCGTCTGCACCGGCGACTTGATGGAGTCGGTCATCTCCTACATTGGCGACGCCTACGCCGACGAGTGGTCAGCGACGCTCGATCGCCTGATGACGCTGGACTTCGACACTGTCCTGCCGGGCCACGGTGTCGTGTTCAAGGGCAAGGCGCACATCCAGGCGTTCCAGCGCTACGTCAACGCGCTCTTGAAGCAGACCATGGACCTGAAGAAGCAGGGCGTGGCAGCTGACGCCGCGGCACCGCGCATCGACATGACGTCGTTCGCGCCGGATTTCCCACAGTTGCGCGCACCCGGCGTCGATGTCGCCGCCGTGCGTCGAATCTACGCGCTCGCCGACCATCCCGAGCCCGCACACTAGAGCCCGCACACCAGCCGGTTCCTCCGACAACCTTCGCTGCGCGGTACCCGTCCAAGACATCACCGGTCTCGGTGGACGCGAGGCGCAGCCATGCAGGATATCCGTTACGCTCTCCGCTCGCTGCGCAAGCAGCCGATCTTCACGCTCGTCGCGGTCCTGACGCTGACACTGGGCATCGGCGCCAACACCGCGATTTTCAGTCTGCTCTATCAGGTCCTGCTCCGGCCTCTGCCTTACGCGGACGCGGACCGCCTCGTGTTTGTGTGGAACAGCTATCCGCTGATGGGGCTGTCGCAGGCCGGCGTTTCGATTCCGGACTATCTGGACAGGAAGAGCCAGGCGATCGCGATCGAGGATGCGACGCTCTTCACCATGCGGGCGGTCAACCTCACCACAGAGGGCCAGCCCGAACAGCTTCGAGGACTCGCGGTCACGCCATCATTCTTCTCGACGATCGGCCGCCAGCCCTTCATCGGCCGTGCGTTCACGGACGCCGAGGCCGTTCCCGGCGCCGATCGGTTCGCGGTGCTCACTTACGGCCTCTGGATCACGCATTTCGGCTCGGACCGGTCGATTGTCGGTCGGGATATTCGCGTCAACGGCGAGCCCTTCCGCGTCACGGGTGTGATGCCGGCGGACGTCGAATTGCCGGCGGTCGGGATCTCGCTGCTGATGCCCTTCGCGTTCACCCCGGCGCAGCTCACCGACAACGAGCGCGGTAACGAGTTCAGTTCGATGATCGCCAGGCTCCGGCCCGGTGCAACGGTGGCCCAGGCCACCGGCCAGTTCAAAGCGATCGTGACCCGGAACAGTGAACGGCTGCCCGCATCGCGGGCGTTCTGGACGTCGAGTGGTTTCACGGGCTACGCCGTCCCTCTGCGCGATCAATTAGTGGGCGACACGCGGACGTCGCTCCTCGTCTTGCAGGCTGGCGTTCTGGTGGTGGTGCTGATCGCATGCGCGAACGTCGCCAGCCTCTTGCTGATGCGAGCGACCGGTCGCGCGCGAGAGCTTGCGATCAGGACCACCCTCGGCGCCGGACGCTGGCGTCTGGTTCAACAACTGCTGACCGAGGGCGTTGTGCTCGCTGCCCTTGGCGCGGCCGGCGGCCTGATGCTCGGCCTTGCCGGAGTTCGTGGCCTCGTTGCGCTCAGCACCCGGCAGATTCCCGGTATGGCCGACGCGTCACTCAATCCCGCAGTCCTGGCATTCACCCTGACGCTCGCGCTCGTGACTGGCCTCGTGTTTGGCCTGGTGCCGGCCCTGGCGGTGATGCGCGGCGACGCCAACGCGGTCTTGAAAGAGGACACTGCCCGCGGATCGGCGGGAAAGGGCACCGGGCTGACGCGCGCCACACTCGTGGTGGTCGAAACCGCGCTGGCGCTCGTGCTGCTGGTCGGCGCCGGCCTGCTGCTCAAGAGCTTCGCGCGTCTCAAAGACGTCAACCCGGGCTTCACGGCGGACAACGTCCTGACCGCCCAGATGGCACTGCCCGCGACTCGATATCCCGACCCGGCGGCACGCCGCATTTTCTGGACGCGCCTGGTCGATCGCGTGCGTGGACTGTCCGGCGTCACCGCCGTGGGGCTGACGTCCAACGTGCCGTTCAACGGCAACGTCGGATCGGGCTCGTATTCGATCGTCGGCTACGACCCGCCTGCCGGTGAAGCGCAGCCGCACGGGCGCCAGGAAATCGTCGGCGGTGATTATTTTCGTGCCATGCAGATTCCACTCGTCGCTGGGCGCCTGTTCACCGATGCGGATTCGGCCGACAGCCCACCGGTCGTGGCGATCGATCAGTATCTGGTCAAGCGCTACTTCCAGCACCGAAGTCCGATCGGACAGCGGATCCGCAGCGGCGGTCCGACCAGTCCCACCTTCACCATCGTCGGTGTCGTCGGCACGATCAACAGCATCGATCTCGGAGAGCCGGTAGCCAAGGAGCGGCTCTACTACCCAATCGCGCAGCGGCCGATTCCCAACATGGCGCTGATGATCAAGACGCGGGTCGATCCGCGCGCGATGGTGTCGCAGGTGCGCTCGGCGGTTGCCGAGATCGATCCCGAGCAGCCGATGGCTGACGTGCGCACGATGGACGAGTGGATGGCGCGGTCGCTCGAAGGACGGCGGGCGCCGATGCTGCTGCTGGTGCTGTTCGGCGCCGTGGCGCTCACGCTGTCGGCCGTCGGCATCTACGGCGTCCTGGCGTTCGGCGTCGCGCAGCGGTCGCGAGAGTTCGGCATCAGGCAAGCGCTCGGCGCCGAGCCGCGGGCGATTCTCTCGCTCGTGCTTTCACAGGGAATGCGAACCGCCGGGCTTGGCGTCGTCCTCGGGCTCGCGGGTGCGGTTTCGCTGACGCGCTATCTGCAGAGTCTGCTGTTTGGAGTCGGGACCCACGATCTGAGCGTGTACTGCGGCGTCACCGCGCTGCTGCTCTGCGTCGCGTTCGTGGCGTGTTACATCCCTGCGCTCCGTGCGACGCATGTGGCGCCAACGGTTGCACTACGCGATTCGTAGGCGGCTCGGTAGCAGCGACAAATACCTAGGCTGCCACCGGCCGCTGTTGCGGATCGTCCGGCAGGAAGGCGGCCAGCGCGCCAATCAGCGGCAGGAACGCGCAGACTTTGTAGACCAGTTCGATGCCGGCGCGATCGGCGATGGCTCCGAGCACGGCCGCGCCGATCCCGGCCACACCGAACGCAAAACCAAAAAACACACCCGAGATGAGACCGATGCGCCCTGGCAGCAGCTCCTGGGCGTAGACCACGATCGCCGAGAATGCGGACGAGAGGACCAGGCCGATGAGCACGGTCAGAATCGGTGTCCAGAAAAGGTTCGCGTACGGCAATGCGAGCGTGAATGGGCACACGCCGAAAATGGAAATCCAGATCACGTACTTGCGGCCGAACCGATCGCCGATCGGACCGCCGATCACGGTGCCGACGGCAACCGCCGCGAGAAACACAAAGAGGTCGAGCTCCGCGGTGCGCACTGATAGGTGAAACCTGGTGATCAGGTAGAACGTGTAGTAACTGGTCAGGCTGGCGAGATAGAAGTACTTCGAGAAAATAAGGGCGCAGAGGATCGTGATCGGCCACGCGACGTTCTTGTCTGCTCCAAGCAGCCCGACCTGAGGGTGGTCATCGGACTCTGGGATTGCCCGCACCCTCGTTCGCGCGCGGTACCACCCCCCGACTCGCCACAGGATGGCCATCGCCAGCATTGCGAGCAAAGCACACCACGCGATGCTCGACTGGCCGCGCGGTACGACAAGGAACGCACCGATTAACGGGCCGAGTGACGATCCGACGTTCCCGCCTACCTGGAAGACTGACTGCGCCAGACCGTAGCGTCCGCCGGATGCCATCCGCGCGACGCGCGACGACTCGGGGTGAAACACGGCCGAGCCGATGCCCATCAGGCCGGCGCCGACCAGCAGCATCGGAAAGCTTCCAGCGCTCGACAGCCATACGATGCCGATGGCCGTCATGGTCATGCCGAGGACAAGCGCGTAAGGTGCTGGACGTTGATCGGTGAGATGGCCGACCAGCGGCTGAAGCAGCGATGACGTGATCTGCTGCGTTGCCGTCATCAGCCCGACCTGGGCAAATGTCAGCGCGAACGACGACTTGAGCAGGGGATAGACCGCGGGCAGCACCGCCTGGATGGTGTCGTTCAGCAGGTGCGAAACACTGATCGCGGCCAGGACGGCAAATGCTGTCGCCTGTCGCCCGGGGCCGCGATCCATAGTCCGGGCAGAGCGCCGCTACGAGACCATCACCTTGCGCGGAGCCTGCGAGTTCTCTTCGAGGAACGATTTCTTGTTCTCGAGATCCTTCGCGGTCGGCTGCACGGCGCCGGTGACGTCGGTGACTCGCGACACCAGCGTGTGCGCGCCAGGCGTAGGGTCTTTCCACGTGTAGGTGAACAGCTTCCACCCGTATTTGTCTTTCGTAGTCGGATCGAGCACGGCCGGCTGCCACGGACCCTCGTCGATTTTGACCTCGACCGACTTCACCGGCGTACCGTCGTTCAGCACGACGCCCACGACCTTGCATTCGGCGCCGTTCCTGGTGACCCGGCCGATGAACGACTTGAGGTTCATATGGGTGACGGCCGTCTCCATGTATTTCATCTCACCGTCGATCATTTCGCCGCGCACGGTCCGGTACCACCGCGTCTGGTATTTCCCGACGTAGGCGTCCTGCTGAATGTAAATCTGCGACAGCCACTTGACGTTGGCGACGCCGTACCAGCCGGGCACGATCAGCCGGAGCGGGGCGCCCTGATGCCTGGTGAGCGGCGCACCGTTCAGCGAGTGGGCGAGGAACAACTCGGGCGACAGCGCCTTCTCGCGCGGCAGGCTGCGGCCGAACGGGACGTCGATTTTGTATTTTGCGGTCCGCCACTCGACTTCCTCGTCCACGCCCTTGTCGGCGCCGAAGAAGACGAATTCGCGAGCCGACGCTTTCACCCCGGCGGCGTCGAGTACCTTCTTCAGCGGCAGGCCGGTCCACCGGCCGTTGCCGCACAAACCCTGGAGCGGGCCACGATTGCCTGAGCACTCGAAGCCGGCGACCAGCTCCGCGTTGCCCATCTTCTTCAACTCGTCGAGCGTGAACTGCACCGGCCGATCGACCAGACCCGAAACCTTCAATTTGTAGGTCGCGAGGTCCACCTCGGGATGCCCGTAGTGCTGCGTGGTGGCGAACTGACCGGCCGGGGTCAACGGACCGTCGATGGTGCGGAGATCGAGCGTGCGCCGATCAGGCGGCACTTCCCAACGGACGTTGTCTGGGATATCGGTGAACGGGACAAGCGTTTCGCCCTGAGCCATCACCGGCAGCGCCCACTCAGGCACGCTGATAACGCCGAGTCCGGCGACGGCCAATCCGCCCTTGAGAATCTCGCGGCGTGTGCGTTCTAGGCTCATATGTGCTCCTGCTTCACTTGGCACCGAAGGCTGACGCGCCCCATAGGTTAACACCAGTTCGCTCGGCTAGAATGCCGGTACCATGTGCCGCTTTCGTCTCATCACGCTGATCGCCTCGGCTTCGGCGCTGCTGTCCGGCCGGGCCCTGGCTGCCGACAAAGTGCCGGCCTCGGGTGGCGACATCGAGATCACGCCGCTGCTGCACGCCAGCGTGCAGATCGCGCACGCCGGCACGGTGATTCAGGTCGATCCGTGGAGCCTCGCAGACCTGTCACGCGCCAGGCCGGCCGATCTGATCCTCGTCACCGACGATCCGATCCATCACCTCGATCCTGCGGCGATCGCGCGACTGCGCAAGCCGGGTGCGCCAGTGATCATTCCGGCTGCGGGCAAGGCCAGGCTGCCGGATGGAATCATCATGGCCAACGGCGAGTCGGCCTCGCATGGCGCGGTGACCGTCGAAGCGGTCCCCGCGTACGACATCCTCCAGGGCGAGCCGTCCCATCCCAGGGGCAAGTCGAATGGCTACGTGATCACGATCGGCGGCAAACGGATTTACATTGCGGGCGTAACGGAGTGCGTCCCGGAAGTCCGCGCCCTCAAGAACATCGACGTCGCGTTCGTGCCGCTCAACGTCCCGCTCGCGCGCATGACGCCGGCGGCCGCGGCTGAATGCGTCGCCGCGATCGCACCGAAGATTGTTTATCCCTATCACTCCGATCAGATTCTGGCGGCGCGCCTGGCCAACCCGCGCGCCTCGTCCGAGGGGCCGGCTAACGGACTGACGGTTGCGCAGAGCATGCAGGCGTTCAAGGACGCGCTGCACGGCCAGCCGATCGAAGTCCGTGATGGCCATTGGTACCCGACCCCGGTTCCGCACGCGACCGGGCCGCTCCCGGTCACGGCGGATTCGTATCCGTTCGGCGCCGCCGACCACGAGCTGGTACCTGAGAACCTGAAGCAGGTCGGCTTCGTCGAGGAGGAATTTCTCGTCAGCGGGCGCGCCAACGTCTATGACTGGTCGCGTCCCGGGCCCGCGGTCGTGCGCACTCCGCTGGTCCTGTATACCACCCGCGTCATCGTTCGGCGCCCGGCCAGTCGCTCCAGATTCAGCGGCAACGTCGTTGTCGAGATGCTGAACCCGTCCAACCTGTTCGATCTGAATCTGGCGTGGGCGATCTCGCACAAACAGATCGTGCGCAACGGCGATGCGTGGGTCGGAATCACGGCGAAGCCCGTCTCGATCGCCACGCTCAAGAGCTTCAACCCGACCCGCTACGCCACCCTGTCGTGGGCGAACCCATTGGCCGCGGACGACCCCGCCAACTGCGCAACCGTCGCACGCGACAGCGCGCGGACGACGGAGAACGGGTTGGTGTGGGATATCAACAGCCAGGTGGGCGCGTGGCTGAAGAGTCGCGAGCGATCGAATCCATTCCTCTACGGCGAGGCCGGGTCACGGCCGCATCCGGTCCAGCACCTGTACGGATGGGGATATTCGCAGACCGGCGGATTTCTCTACACCTACGTGAACGCGATCCACCCACTCGATGTCCAGGCCAACGGCAAGCCGCTCTACGACGCCTATCTGATCGCGACGTCGAGTGGCCCGACAGCGATCAATCAGTGTGCGGCACCGATTCCGCCAGGCGATCCGCGGCGGCAAATCAAAGACGCCGGCGTCCCGGTGGTGCGCGTGATGAGCGGTTCCGATTACCTGCGCAGCATGGCGGCGCGCCTGCCGGACAGCGACACGCCCTCCGACCGGCTTCGCAATTACGAGATCGCCGGTTCCGCGCACGCGACGCCGGACGAACTGAATTTCGCGGCGGCGCCAGCGGACATCATCAAGGGCGGCCGTGACGTGCCGCCGATGGACTGCAACGAAGGGCCGCGCAGCCGTTTCCCGAATGGCCCGGCGTTCAATGCGATTCTCAAGAACCTCGACACGTGGGTGCGAGGCGGCGCACCTGCTCCACGCATCGATCAGATTCGCGTCGAAAACGCGGCGCCGGTGCTCGACCAATACGGTAACGTCACCGGTGGCGTGCGCTCCCCGTACGTGGACGTGCCGACGAGCACCTGGTTCGGCAATTCGACCGGCGCCTCCTTCTGCAGCATCGCCGGGCACGAGGTGCCGTTCGACAAGGCGCGGCTGAGAGAGCTGTATCCGACACACGACGCCTACGTCCGGGCGGTCTCCGCCGATGTCCAGCGTCTGGTGGCGCAGCGCGCCCTGACCAAGGAAGACGGCGACGCCCTGATCGCGGAAGCGAAGGGCGCCGCCATTCCGTTCTAACGAGCCTGGAACGTCACCAGGACCGTCATACTCACTTCGACGGGAACACCGTCGAGACGCGTCTGGGTGAACTGCCACTGCCGAATCGCATCCGCCGCGGCCGTGGCGAACTCGGCCTGTCCCGGCGAAAGCGGCTGCACCGCCTTCACGAGGCCATCGGCGCCGATGCGGGCTTCGAACTTCAGGGTTGCGGTCGTGCCGGTGCCGACGTATGCCGCCGGGTAGATCGGCTTCACGTCGAGGGTTTTTGTCGGCGGCGTAATGCAGCCGCCCACGACGGTTTGACTGCACGAATCATCGGTCACGTTCTTGGAAAGCGCTGGCCCTCGGGGTATCGATGGCGCCGCAGGTGCGGCCGGGTCGGGCTCGGTCACGCGGATCGTTTCCATCAATGCGGCGATCTGCAGCGCGACGATCTGCTCGAGGTGCTGTCCCCCGCCCAGCGTCACGCGTCCCTGCGTCGTCGCGAAGCCAACCTTCGACACCTGTATCGTGTAGTCGCCGGCCGGCAGGCCGGAAAAACTGAAATTGCCGTTCCCGTCACTCGTTACCTCGTAGGCCGGCTGGTTACCCGCGCCGGATTTCGGGTTGACGGCACCGCTCACCATTTTCAGCGTGACGTTCGGCATCACGCGGCCGACGGCGTCCACGAGCGATCCCGTGAAGGTGGCCGGTCCACCTTGCGCCGAAGCCACCGGCAGCGTGATCAGCAACAGCGCCGCGACGACGAGCGCGCATGCCGAGCGGGGGAGCGGTGTCCGATTGACCTGTACATTGAGCATGGCTCTGACTCTCCTTTCGAGACTGGACGGGCGCGCCATCGCCGGAGCAGGAAGACTGGGGTGAGGGCGCACGTTGAATGTGCGAGCTAAGTCGAGAAGATGGGTGGCGTACTCCGTCCCGTGAACGCCAAGGCCGAGGACAGCGTCGTCACACGCCTGTTCGCTCTCGCGACGCAGGCGGGCGCGGGCGATCCACACCAGCGGGTTGAACCAGTACGCCGCGCGCAGCAGTTCGGCCGCAATCTGCACCGCCCAGTCGTTGCGGGCGATGTGGGCCATTTCGTGGCCGAGGACGATCCGTTTCCGCTCGGCGGACCAGGCGTCGGCGCCGCGCGGCAGAATCACAGCCGGTCGCCTCACGCCCCAGGTGAAGCACAGGGTCGGTTGATCGCTCTGAAGCAGCACGATCGGACGGTCGATCTGAAGGTCGCGCGCCAGAGTCCTGGTCAGCTCGACCCAGATGCCGTCGCGGATCGGACGCGACTGCGAGGTCACGAGGACCAACCGGCCACAGCCCGCGAGCAAGATGAGCAGCGCGACGGCTGATCCGGCAAGCCAGATGATGCTCAGGCTGCGGCTGCTGATCGGTGCGTTGGTTGTTCGTCCTGATGCGATGGCTGCGTCATCGGCCGTCTCGCGGGCGCGAATCAAGGTGTAGAGCTGCAGCGTTCGCGGCTGCTGGGCGAACTGCAGGACACGTGCAGGCATGTGCCAGGTAGGAACGACGAATTCCAGCGCCGGCGTCGCGGCCGCGCAGAGGATCGCCATGGCCAGGACCCAGTGCCGCGCCGCTGCCGATCGCCTGCGGAGCATGAACGCGGCGACGAGTCCGACGAGAATGATGCAGGAGACTTTGATCATCGGCCGCCATCCTTCCTGGCCTTGGCCACCAATTCGGCAATCCGTTTCAGGTCGTCATCGGAGAGGTGAGAAGCTTCGCCGCCGAGCACGGCCGCGACGACCTGCTCCGCGGATCCGTCGAAGAACGTCTCGACCAGGTGCTTGAGCGCCGACTTTCGCGCGGCGTTGCGGGGCACCGCCGGCATGTAGACGAAGCGGACCCCGTCTTCGTCGTGACGGACGTGGCCCTTTTCTTCGAGCACGCGCAGCTGGGTGCGGACCGTCGAGTAATTCGGCTCGCCGGTGAGTTCCTCCATCACTTCGGCGGCGCTGGCGCGGCCGCGGCGGTAGAGGATGTCCATGATCTGGCGCTCGCGTCGGGTGAGTGCGGAGTGGTTGGCGGCCATGTGCTATTTTTGTAGCATACATGTTAGTAAAATAACATGTCAAGCCCGCGCCGGAACCGGGAATAATTGGAGCGGCGGCGGGGTTACCTCCCGCACAAGGAGACGACTATGAAGGGTTCGATGCGAGTGTTGTTGGCAACGGTGGTGGTGGCGGGATCGTCACCGCTGGCGCAGGCGCACTTCATTCTGATGGAGCCGGCGTCGTGGGTGGTCGAGAACCAGCTCGGCGATCCGCAGAAGCTCGGACCGTGCGGCGGGACCAGCGTCGACCCGGGGACGCCGACCAACGCCGTCGGACAGGTCAAGGGCGGCAGCAGGATCCACATCAAGGTGCAGGAGACGGTCTATCATCCCGGCCACTACCGCGTGGCGCTGGCGGTGAACTCGCGCGCCGAATTGCCCGAGGATCCGGCCGCGGCGACGGTCGATTCGGAACGCGGACCGCGATCGGTCTCAGCGCCGATTGCCAATCCGCCGAAGTTGCCGGTGCTCGCCGACGGCCTCTTCGTTCACACCGCCAAGGCGACAGATCCGTTCGAGACTGACGTGCAGCTTCCGAATATTTCGTGCCCGAAATGCACGCTGCAGATCACCCAGTTCATGGCGGAACACGGCGTCAACAAGGACGGCGGATTCTACTATCACCACTGTGCGGATCTGCAGATTACGGCCGACGCATCCAAGCCGCTCGACAAGGGCTGGCCGGCGGCGCGTTGAGCGGTTTCGATCAGGCGTTGGTGGGCGTCGCGCAGAACTTGTTGAACGCGGCGCTCAACTCTGACGCGATGGCGAGCGCGTCGCGATTCTCGATCTTGCTGCGTTCGAGCATGTAGACCAGTTCGCCGTTGCGCAGCAGGCCGATCGACGGAGACGAGGGCGCGTATCCCTTGAAGTAGCCGCGCGCGCGATCAGTGGCGGCGATATCGGCGCCGGCGAAGACGGTGGCGATCGCGTCGGGACGCGGACCGTGGTTCAGCGCCAGCGCGATGCCCGGGCGGGCCTTGCCTGCGGCACAACCGCACACCGAATTCACCACGATCATCAGGGTCCCGGCCGTGTTCGCCACAGCCGCATCCACCTCTTCTGTAGTGTGTAATTCCTGGAATCCCAGGTCCGTCAATTCCTTCCGCATTGGCGCAACAAAAAACTCTGGATAAGGCATAGCCATATTGTACGTCGTTCTCAACCACATCCGGCCCGGTGGAGCTGGCACCCCCCTTGCTCTTTTCACCTGCGGAGTTGGAATGAGAGAACATCTGACGAAACATGTAATTGTGTGCCTGCTCGGCGTTACGATGGCGTTCGTCCTCGTCGCTTGCGGCGGCAACAGCACGACACCAACGCCGACCGCTGCGCCGACGCCGACGCCTACACCCACTCCGGCCGCGACGGTCAATGCAGTCGTTGTTGGGGGGCCAGCTTCGGCTACCACCACGTTTCAGCTGTCGGCGACGGCGAAGCTGTCGGACGGCACCACGCAGGACGTGACGGCGACCGCGCACTGGGAATCGTCTGACACGACCGTCGCGACGGTGAGCGCGACCGGCACGGTGTTCGTGATGGGAAGCGGCTCGGTGAGCCTGAAGGCGACCTATCAGAACGTCACTGGCTCGCTGCAGACGGTCGTCACCAAGCCGGCGCCGGCGCGGTACATCCTGACCGGCTTCGTCTGGGAAGTTGATCCCAACGCGCACAAGATCGCGGGCGCTCAGGTCACGATTACCTCCGGTCCGGACACGGGTACGTCGGTGATGAGCGACGTCAACGGTGCCTACATGTTTCCAAGCATTGCGGCCGGCGTCGTGGCCCTCAGCGCGACGATGAATGGCTACCTGCCCTCGTCGCCGGAAGGCGTCAACGTGTCGGCGAACACGGTGGCCGACATCTTCATCGCCCCGATACCGCCAAAGGACGCGAGCGGCAACACCGCCACCGCTCGTTGTGCTGATAAGTCCTGGAGCTGGGCACAAACTCGCGCGGAGGCCTGCACGGCCAACGGCGGGATAGAATACCCGGTGTGTCCGGGAGTGCTCTGCCCGGCGAATTACACGAGCAACCGACGCAGATGAGCGAGCGTACGGAGGCCGGGAATGCTGAAGGGCTTCAAAGAGTTCGTGCTGCGTGGCAACGTCCTCGATCTGGCCGTTGCGGTGGTGATCGGCGCCGCGTTTGGCGCGGTGGTCACGGCGTTGGTGAAAGACCTGCTGACGCCGTTGATCGCCGCGATTGTTGGCAAGCCTGATTTTTCGGCGATCGCCTTCACGATCAACGGCAGCCAGTTTCCGATCGGCGACTTCATCAACGCGATCGTGTCGTTCCTTCTTGTCTCCGCGGCGATCTATTTTTTCGTGATCGCACCGGTCAATGCCATCGTGGCACGGAGCCATCGCGGCGCACCGCCGCCCGATCCGACGACGAAGAAGTGTCCGGAGTGTTTGAGCGAGGTGCCGATAGCGGCGCGACGCTGTGCGTTCTGCACCTCGGCGCTGACGGTCTGACTGAAGGCGGGCGGAGCAAGCTCCGGCTCTTCGACACCCGAAGCCGGGCGGCGCAAGCTCCGCCCTGCCGGTCCGTCTGCAACGCGTAATCGCCGGACGCGGTCAGTCTGCGCGCAACGCCGTCATGGGATCGACTCGGGTGGCGCGCCGGGCAGGAACCAGGGTTGCCATCAGCGATACGAGCGCGATGAGCGCCGTCACTGCACCGTAAGTGAACGGGTCGCGGGCGCTGACGCCGAACAGCGTGTTCTGAATCGCGTTCCCGGCCACCGCCGCGAATGCCAGAGCCAGCCCGACGCCGAGCGCCAGGCCTGCCGCGATTTGTACGACGCCCTGCCTCAGCACCATCCTCAGGATGCGCATAGCGTCGGCGCCGAGCGCCATTCGCACGCCGAACTCCTGCGCGCGCTGATTCACCGAGAACGACATCACCCCGTAGATGCCGACTGACGCCAGCACGACCGCCACTACTCCGAAGATCGAAAACATCACCGCGACGATCCGATTCTGCGCGACGAACACGTCGAGTTGTGTCTTCGGCGTGCCGACGAAGTAGAGCGGCAGGTTCGGGTCAGCCTTGGTGATCTCTCGCCGCAGTGTGGTGATCAGCGCATCGGCGCGCTGACCGGGATGCGGTTTGACGATGACGGTGGCGAACTGGCTGACGAACGGGCCGGCCGGCGCCGGGCCGTTGGTGGTGGAGAAGAACGGCACGTAGAAGCCGGTGTCGTCCACGCCCGGGTTGTTGAAAGGACCAAGCATCCGAATCGTGGACACCACGCCGACGATGGTGCGCCACGGGCCGGGCTGTGTGCCGTTGGGATTCACCGTCCGGAAGCGTCGGCCGATTGCGCTCCCGTTGCCGAAATGGCGAATCGCGAACGCGGCATTCACGATGCCGACCGGTTGTCGCGAATCGAGGTCCTCGTCCGTGAACGTGCGCCCTTCGAGCAGTTTCTGGCCGGTCGCGGTGAAGAAGCCGCCGGTGACCTGCTCCGAGTTCGCCTTCGGCCGATCGCGATCCTCTTTGTATTCCCTGCCGTCGATCTCAATCGGACCGTTGCCGGAGAAGACCATGCGGAAACGATTGGTCAGTGCTGCGCCGTCGAACTCCGGATCGGTTCGCAGGGTCCGCAGCAGCCGGTCGTAAAACAGCTTCCTGCTGTCCTGCGACGGGTAGTCGCCGTCCATCAGCCCCATCCGGGCGGACAGGATGCCGTCGGTGTCGTAGCCGTAGTCGATGGTCTGCTGTTTGAGAATGGACCGCGCCTGCAGCAGCGAACCAATCAGCAGCACGCAGGTGACGACGATCTGGAACACTACCAGCGCACGTGAGATGACGTTGATGCTGCGGCTGGTGCTGCCACGGCCACCGTCGCGCAGCACCGCATTGGTGTCCGCCCGCGACGACATCCAGGCCGGCAGCAGCCCCGACGCGACCGCCGCGAGCATGGTCGCGCCGACGGTGACCGACAGCACGGCCGCGTCCACGTCGAAGGTGATCCACGACGGCGGCGGGTTGTCGAGGTTGTGCAGCGCCGCCGACAGCCAGTCGATCGACAGGTAGGCGAGCGCGACTCCAATCGTCGCCCCGATACCGGCGACGAGCAGACTCTCCGTCAGCATCTGCCGGATGATGCGCATCCGGGTCGCGCCGAGCGACGATCGGACGGCCAGTTCCTTGGCCCGAAGTGTCGCCCGCGCGAACTGCATGTTCATCACGTTGACGCACGCAATCAGCAGCACGCCGACGCAGAAGCCGAGCATGGTGAGCAGCGTGCCGCGCAGCGGACGCGGCGTGAACGTCTTGATGAGCGGCTCGACCAGCCCGGTGTTGAACTGCTTGTTGGTCTCGGGATAGGCCGCGGCGAACCGCCGGGCCAGTGCCGTGAACTCGGCGTTCGCCTGATCCAGCGAGACGCCCGGTTTAAGCAAGCCGAGCAGTGCCGGGTTGTTCTGTGCCGGATCGTTGCGCGGCTTGGGCGGGAATTCGCTGTAGAGCGGAATCCACAGCTCTTCGTTCTGCGGAAACGCGAAGCCCTTCGGCATCACGCCGATGATGGTCGAGGGCTTGCCGTTGATGCGCACGCCTTTGCCGACCACGTCTTTGGTGCCCCCGAAGTCGCGCTGCCACATGCCATACCCGATCAACGCCACCTTCTCCGCCCCCGGCTTGTTGTCTGCGGCCGTGAAGTCGCGGCCGAGAATCGGGGAGACGCCGAGGATGCGAAAGAAATTCTCAGTGGTATAGCCGCCCGTGTAACGCCTCGGGTGCCCGGCATCGGTGATGTTGACCGTCGATCCGCTCAGGTAGCCGGAGAGGAGTTCGAACGACTGCTGAACGGGGACGAGCTCTTCGTAGTCCATCGACGAGGTCTGGCCGTTGACGCCGAAGAAGCTGGTGCTGGTCGGATCGATGAAGTTGGCGCTGACCATGCGGCCTGCGTTCGGGAACGAGAACCCGCGCAGCATCACGCCATTGACCACGCTGAACATCGTCGTGACGCCGCAGATGCCGAGCGCCAGTACGGTGACGGCGAGGGCGCAGAAGGCTTTCTCTTTGATCAGGACGCGGAGGCCGATGCGGAGGTCGCGGCGAAATTGTTCGGCAATCACGCAGGCTTAGACGAGCAGGTCGCGCTGCCTGTTCGGCACAAGGGCCGACCAAGGTCGGCCCTTGCGACATTCAGACCGGTGGCGGCATTCGTCGGCCGGCTCCGTAGGGGCGGAGCTTGCTCCGCCCTCTTCGCGTGTTCGAATCCGAACAGCGCCGTCCCAACCCGGAACCAATTTCTTCCGTCTAACGTATCGACCATCATCGGTTGGAGGTGTCATGTCTGTGCTGAAACGTTTGTTTGGCAAGAGCGAACCACCAAAGCAGCGGATCCGGGTTTGCGTCGAATGCGGGATGCCCATCGCTGAACACAAAGACTGGTGCTCGATATTCCGGGCCCAGGCAGAGATGAAGCAATCGGCGGCCGGCGCCGGAAAGTAAGCCAGCCGGCCAATCGGCCGATACCTCCCGGCCAATCGGCCCATACTTCAAGGGGTCCTTATAATAGGGGCCCTTGATGGCTACCTCACGTCTCCACTCGCTCCGGGTCGTCTTTGCTGCGTGCGCGAGCGCAGGCCTGCTGGCGGCCCAAGCATCCGGGCAGAGCGAAGCGACCATGCAGGCGCCGCCGGTCCCGACGGGCGCTCCGCTGCCTCGGCCGGCGCCCCCACCTGCTGGCGCGCCGCCTTCCTGAGACATCAGTTTCTTGCGCAAAGGGACGGTCTTTTATTCCGGCGACCAGCGCATCGCCGGCGATTTCGTCGAGGATGCGCTGGTCCGCTACACCGTCTCGTCCAGATAGTTCAGAATAGGCAATCAGAAGGAGTGACCGTCATGGAACGCAAGAAAGCATCCGACTACCCGCAGGAACTCCTGGACCTCTTTCACGAATACCAGCATGGCGACATCAGCCGCCGCACGTTTCTCGATCGTGCGAGCAAGTTCGCCGTCGGCGGCCTGACGGTCGCAGCGATTTACGAGACGATGAAGCCCAACTACGCCTTTGCACAGCAGGTCGCCAAGGACGATGCCCGCATCAAGACCGACTACGAGTCGGTGCCGTCGCCGCAAGGTAACGGCAGCATCAAGGGCTATTTCGCGCGCCCGTCGAAGACGACCGGTAAGCTCCCCGGCATTCTGGTGATCCACGAGAACCGCGGGCTGAATCCCTACATCGAGGATGTCGCACGCCGTTTCGCGGTCGCCAATTTCGTGGCGTTCGCACCGGACGGCCTGACCTCAGTCGGCGGCTATCCGGGCGACGATGAGAAGGGTGCGGCGAAGTTCCGCGAGGTCAACGGTCACAAGATGATGGAGGACTTCGTGGCGTCCGCAGCGTGGCTGAAGGCTCGCCCGGAATGCAGCGGCAAGATCGGTGCGATCGGCTTCTGCTTCGGCGGCGGTATCGTCAACCAGCTGGCGGTGCGAATGGGGAAGGACCTCGCGGCCGGCGCGCCGTTCTACGGCCGCCAGCCCGGCGCGGAGGACGTGCCGAAGATCATGGCGCCGATTCAGGCGCACTACGCGGATCCCAAGATCGACACTGGTGTCGGCAACGGCATCGCGGCGTTTGAAGCGGCGATGAAGGCAGACAACAAGTCGCTGGAGGTGTTCGTCTACGACGGCGCCCAGCACGGCTTCCACAACGACACGACGCCACGGTTCGACGAGAAGGCGGCCAAGCTGGCGACGCAACGGTACATGGCCTTCTTCGAGAAAAGCCTGCGCTGAAGGCTACGGAGTTGACAGCACAAACTGATTCCCGTCGCAGTCTTTGAAGATTGCGGCGGTGCCCCAGTCGGCCTTCTGCGGATCCTGCACGAACTCCACGCCATGGGCTTTCATCTCCCTGGCGGTCGCCTCCACGTCGTCGGCGCAGAAGGTGACGTTCATGAAACCGCCGATCATGGCTTCCTGGCCGGGAGCGGTGAACAGCACCAGCTTGGTGTCGGCCCGCGGCAGGCCGAGCTCGATCCAGCGCTGCGAGCCGTTGAACGGGCTGTCCGTGATCAGTCTGAAGCCAAGCTTGCTGGTGTAGAACTCGAGGGACGCGTCCTGATCCCTGACCGGGATGCTGGCGAACTTGATGGCCTTGATCGGCATGTGTGCTCCTGCCCCGCATCATCGATCCGGTGGCGATTGGCCGCAAGGCGTGAATCCGTTACTATGGCAGCAGTTGCCAGAGTCGGGAACATGACCTCGATTACCTTCGACCCGCACATCGTGGACGCGCTGATGCCCGATCTGGTCGGCCACGACCGACAGCCCTCGGCATTCCTCGTCTACTTGTTTCTGTGGCGTCGCACTCACGGGCTCGGCAAGCCGACGGTGCAGGTTGCGCTGCTCGACATCGCCGAAGCCACCGGGTTGTCGAAGCGCGGTGTCCAGGACGGCCTCGGCCGGCTCGGGGCACGCAAGCTGATCGCGGTCGCACGCCTCAGCATCACCGCGGTGCCGGTCTACACCGTGTTGCGGCCGTGGCGCGATCGCCAGCGGGGCGTGCAGTAGATCGGGCAAGGCACGGTAAACTTATCGACGTGCCCCTCGATGTCTCTCTTCAGTCCGAGCTCGAACGCGAAGTCGCGCGTCGGCGGACCTTCGCGATCATCTCGCACCCGGACGCCGGCAAGACCACGCTGACCGAAAAGCTGCTGCTCTATGCCGGTGCGATTGAACTGGCGGGCGCCGTGCGGGGGCGCAAGGCACGCAAGCACGCCACTTCGGACTGGATGGCGCTCGAGCAGGAGCGCGGCATTTCGATTACCGCGGCGGCGCTCGAGTTCGAGCTCGAAGGTCGGCGGATGGCGCTGCTCGACACGCCTGGCCACAAGGACTTCAGCGAAGACACCTACCGCGCGTTGATTGCCGCCGACAGCGTCGTCATGGTGATCGACGCCGCCAACGGCGTCGAGGCCCAGACGCGCAAGCTGTTCGAGGTCTGCCGCCGTCATCGCCTGCCGATTCTGACCTTCATCAACAAGTTCGATCGTCCGGCCAAGGATCCACTGGAGCTGCTCGACGACATCGAGCGGACGCTCGGCATTGCCGCGGCGCCGGTCAACTGGCCGATCGGCAACGCCGAGAATTTCCGCGGCGTGTTCGACATCCAGCGTCAGCACCTGCTGTTATACGAGCGCGAAATGCAGGGGCAGTACCGCGCGCCGGTGGATGTGTCCGATCTGGATGATCCCGGAGCGAAGGCGCTGATTGGCGACAACGCCTACGCGCAGTTCCGCGAGTCGCTGGCCGTGATTGGCGGTGCAGGGACATCGTTCGACGTCGACGAGTACCGCGCCGGCCGTCAGACGCCGGTGTTCTTCGGCAGCGCGATGACCAATTTCGGGCTCGAGCCGTTCCTGCGCACGCTCGTCGAGCTGGCGCCGCCGCCGCAACCGCGGCTCAGCGACGTCGGCGTGGTCGAGCCGACCGACGATCGCTTTACCGGCTTCGTCTTCAAGATCCAGGCGAACATGGATCCGCGCCATCGCGACCGGGTTGCCTTCGTGCGAGTGTGTTCAGGGAAGTTCACCAAGGACATGGCGGTGTCGAACAGCCGGCTCGGGCGAGCGGTCCGCGCCACACGCGCCTACCGCTTCTTCGGACGCGATCGCGAGACGGTCACCGAGGCCTACGCGGGCGACATCATCGGCCTCGTGAATCCAGGCCAGTTCACGATTGGCGACACGCTGCACACCGGTGCGCCAGTACACCTGCCGGGAGTGCCGCGGTTCGCCGCCGAGCATTTCGGCCGGGTGCGGCTGCAGGACACTCGCTACAAGCAGTTCGACGAGGGGCTCCGCCAGCTCGAGGAAGAAGGTCTGATGCAGGTGTTCTACGTCACGACCGGTCGCCGCGAGCCGATTGTCGGAGTGGTCGGCGCGCTGCAGTTCGACGTCATCACCAGCCGGCTGCAGACCGAGTACGGCGTCGAGGTGCAAGTCGACGCCTCGACCTACACCGCTGCCCGCTGGCTGGCCGACTCCAGCAGGCCGGCGCCGGCGCCAGGCGGAGCCGGCGCGGTGGCAATCGATCGCCACGACCGCAAAGTGTTCCTGTTCGCGTCGGAGTGGGAAGTCCAGTACTACCAGCGGCAGAATCCTGATGTCGAGTTGATTGCCGAGTCGATGGGGTGAGCGTTTCCGGGAACGGCCCGAAAGGCCGTTCCCCGCATGCGCCCGCGTTCGTTAGTTCTTGAACGTGATCTTCTCGACGTTCCACTCCGAGCACGATCCCTTGATCAGCACGTTGTCGGAGACGGCATGCAGCTCGTGGATGATGCAGCCGGTCTGACCCTGATTCATCCCGCTCTGAATCCAGCCAAGCAGCTTGCCGGACTGGTGATCGAGCCGGTAGATTTTTCCGGTGCCGTCGCCGCTGTAGATGTACTTCGGCGTCACCTGCACGCTCCACGGCGCGCCGATGCTGCCGTAGTTCGCTTTCCACTCCATGTTCGTATCGTAGACCTGGATGCGATTGTTGCCGCGGTCGGCGACGTAGACGTTGTGTCCGTCGGACGCGATGCCGTGCGGTGTGTTGAACTGCGCGGCGCCGGGTCCACGCGTGCCGATCGCTTTCACCCACTCGCCGTTTTTCTTGATCTTGACGAAGCGCGAGTTGCCGTAGCCGTCGCTGATGTAGATGTTGTCGTCGACGTCCCAGGCGACGTCCGTCGGCCGGTTGAATGTGCCCATCGTGCCGATCGTGAACCGCTCGGTGTCTTTTTCGCCGCGCTCGAGGAATCGCTCGAGGTAGTCGATCGCTTCCGGCTTGCGTCCGAGGTTCATGCGCACCACGCCGTTCGGGTCCATCTTGACGACCATCGACGAACCTTCGTCGACGAACCAGACGTTATCGTATTTGTCGATGCGGACCGAGTGCGCGAACGAGGCGCCGTAGCTGTCCGGCGCCCACATCTTCACGAACTTGTAGTTCTGGTCGAACTCGAAGAGTTCCGCTGCCGTGCCGCCGCGCGCGCTGCCGCCCTTGCCGGTGCGGGAGTAGACGAACAGGTGGCCCTTCGAATTCATCGACACGCCTTCGGTCTCGCCGATCGTGTGATCGGGGATGACGAGCGGCAGCACTTCTTCGGTGAAGGTCAGTTGCGGCGTGTCTTTCTCGATCGCTTCCTGTTTCGCTCGGGCCTCGGCCGCCGCGGCCTGGGCGGCACCACGACCGGCGGGCGCTTGTGCTTCGACGGAGCGTTGCTGCCAGGTGGTGAAGGCGAGCGCGCCAAAGACGACGACCGAAACTACAGTGAGTGTTCGCTTCATGACCGGCCCTCCATTGATGACGAAGTCATCGCGCATGGCTCCTGAACGCGACGTGCGCATCGCGGCCCGACTCTAGCGCACGGCAGGGCCGCGCGCAATCCAAGACTGGTGCGGGGTGCTTGGTGCGGGGTGCGCGAGGTGCGGAGTGCGAGGCTGGCGCGACCTCCGACCTCGCGTGGGCACGCGTCAGACGGCAAACGCATCCGGAAGCGTTCCAATCACGGCGCCGTCGATTCGGCACTGACGACGGAAACGCCTCGTTACCCAATTGATTGTCAGATGTCGTCCCGATCAATCCCCAGGCGCCGTGCGCACGTCAGGTCAGCGCTGGAGGACGCGTTTGCCACGCGAGCCGTCCGGGGAGTGCGGGTGCGACTCGTGACACCAGGCACTAACCCCTGACGAAGGTCTTCCCGGTACACGAATCTGGTGCGCGCATGCGACTCTGAGGACCGCTGTCGCGGTCAGGTGCGCTGACGCGCGTTCCATTCTTCCGCGGTGATTTCCCACAGTTCGGCGGGCAAGCGTCCGGCGACGTAGTCGCGCTCGATCACGGCAATGACGCGCATGCC
>DASXIR010000126.1:0-14269 GCA_036497895.1 Vicinamibacterales bacterium | reverse complement strand
CGTCATCACCGACACGCCACCCGCGCTGGCGCTGCGCAACTTTCTGCTCGCCCGAGGGACCAGCTAGTGTGGCGCCACCCGCTCGCGCTGCTGGCACTGGTCACCGTGGCCGCGCCGATCCTGATTCACATTCTCGTGCAGCGCCGGGCCCAGCGCTTCGCGTTTCCGACGCTGCGCTTCATCGCGCCGACCCGGCTGGCGGCGATTCGACGGCACCTGCTGGAGGACGCCGCGCTCCTTGCCGTCCGCATCGCCATCCTCATCGCCGCCATCGTCGCACTTGCCGGCCCCTTGATCGTGACCGCAGCCAGGCGCCGCGCCTGGAATCAGCAGGTCGTCCGCGCGGTCGTCAGCGATGCCACCGCCCCGATAGGGATGGAGCCTGCTCCACCTGATACCAGGTCCAACGTAGGGGCGGAGCTCGCGCCGCCCGGCACTACGCCCGCTGTAGGGGCGGAGCTTGCTCCGCCCGACGGGGTCGACCGAACCCACCGCCTGAGCGTGAATGCGGAAAAGACCTTTGACGCCACAACGTTGACCGATGGCATCCGGCGCGCACTCGCGTGGCTCGACACTGCGCCGCCGGGACGGCGAGAACTGGTGATCCGATCGTCGTTTCCGATCGGATCACTCACCGACTCCGACGTCGCCGCGATTCCGCCTGGCGTGGGGATCGTTTTCGAACGTCGCGGTGTCCTGCCGCTGACCCGTACCGTCACGATCGGCACGGTTCTCACCGCCGACGGAAGCCGAAGTCAGAGCGTGACGCTCGATGGTGCGCGAACCCTCGTCAAGGACGCCTCCGCAGCACGCAACGCCGAATGGCCGATCGAGATTAGCTCGCCGCCATCCGATCGCTCTGCGCTCGACGCCGCGGTTGCTGCCGTGCGCGCCGAACGAGTGTGGGCGCCATCGGCGGATCGTCGTGCCCGTCTTGTCATCGTCGATCGCGCCGAGTCGATGCCGCCAGCGCTTGCCGCAGCCGGCGCGATTCAACAGGCGTGGATGGCGGAGGTCATCGTCCGTGTTGCCGGGGATCCGGATCTGCAGGCTGCGGCTGTTCACGCTGCCGCTGGCTTGAACGATCCGCGTTTAGCGTCCGCGCCGTGGCAGACGCTCGCGGTCGCTGCCGACGGCCGGCCGCTGATCCTGGCCGCGGCATCGAGTGCGCAGTTGGTCGTGGTGAGCGCTGCCGGCGCGAAGGAGTTGATCACGCCGCTGCTGCTGCGGACCGTTGCCAACGCCATTGCGCAACCGGCTGATCTGCAGCAGGCGGAAGTGACGCCGATTCCGGAGCAGGTGCTGCCCGCCTGGTCGCGGGAAGCCGGTCCTGCGGAACCGCCGAGAATCGACACGATCGTCGACGACGATCGCCGCTGGTTCTGGCTTACGGGTCTTGTGTTGCTGGCGATTGAGATGTGGATGCAGCGCTCGCGCACCTCGGTCGCCATTCAGGCGGAGGAGCAGTCCCGTGTCGCCTGACGCTGCCGGCATCCTCAGCCGGGTTGATGCCGCGCTGAGGCGAGCGCGATTGCTGGCGCTCGGGGAGGCGATCGCGTGGGGATTGCTGATCTCAGCGGTCTCGCCACTGCCCGGAGTGCTCGTTGCCGTGGCCGTCGGACTTTGGCGGTGGCGGCGAACTACGCGGGTGGCCGTGGTCCGTGCGCTCGAGACGGCACACCCGGAACTCCGGAATCTGCTGGTCACCGTCGAAGAGCTGTCAGCTGATTCGCTGGTCACCAAGCCGGAAATACGCGCCCGTGTGTTCGCCGATGCTGCTGCCGCGGCGCCCGACATCCAGGTGCAAAGAGCTTTTCCGTTTCGACCGGTGGCGCGCGCAATCGTGGCCGCTGTCGCGGTCTGGACGCTGGTGGTCGCTGCCGGCTTGCTGCGCAGACCAGGTCCTGGCGCAGGCTGGTTGAACGGGCCACTCGCGACTCAGGTAATACCACCTGCGTCAGCCGGATTGCGGGTGAGCGCGACCGTGCAGCCGCCCGCCTACACCGGACTGAAATCAGCAACCACGGTCGACCCTCAGCAGTTGACCGCGGTCGAGGGGAGCGACCTCGCACTGACCGTCGATTCGACGGCCGCGGCGGTCACTGTCGACCACGACGGCGTCACGAGCGTGCTGGCACGGACCCCCGACGGTCACTTCGCGTACCGCACGCACCTGACGACGACAGGCTACCTGATGGTCACGACAGGCGGCGGCGATCGACGGTTGATGCCGGTGGTGGTCTCGCCCGATGGACTACCGGCCGTCCGCGTGACTGCGCCTGGCCGCGACCTGGTCTACGCCGGCGGCAATCCGCAGATCACGTTCAATGCGCACGCGACAGACGACTACGGCGTCCGCTCGCTGTCGCTGCACTACACGAAGGTGTCCGGGTCGGGCGAGCAGTTCTCGTTCAAGGAGGGCGAGATTCCATTGAAGATTGCGGTTGCGAACGCACGCGACTGGAGCGGCGCCGCCACCGCGACGCTCGAGACCCTCGATCTGAAAGACGGCGACATGCTGGTCTACCGCGCGGTGGCATCGGACGCCAGGCCGAGCGGCGGCACCGCCAGCTCGGATGCGTTCTTCATCGAGGTCTCGAAAGTGGGCGCGGCCGCCGCCGACGGGTTCACCGTCCAGGAGGAAGAGACGCGCTACGCCCTCAGCCAGCAGATGCTGATAGTAAAGACCGAGCGGCTGAACAAAGCACGAGCATCGATGCCGGCCGCGGACGCGGCCGAGGCGTCGCGGAATCTCGCGGTCGAGCAGCGCATGATTCGCTCCGAATTCGTGTTCATGCTCGGCGGCGAAGTCGAAGACGAAGAGGTCGAAGCGCAGCAGTCGACCGACCTTCAGGAAGGACGGCTTCAGAATCGCGGCCAGCGCGATCTGCGAATCGCGACCGTGGCGATGAGTCAGGCGGAGAAGTTCTTGACCTCGGCCAACACCGTGGACGCGCTGGTCCAGGAACGCGCCGCCGTGACGGCGCTGCAGCGCGCCTTCGCTCGCGATCGCTACATCCTCCGGACGATGGCGACGCGCAGTCAACTCGACACGACGCGCCGGCTGACCGGAAATCTCGAAGGCGCCGCGGACTGGCACCGGGCGAGTCCCGCTCTGCCGGAGAACAAGCGGCTCGCGCATCTGACGGATCTGCTGAGCAGTGTCGCCGGGTTGAGCCGCGATGGAGACGCCACCGTGGCGACCGCGTTCAAAGATCGCGCCCTGGTTCTGGCGGAGGAGGCGATTCGCACCGATGTGGCGTCGGAGGCGCTGCGGAAGGCTGCAACCGAGCTGCAGCGGGCAGCCGATGCGGCCGGCGATCCCGCCGTCCGGAGCCGGGCGCTTGCGGTCGCAGCCGGTGAAATTGCTACGGAAGCCAGGCACGCTCAGGCTGACGCGGCGCTGTCATCGCCGTCGATTGCGCCGGGATTGAGCGGCGCCTTCGCCGATGCCATCGTCAAACCGCGAGGGCCGGTCCGGTGAGTACAACGAATGCACTTCTCCGTGGCGCGGCGATCGCGATTGCCGTCGCGGGCTTCGTCGATCCGGCCGTCACGATCTCCGGGTCAGTGCGTCCAAAGCTGGCCGTCGCGATCGCGCAGCCCTCCGTCGAAGCCGATCGGGTCCGCGCGCGTCTTCGCGCCGATCTCGAATCGTCTTTCGAGATTCGGCCGGCCATCGCGTCGGACATCGATGCCGCGATCGTCATCGGCAACCGCTATGTCGGAGAACCGGTCCCGGAGAAGCTGCCGATTGCCACGGTGACCATTGTCGAGGAGTCGGCGAGTGTCAGAATCGCACGCGTCGATGCACCGCCCGATGTGCCTGCGGCGACGGCGATTCATGTCGGTGTTGACCTCGAGGCCCGAGCCGCCGACGGACGCACGACCGACGTCATCGTCCGTATCGGCGGACTCGAGGTGGGACGTGTCTCGCACCGGTGGGACGAGGTCCGGCCGAAGCCGGACACCGCGGATCAGGTCCGGCCGAAGCCGGACATTACACATGACGGCCGACCGGCGGTTCAACGCTGGCGCACGGCACTCGACGTCGTGCCGGTCGGCGCGGCGCCGTACGTCGTTCGAATCGAGGCGATCACTTCTGATAGCCGGGCTGTGGCCGACACGCTCGTCGATCTCCGTCGCGAGCCGTTCCGCGTTCAGTTTTATGAGCCGCGGCCGTCGTGGGCGGCGACGTTCGTGCGCAGGGCTCTCGAATCGGACGCCCGGTTCGAGGTGGCTGGGATCAGCTATAGCTCGCGCGGCATCGCGGCCCGGACGCAGGGCGACGTGCCGCTCGGCGATCCCCGCCTCGACCAGGTCGATGTCGTCATCGTCGGCGGCCTCGACAAGCTGTCGGCAGGTGACGTGCGATCGCTGGATCGGTTCATGCGCGAGCGAGGTGGTGCTGTCGTCCTGCTGCCGGACGAGCGCATCACCGGCGGCCCCTCGCTCGATCTGTTTGCTGGCGCCGCGACGGAGCGGCTCCTCGAGCGGCCCGCGAAACTGGCAGTCGAGCCGCCGGCGGCGTCGATCGCGGCGTCCGAGCTGCTGGTGATTCACGCGGGCGGGCCAGGTGCGGCCGTGCTGGCGAGTTTGCCGGGTGGCGACGTGCAACCCGTAGTCGTATCGGTGGCGCGCGGGGACGGCCGCCTGCTGGTGTCGGGCGCGATGGACGCGTGGCGATTTCGCGCCGCCGATCACATGGCCTTCGATCGATTCTGGCAGTCGGCTGTCGCCGGGCTGGCGCTGTCAGTGCCAGCGCCGGTTTCGATCGGCGTCGAACCGCCGCTGCTGTGGCCGGGCGGCCGCAGCGACGTCACCGTTCGGCTGCGCTCGCATCGTGAAGGGCCGATCAGTGCAACGCTCAACGGCAATCAGCCGATTCGATTGACACCTGGCGCCGAGGCAGGTGTGTTCCACGGCACCATCGCCACCGGCGTCGCAGCCGGTCATCTGCGTCTCGATGTCACCGCCGGCGACGCGAATTCGCTGACGGCGTCACGGTCGGTGGTCGTGCAGGCAGGCGTGCGTCCACTGTCGCCGGGTCCAACGCCCTCGCTCGCGATGCTGTCGTCCTCGCATCATGGAATCGACGTCACCGCCGGTCGACTGGCGGACGTCGAACGCTTTGTTCGCCGCGCCGCCGTGCCTTCTGTCGCTCGAGTCGAGCATCGCCCGATGCGATCGCTGTGGTGGCTGGTTCCATTCATTTCATGTCTGTGCGCGGAATGGTGGATGAGGCGTCGTCGAGGGCTTCGTTAGAGGCCCACTGCCACAGACAACACGCCGCGGCGCCGATGCCAAGAATCGCGATCCACAAACGTTCAGTGGGAATCGGCCACTGGCGCAGAAACAGAAATCGCCGTGGTGTTCCGACGCTGGACCGCTGCAGCGCTGCGACCGGTGTCCCTCCGGCGATCAACGCAAACGTGGATTGGTGAAAGTCGAGATCGCGATCGGGCGCCCCGGTGGCATTCACCTCGGCGGCGACGCGTTCGTAGATCGCCCGTTCGTCGGTCATCACCGAGAACGCCTGCGCCCGGAATCCGAGCGCGGTCAACACCATCGTCGCGACCAGCAGCGACCCACGGACAATGCGGCGTGCGCGCAGATGTGGAACGGTTGCGATCAACACCAGAAGAGCGACCGGCACGATCCGATACCAGAACCGCGCGAACAGGTCGGGGCCGCCGCGCCAGAGCGAGTATTTCGGCATCAGATAGACCTGCGGCAGCAGGAACAGGGTGGCGAACCAACCGACACGATCGTTCTTCCAGATCAGCACCGCAAGACAGACCGGAAGCAGCGCCACCAGTGGGAAGTAGTAAAACGGGCTTCGCAGCGGGCTGAAGAACGTGCCGCTGAATCCCTCGCTCCAGCCACCGCCGAAATTCATCTGTGCGGCGAGGTCGTGATACGCGGACGACAGCGGTGATCCGAAGTAATACGTATTGAATCCGGCGACGCTGGCGCCGCACAAGATGATGACGCCAGCAAACGCCCCCACAACACGTCGCTTCGTCGGCGGATCGTCGGTCGATCGCCACTCGGAGACAGCGAACCAGAAGACAAATGCGGGAAGCGCGCTGGCCATGAACGGCCGAATCGTCACCGAAAACGCCAGAACCGCCGCAAGAGCCGCGGCAGCGGCCGGCCTTACCGCGCGACCAGCATTCTTCGGCGCATCGAACCACAGACACAGGACCACCGCCACGAGCGTGACCATCACTTCGCCGACGACGTTGAACGGGAGCGTGCTGTACATCCAGATTGGGGACGCGAACGCCGCCGAGAGCACGATGAGTGTGATCCATAGGCGCGGAAGGCCCGCCAGGCGGCAGGCCAGCGCCACCAGCGCCACGCAGATCAGTGCGTAGAACAGCCAATTGATCGCCCAGAGCGTTTGGTCTGACGGCTGTCCACCGCCTTTGGCCTGCCGGGCGAGACGCAATGTCACGAAGAGCGGCACCGTCATGAGGGGCTGGCCGATTCCGTGTACCTGCGTATAGGTGACTTGATCGCGGTTGACACCAAATCGGGTGTTGAGTCCCCAGTCGCTCGCGCGAAGAGTGGCCGCCACGTCCGCTGTCGTGAAGGTGAGGCGGTGACGGTCGGCAATCTGCGTCGTCTGGTAAAACTGCGCGAGGTTGTCGCCGGACACCAGGTCGCCGGTGAAGAAAACGGAGTAGGTGAAGAAGATCGAGGCGGCGAAGGCGAGAAACCAGGCGCGGCGAACGGCTGCCGGCGATGTCATCATAAGCCGTTCGCAATATACTCGGAGCCATGACTTCGAGTCGCCGCAAGTTTCTTCAGACGCTCGGCGCTGGCGCGGTCGTGGCCGGCGTGCCGCGCATCGCCTTCGCCCGGCGCTTCGATTCTTCCCGCGAGCAGGCGCCACCGGTCCGCGATCCGAAATATCGCGACTGGTCCAATGCGGCGTTGGCTGAAGCCACGCGGCTCGGCTGCTCGTACGCCGACATCCGCTTTACCCGTAACCGTGCCCAGAACATTGCCGTGCGCAACGGATTGATCATGCGCGGTGGCGGCGGTTTCGGACCCGGCGGCGATGCCACCGAAACCTACGGATTCGGCGTCCGCGTGATTCACAGCGGGGTGTGGGGATTTGCCAGCAGCCCGCTCGTGACGCCGGAGGAAATCAAGCGCATTACCGGCATCGCCACCGACGTTGCCAAAGCCAGCGCCGTCGCCAAGCGCCGCGACGTACAACTTGCGCCGGTTGCGGCCTATGACGAGTTCTGGCAGGTGCCGATCCAGAAGGATCCGTGGGATGTGCCGCTCGAGCAGAAGATCGACATGCTCCGCGGCGTCACGACGACGATGCAGAAGAACCAATCGGTCCTGTTCGCCGTGGCGACGGTCGGTTTCGAGCACGAGTGGAAATATCTCGCGACCAGCGAGGGCTCGTTCATCGAGCAGGTCTTTCATTTCGTCGATTGCAGCATCGAGGCGACCGCGCGCACTGGAACTCAGGTCAAGACGCGGAGCTACGACCGGCTGGCCGGCAGCGGCTACGAGTTCCTCGAACAGGTCGATCTTCCCGGCAACGCCGAGCGTGTGGCGGCTGAAGCGATCGAACATTCGATGGCCAAGCCGGTCGGTCAGGGACTCAAGGACCTGGTCCTGATGCCGTCGCATCTGGCATTGACGATTCACGAGATCGTCGCGCACGCCACCGAAGTCGATCGGATTGCCGGGTACGAAGCCAACTACGCCGGCACGAGCTTCGTGAAGATTTCTGACGTCGGCAGGTTGAAGTACGGTTCGAAACACTTCAACGTCACGGCCGATCGCACGTTCCCGACCGGCATGGCGACCGTCGGGTTCGACGATGACGGCGTCAAGGCGCAGAAGTGGCCGATCGTGAAGGACGGCATTCTGGTCGGGCTGCAGACCAATCGCGAGACGGCGTATCTGGTCGGCGAGAAGGAGAGTCGCGGCTGCACCTTCGCCAATCACTGGCGCAACTATCCGTTCCTGCGGATGCCCAACGTGCAGCTCGAGCCCGGCCCGAAAGGCTCACCGACAGTGGACCAGATGATCGCCGACGTGAAGGACGGCGTGCTGGTCGAGGGCCAGGGCAGCTTCAGCATCGATCAGCAGCGCTACAACGGCCAGTTCGGTGGCGACGCGTTCTGGGAAATCAAGAACGGCAAGAAGACGAGAATGGTCACCGACTTCACCTACAACGCGATCACGACCGATTTCTGGCAGAACCTCGACGCCGTCGGGCCGGCCGAGACGTGGGAGCATCACGGGCTGACTGGCGACGCCAAGGGACAGCCGGTGCAGTCGAATCATCCGTCGCACGGATCGGCGCCGTGTCTGATCCGGAAAATCATGGTCGGCGCTGCGTATGCTTAGGGCCGACCGAGGTCGGCCGCTGCCCGCCCGAAAGGCGTCATGAGCTACTCGAAAGAAGAAGTCAAGGCGATCACCGACAAAGTCCTGAACATGGCGAGAGCCGACGCGGTCGAAGTGCGCTTTTCCGGCGGCGAACGATCGGCGACGCGCTACGCGAACTCGACCATCACCGCGAACCTTGTCGAGCACGACCAGGAGGTCCTGATCACGGTGTACTACGGCCAGAAGTCAGCGGCCACATCGACGCATCAGTTCGACGATGCCTCGCTGAAGTCGGCGATCGAGCAGGCGCAGGAATTAGCGAAACGACGGCCGGACAATCCCGAGCTGATGCCGCTGGTGAAACCGCCGCAGGACTATCTGCAGCTCGACGCAGCGCTCCAGCCCGCGGTCGATTTCGGGCCGGCCGAGCGCGCGCGCATGGTCAAGCAGAGCGTGGACATCTGCGAGAAGAAGGGCGTGCTGGGCGCGGGATACATTCCGAAGCTCCATTGGACTGACGCGCTCGCAAACTCGGTGGGGCTGTTCGCCTACAACCGCTACGCCGAGGCCAGCTTCATCCTCACCTGCCGCACGGCGGACGGAACCGGATCGGGATGGGCCGGCACGACCGGCCTCAAGGACATCTCGAAGATCGATGCCGCCGCGATCACCGAGATTGCGGCCGACAAGGCGATGAAGTCGCGCAAGCCGAAGGCGCTCGAGCCGGGCAATTACACCGTGATTCTGGAGCCGCGTCCCGCAGCGCGGTTCCTGTCCCTCATGATGTTCTCGTTGAATGCGCGCCCGGCCGAGGAAGGTCGCAGTTTCATGAGCGGCGCCGAGCGCGGCGCGACCAAGCTCGGACAGAAGGTGTTCGGCGACAACGTCACGATACGCAGCGACGTCGGCAACGACATCCTGCGTCAGACTCCGGTCGGGCCCGACGGTCTCGCCGCTCGTCCCGTCACCTGGGTCGAAAAGGGTGTGGTCAAGAACCTGTTCTACGATCGCTACTGGGCGAAGAAGCAGGGCAAGCCGTTTACGCCCACCAACCCGAACCAGAGCGTGGTGATGGATGGCGGCGGCGCGTCGATCGAGCAGATGGTCAAGTCCACCAAACGCGGCCTGCTGGTCTCGTTTTTCTGGTACATCCGTCCGGTCGAGCAGATGACGCTGCTCAACACCGGGATGACGCGAGACGGTCTGTTTCTGATCGAAAACGGCGAGGTCGTCGGACCGGTGCAGAACTTCCGCTGGAACGACGGTCCGGCCCGAGGCTTCAACAACATCTCGATGCTCGGCAAGTCCGTGCCGATGCACACCGGTGAGGCGTACGACTTTCCCGGCACGGCGCTGGTCCCGTCGATGAAGATCGAGGACTTCCGGATGACGTCGATTTCGCCGGCAGTCTGAACGTAGCGCGACCCTTTCAGGGTCGCGTGGGAGGCGGTTCGTCTTGTCATGACTGCCAAGGATTTCCGCCGAATCGTGCTCGGGCTCGAGGGCGTCGTCGAGGGCGCTCATATGGGCCACCCGGATTTCCGTCTCAACGGTCGCATCTTCGCGACGCTGACGGCAGACGAGCGGCGGGGCATGGTGAAGTTGCCGCTGGGTCAGCAGGAGCGTTTCGTTGGCGCGGGCGCCGGCCCGTTCGTGCCAGCGGCAGGAGCCTGGGGACGCCAGGGCTCCACGCTCGTCGACCTGGCGTCGGTCAGCGCGGAGAACATCGGAGAGGCGCTGACGATCGCCTGGCAACTGGCGACGGCAGAGGCTGCGGCGCGGGCCAAAGCATCGCCTTCGGTGCGTCGCGCGAAGAAGGCCGGTCGGTCGGAGGACGGCAGGCGCGGAGCTACAACGAAATCGCCTCCGGCTCGTCGCAGATAACGGCTTCGGCTTCGATCTCGACCAGCATGTCCGGGCTGATCAGCGCCCGGACCTCGACCATCGCCGTCACCGGACGCACCGCGCTGAATGCTTCGCCATGGGCGCGGCCGACTTTCTCCCAGTCAGCGGCGATATTGACCACGAACATGCGCGTGCGCACCACGTCGCTCATGCGGGCGCCGGCTCTGGTCAGCGCGGCTTCGATGTTCCTCAGTATTTGCTGGGTCTGCGCGTAGGCATCGCCAACACCGACGATCGCGCCGTCCACACCGGTCGCCGTCGTGCCGGACACCCACACCTGATTGCCGATCTTGACCGCGCGCGAGTAGCCGATGATCGGCTCCCAGCGCGCGCCGCTCGCATAGTTTTCACGGGACACGAGGCCGTTCTCCTGCTGTAGTCGGAGTCAGAGTTGTCTCTCGGAATTGCTGGCGGATGTTAGCACGCCCGCCGGTTACGGACGTTGCTGCGAAGCCACGCCGATGCTTTCGCGTCCAAAGCCGCGCGGGATCGTTAATGTCACGACGACACGCCGCAGCATGATCACCCCATGGCGTAGACGACGATGTTGACGGCAAATTTGGTGTTGTCTTCGCGAAGAAAGCGCTTGTTGCGCCAATCGTAGTCCCACTCGCAGCCATAGTCCTTGTTGCTGTAGAGGACGGCCAGGCGTCCGCGCCGTTCGACGCCCTTCAGATACTCGTGGACGATGTTATCGCCCCAGCCGTTGAGTTCGTGGGAGGTCTGCGGCGGCACCGGGGAAAAGGTGAAGAAGCTGCGATACAGCGGGTGCGTCGCCGGCAGCTTCACCATCGGATCGTCGGGAAACAGCACCCGCATTTCTTCTTCGAACGATTTCGCGTACAGACCGTTGACGTCATGATTGCAGTCGTCTGAGAACAGCAGACCGCCGGCGTCGGCGAAGCGCCGCAGGTTCTCGCGCTCGGCGCTGGTGAAGCGCACGAGTTTATGACCGGTCATGAAGACGAACGGGAACGACAGCAGGTCGGTCGAGGAGGCAGCGAGCACAACCTCCTCCTTGTAAACCGGGATCGTCGTGTACTGAATGATCGAGTCGAGGACGTTCGCCGCGACTTTCGGGTTGTAGTCCCAGTCGCCGGACTCGTAGCGCAGGCGCGCGAACACGAACTCGGACCCGCGCGGCTTGCCGCTCTTCTGGTCCGGCTCGAACCCGACATCATGGGCATCGGGGCGGGGACTGGCTGGCGATGGCCAGAGTCGCGGACCGGCGAACGGCGTCGCCGCGGCGAATTGCAGGAACTGGCGCCGGGTGATCATATAAAATATTGCTTCCGTGGAATATCACATCACGCAATACGATCTCGAGCAAGGCGCATTGGAGATCCAGTACATCGAGGAATTCTTCGGCGAGTTTCCCCGCAAGAAGACCGCGGTCGAGATCGTTCGCCGGCTCAGCGATCGCCGCCATCTCATCCTGCTGGCGACGGCGCCGCTGCCTGACGATCCGGGCACGGTGGTGCCGGTGTCGTTCAAGGTCGCGCATGAGATCGCAGTTCCGGAGATGGAGCCGAAGCTGGCGGATCTCGTGGATCGTATCGGCAGCGCCGTGACCTTCCCCGGGCGTCGCGTGCTCTACACGTGGATCGGCGGCACCCGTCGCGACTGGCGCGGCCAGGGCTTCTTTCGCGCGCTGACCGAACAGCAGGAGCTCTGGGCGATCGAACAGGGCTTCGACGAAATCGTCGTCAAGACCAAGAACCGGTTCTACGACATGCGTGGGACGCTCGACCATCTGCGCTTCGAAGTGTGTCACTACGAGCGTCACGCGGCGGACAATGCTGAATCGAAGGTTTATCTCAGCAAGAAACTGCTGCCCGAGCTGATTTCGAAACACCGCAGCAAGAAGGCGGTCATCCAGTCGCCGGTGTAGCGGACGCGTTCAGGCCGTTCCCGCAAGCCGTCCCAGGAAAATCGTGTGGCGCGGACCGCCTCGCTTCAGGCGGGCGCGCACGCGCTCGACCTGCACCGCGAATCCGGCATGGCGCAGGCGCTGCTCGAATTTGCGATCCTCCCATGCCGACCACACCGCAAGCACGCCGCGCGAGGTCAGCGCCGCCCGCGCCGCCGCGAGGCCACGGTCGTCGTAGAGTCTCGCGTTCGCCGACGATGTGAACGCATCGGGTCCGTTGTCCACGTCGAGCAGGATGGCATCGAAGCGGTCGCGGCTGGCCCGGAGCGTGACGGCGACGTCGCCCGGTACGACGGTGACTCGCGAGTCCTTCAGCGGATGATCGGCGAGGGGCCCGAGCGCACGGCGATTCCATTCGACCACCGCCGGCACCAGCTCGGCCACGAGGACGCTGGCGCCCGCCGGCAGCAGATCGAGGGTCGCGCGAAGCGTGAACCCCATACCGAGGCCGCCAATCAGCACGCACGGCGCTTTCAGGGACCGCACCTGCGCGCAGGCGAACGTCGCCAGCGCCTCTTCAGAGCCATGCATCCGGCTCGACATTAGCGGTTTGCCGTCGGCGAGGATGATGTACTCGCGGTCCCGTCGCGTCAGCGTCAGCATCGCGCCTTCCGGCGTCCGCGTCTCGCCGAGGAGTTCCATCGGCTTCATGCCTGTTCACTGTACCGCGCTGACACTGACAGGTTTCTGGTAGATTCGTAGTTATGCCACCGACCACGCCTTACACCGCCGACCTTGACGGCCGCGATCCTCTCGCTGCGATTCGAGACACCTGCGGGAGAATCCGCGCGATTGCCGGCGAGTGGACGCCGTCGGATTTCGAGCGCAGTTACGCGCCGGGCAAGTGGAGCGCTCGCCAGATCCTCACCCACCTGGCCCAGTCAGAGATCGCGCTGTCGTATCGCGTACGGATGGCGCTGACCACGCCCGGCTACACCGCCCAGTCGTTCGACCAGGATCGCTGGATGTCGTGCGAACCAGCGACCAGTGGCCAGGACGCACTCGACGCGTTCCTCGGACTCGCCGCGATGAATGCCGCATTGTTCGACAGCCTGACGACCACCGATCGTGCCGCGACGCTCGCTCATCCCGAGTACGGTTCGCTGACGGTCGATTGGGTGATCCATCAGATCGCCGGCCATCAGATTCACCACTGCGCGCAGCTCGACACCATTGCCGGTCGATGAAACAAAAATAGCGCGACCCTTTCAGGGTCGCGTGAAACAAAAAAAGCGGGTTGGGGGATGAACCCAACCCGCCTGACGAAATCGGTGCCGAGCAAGCCCGGCGACGCGGCCTGACGACCGAGCCCTCTTAGAACGTAAACCGCACGCCGAGCTGACCGACGCGCTGTTCCGGACGCTGGAAGTCGCCGGAATAGGTCGCGGGCTGGAGCAGCGTCGGATCCGGGAGACCCGTGCTCGGGACAACGACGCGCGTCCGAAAGCCGCTCGGGTTGATGTTGTTGAACAGGTTGAAGACCTCGCCAATCGCCTCGATGTTGGCGCGGCCCATCAGGCTGAACACCTTCGAGAAGCGGATGTTGGTCTGCGTCTGGTAGTAGCCGCGGCCGCAGTTGACTGTGGCGCAGGTGCCGATCGCCTTGACCGTGACCTGCTGAAGCTGCGGCTTCGCCGCGTCGAACGAATCGACCACGTAACGCCATCGCGGGGAGGCAGCAGGCCCGTCATGATCGCCGCATGGGACGGCAGCGTCAGCGGTACGGCGGTCCGCGCGCTGGTGAACCGCAGGCTCGACGCCGCCAGCGCGTCGAGGGTAGGCGCGACGCCGACGCCCAGGCGATCGGCGCGGAACGTGTCGATGGTGACCAAGAGAACGTTCGGCTTGCGCGGAGCCGGTTCCGGCCTTGCGCAGGCCGTCGCTGTCAGGGCGCTCACTACGAGCACGCCCATCTTGATGGCTTATGGCTGAGGGCTGAGGGCTATGGCCAATGGACGGAGTCGATCCCTTATCCATCGCCCATAACCCTCGATCCTCAGCCATGAGCCACGACAAGCGCTCGTCGGCGCTGCATGATGGCGCGCGTGGTGCACGCAGCCGATTGTA
>DASXIR010000125.1:0-14976 GCA_036497895.1 Vicinamibacterales bacterium | reverse complement strand
ATCGTCCCCATGCGCGGAATGTCGATCAGCGGCTTGACCGGCTCGTGGCGGATGTACCGTTCGGACGCCTCGGCGACGTTGACCGCCAGATCGCCCACGCGCTCGAGATCGCTGTTGATCTTGACCGCCGCGACGATCACCCTCAGGTCGACCGCCATCGGCTGATACAACGCGAGCAGCTTGAAACAGCGATCGTCGATTTCGAGATGCAGCCGGTTGACGGCAGCGTCGCCGCGGATGACGGTCGCGATCGCTTCGGCGTCGCGATTCAGGAGGGCGGTCATCGCCAGCCGGAGCCGCTCCTCGGCCAGCGTGCCCATCAGCTGCAGGCGGACTTTGAGTTCGCGGAGTTCGTCGAAGAAATGCGGAGTGTCCACGGACCTGAAATGGTAAGGCTGCCCAGTAACGTGAATGTAAACGCTCGCCGCTGCGAGGTTAGCATCCGCCGCGCGGCGGATTGTCGTCAGCGGGCAGGCGCGGCGCGTCTGACTTCGGTGTAGTCCAGGTAAGTGTGACCCGCCGCCCGCGAAATGTAGGCGGTCAGCTTGTAACTGCCGTCGGCGGTCTGCACGGTCTCGAGGGCGTGCTCGACGCCGACCGACTCGATCGCAGGGCCGCCGCGCAGCGCTTCCTCGACGACCCGTCCGGTCATGCCGGCGGCCTGGCTCATGCCGAGCAGGTGTAAGAGTGTCGGCGTGATGTCCACGTTCGCGGACGGCACGTCGCTGACCGCGTGCTCGCGAAAGTCCGGACCGGCGGCAATCAAAGTGTTGTGAATGTCGAACGGGCTCGACGTTCCGTGTCCGGCAACGCCGCTGTCGGTCGTCTTCCCAGGCCAGCCGCGATCGTTCCGGCTGTCGTTCCAGTTCGCCGACACGAGAAGGTCGCCTGCACGCGGATGGTTCCACCGGATCACGTCGTACGACAACGTGCCGGGAACGACGCCCTCGGGATTCGAGCCGCCCTGACTGCCGGAGTCCGGTCGCGTGAAGATGGCGCCGACTTCCGGCCGTTTCTGGAGCGCCGCAACCATCGCCGCCACCCGCGCCGGATCTTTTCCCGAACGCAGATAGATGGCGCCCTCGACGACGACGATATCGCTGGAGCCGTCCGGCAGGTGTCGGGCGAAGGGTTCGACCAGCGCCGCGAGCCGGAACTCGCGGGTGTGTGTCGAGAACCCATGATCGGAGGTGACCATGATGTTGGTGCGATCCAGGACGCCCTGCGCGCGCAGCGTGTCTTCGATGCGGCCGATGCCGGCGTCAACCAGCGCCAGCGACTTGAGCGTCAGCTCAGCGCCGATCCCGTTGCTGTGAGCGGTACCGTCAGGATCGTTGAGCCACATGAAGGTGACGTCCGGATGCACTTCGGTCAGGCCGACCTTCAGATAGGCATCGATAGCAAAGTTGTTCAGCGGGTCGTTCGGTGTCGCTTTTCCAGGCGGCGGCCCGAGCAGCGCCTTGACGCGGGCGCTCAATGACGGCGGTGCCGAAAAGTCGTAGTGGATGATCCCACCGGTCGCGACCGTGTGATTGAGCAGGAAGACCGACCCGGTTGATCCGCTGCTCACCGCAAGCAGCGTCTTCCCCGCCGGCTTGAGCAATTCGCTCAGGGTCGGCGCGGTCAGCAACGTCCCTTCTGATCGCGCCACGGCTTCGAGGTTCGCCTTCTCGCCGGTGTCCAGACCTTTCGAGCCGTCAACCGCCGGAATGTAGATGGTGTTGCCGAGCAGTCCGTGCGACTCGGGGTAGACGCCGGTGACGAGCGACGAGGCGTTGACGCGGGTGACCGTCGGAAAGACCGAATGATGTGCGCGGAACACCACGCCGCGCTGTCCGAGGCGGAACAGACGGGGCATCACCTCGCGCGTGACGTAGTCCGGTCGAAGACCGTCGACCACGATCACCAGCTGTGTGTGCCGTTGCGCCGGCTGAGCGAACGGGCGGTCGCTGCCGACCAGAACCATTGTCACCAGCGCCAGCCCAATCGCGACCGATTGCCTCACGCGGGCCAGCGTACAGCCTGCAGATGGGTGGACGCCATTAAGACCCAGTAAATTCTTCGACCGGCCAGGCTCGCTTACTGACGGCGGTCGTGGTCGTGGTCGTGGTCCCGATCACGAAGCACATCAAGATCACGGTCGTGATCGCGGTCACCGGCGCCATCGCCGGCGGCTGGGCTGCTCGACTCCCGGCGCGGTGCAAAAGCACTGCGCCTCGGCGGAGGCATTGGCGATCGCGCACCGTTGACCGAGCGCCAGATGATGTCGTTCAACTCGACTTCCGGCGTCAGGTCGGCCTCGGAGAAATTCATCTTCAGGGAAGCTTGTGCGCCGAACGCCGAGGGCAGATTCTTTTCGTTGGTGTCTACCGAGGGAATCCGGTGCTGGAAGCCGGCCAGGTTCGGCGTGGCCTGGAACGCCGGATACATCGGCGCGGCTGCGCCGTCGTACATGGACATCGGCGGCAGGCCGAGCACCAGTTCGATCGTGCGCAACATGCCGGTGGTCGTGTAGAACGTGTGATCGACGACACCGCGCCTGGCGAACGGACTCGCGACCAGCGCGATCGAGCGGTGTGAATCCACGTGATCCGCGCCGCTCTGGGCATCGTCCTCGAGCACGAAGATCGCCGAGTCCTTCCAGTAGACGCTGTTCGAGATGTCCTCGACCAGCCGGCCGAGGGCGATGTCGTTGTCGGCGACCATCGCCCGCGGCGTCGGTGTACCGGGGACCGTGCCATTGGTGTGATCGTTACCGAGACGGATGATCGACAGCCGCGGCAGCTTGCCGCTCTTGACGTAGGCTGCAAATTCGGCTTCCCACGCATCCATCCGCTACTGATCGGTGATCGACAAGTCGAAGGCCGCGAAGGTCGGCGAGATGTTCCCGACCAGACCGGGAACGTTCGCAGCAACGGTGGCCGGCGCCAACGTCGTCTTGGGAACATTGACCGCAAATTCGCCGTAGCTGCGCACGCTGACCTGGGACCGCTGTGCGTAGTCCCAGAGGTAACCTTGCGCCGGCGCGGAAATATTGCCGAACGCGTTGCGCATGAACCAGCCACCTTCACCGATGTAGAGAGCGCCGCGATGGCCGTAGTAGGTCTGCCAGATCTTCTGCACGAAGTCGGTGGCGTAGCCGGCCATCGAAAAATCGTGACCGTCGTAGCTGACGTCGGCGTCAACGTAGAAGTTGTCCATCAGCACGAAGTTCTCGGCGATGGCGTGCGCGTTCGGCGTCACGTCGCGGCCAAACAGCGTGAACGACGGACGGCCGTTGCCTTGTGACAGATCGCCGAACACCGAATCGTAGGTCCGGTTCTCCCTGATGACGTAGAAGACGTGCTTGATGGGAGAAACGCCGCCAACCATGGCGGGAATCGGCGAGCCGATTGGCGCACCAGCCGGATTCAGACGCGCGTCGTCGGTATAAGGTGTCAGCGCGTAGACCTTGCGGGTGTACGCCGCGAGCGTCGTGCGATCGGGCGTCGGCACCGTCGAGATGGTGCCGGTGAGCCGCTGCTCCATCCCGGCGTTGTTCATGTTGGTTGACGGCGTCAGGCCTTTTCCACTCAGGATGAAGATCTGCTGACCGTCGCGGCTGAACACGGCGTCGGTCGGATACCAGCCGGTCGGAATGAAGCCGTTGACGAAGCTCAGGCCGCTGTTGCTGACATCGACGACCGCGACGGCGTTGGTGTCGGCATTGGCGACGAGCAGTGTCCTCCCGTCGGGCGACAGCGCCAGCGAATTCGGCGTCGACGTCGGTGGTGCCTGGGGAAACAGGCTCATCGAAATCTGCTCGATTGTCAGATCGGTTCTGGTGTCGTAGGTCCAGACCGACGCGCCGTTGCCGCACGCCACAAACAGACGATTGCCGTCCTTCGAGAGCAGCAGCGCGTTCGGATGTTCGTCAGTGACGAGTTCGTCGACCAGCGTCAACGAAGCCGCGCGATAGACCTGCACGCGCGAACCGCCCCACAGCGATACGTACACCGTCTGGCCATCGGCCGACACGACACAGGTATAGGGCTCCGCCGGCAACGTCACGGTCTTCACGACCTGACCGGTGCCGACATCGATCGACGACAGCGTCCGTGCGAAGACACGCGTCGCGAACAGACTCTTGCCGTTGGGGGATATCGCCAGGCCGCCGGTGAAACTCTCGTCCTCGACGACCGGCAGCGCGAACGTCCGTTTGCGCGTCAGGACGCCGTCCGCGAAGCCGAATTCCTGGACGGAATTCTGCGCTGCGCCAGAGGCGTACACGGAGGCGCCGTCCGGCGACCAGACCAATCCGTACCAGGTCGCCTGCAGCGTCGTCGTGTTCTTGACGGTCCAGGTCGGTACGTCCACGACGCTGAGCGACGGCGTGGTCAAGCCCTGGTTGGTGACAACGATGTAGCGAGAGTCGGGAGACTGCGAGAGGTTGAGCGGCAGATCGCCGAGCGCGAGGTGCCGGCCGACCGGAGCCAAACGCCATCCGGTGGGTAGGAGTGTTGAGCCGTCAGCGAGCGGGCCGGGCACATCCGGAGGCGGTGGCGGAAGCTGAGCACGAATGGTTGCTCCGCCGGCGACCGCGACGAACATCGCGCCTAAGACAATTAACAGGTGAACGACGACGACACGAATAGGGACAGCCCGATCGACCATGGACTCCGGCTCTCATGAACCGCCGACTTGATATGAATCGCGAGCAGCTGGACGATATCTGGTCGTCGGCCGACCGTGATGACTTATGGATAGCCATAACCATACACTAAGTACTTAATGAATGATGAGCTGAAAATGTCCGGGCGTTAAACAGTCCATAAGAAAGTCGCTCGTCCAGAAGCCGGACTGGGGCGATAACGGCCGCTTCAGTGATCGACTCGAGGCGTCTTCGCACTTCCATTTCAGAACGCACGTTATTTCGCGATGGCGGCACTGCTCAGCGCGGTCGGAGTCGTACCGGCGCCGGCGCGCAGGCTCCGACCTTGACCCTCGACGAGGCAGTCAGGCTGGCGCTTGCCGGTAACCACGATCTCTCGCTCGCCGCCCAGGAAGTCGAAAAAGCATCCACTCGACATACGAGCCGATGCCTCCGAGCGGATGATGAGCGGACACGCGCGGTTTCGAGTGCTGATCATGACCGGCCAGTAGAACAGAAACAGTCGCGACGGGACCGTCTCCACGGTTGAGCCGGCGCGCATCTTTAGTTCGTACAAATTCTGTCAGCGCGGCACTGCCAGTGCTGGAACGCAGTCAGGTGTATTGAAACGAGGCGGGCTTCGCAATTTGTTTATATGAAATGGAAACCGCCGGCCTTTACTTACAATTAATTTAGACTTGGTACTCTATGATACGGGCCTGTTTTGAGAGAGAGAATGCGGGTCCGCTCCTCGGCAGGATTGTCGCTCGCCGCCATCTGTGGCTTGAATCTTGTACTCGGATGGTCGAGTGGCTACGACTCCGCCGTACCCTACCTGACGTTCTGGATCCTCGCTGCCCTTCCCTTTCTTGCCGCGTATCGGCTGGTCCCTCGACTCTGGCCGTCACTCGACCGAACCGACCAGGCAGTGCGCCAGGCGCTGGTGGTCCTCGCCATCGTCGTCGGCTGCGGCATGGTCCTCGGCGCGCTGCGGATCCTCACTCTGTGGGCGTATCTCTGCGCTGAGGCGGCTCTGCTGGGGATTGCCTACGCCGCTACCGCCGGACCTGTGCCGGTACGCGATCAACCGCAAGCGTCCGGCGAGCGGTCGCTGCCGGGCTCGCTTCTCGCGGGTGTGGCAGGCGCGATGCTCGCGTTCGCCATTGCCTTCGCCATCTCGCATGCGCCGCTGACGCTCTATGACAGCCTCAGCTACCACCTTTTCTTCCCGGCGCGGTGGCTGCAGGAGCACGCGCTATCGATCGTACCGACGCCGTTCAGCGACGAGGCCCAGGCGTACGCGCCAGCCAACGGCGAGCTGTTCTTTCTCTGGCTGATGTTGCCGTTTCACGGGGATCTGCTCGCACGCTTCGGCCAGATGCCGTTCGTGCTGCTGGCGGCGGCGACCCTCTATCTGATGGCGAGGCGTCTCGGCGCTTCGCGGCAGGGCGCCATCTATCCGGCGGCGTTCCTCCTGCTGGCGCGGCCGGTGCTGGAACAGACCGTTGGCGCGGACGTCGACCTGATTTGCGCGGCGCTGTTTCTGCTGTCGCTCTATCTCGGCATCGCTGCCATTGACGGGAACCATCGCCGCGACTGGGCGCTCTGGGGCGTGGCTCTGGGACTGTACGCCGGCACGAAATATCTGGCGCTGGTGTACGCACCGATCTTCATATTGCTGGCGATGGTGCGCGGTCCGCGCTGGAATGTGCTCTGGACACTGCCCGGATTGATGGTCTTCGGAGCGCCGTGGTACGCGCGGAATTGGATCGTCGCCGGCAGTCCGCTTTATCCGGCCAGCCTGACGCTGGGCGGGTTGACGCTTGCCCGTGGCGCGTTCGACCGCAGCGCCATGCTCAACACGGTGTTCCATACCAGCGACGTTGGATTCCTGCCGGCGATTCTGGCGCACGGACTTGGACCGTCACTGTTCCTCGTCTGGGTCCCAATGGCACTCCTCGGCTCCGTCATGATGCTGCGGCGCGGATGGTGGCCGGCCGGTTTCGTCTGCGCTGTGCCGGTCGCGGTCGTCGCACTCTGCTGGTTCGGTGTGCCGGTGAATGTGGACTCGCGCTTCCTCATGCCGGCGGTCGCGCCGGCGCTGCTGCCGTTGGCCTTCGTCGTCGACTCCAGGGTGCGCGGTTGGAACGTCGCCGCCCACGCGTTCCTGCTCGGCAGCGCAGCATGGATCGTCATCGGCCGTCCGACCGAGATCCCAGCCGCCTTGCCATGGTTCATGAAGGATTGGCTGTCGCTGATCGGTCTCGTCCCATCGCCGTATCTCCTCTCGTTCGGAGCCTTGACCGCGGGCCTGGCCGCGGCGTGGTACTGGCGGCCGCGTGATTCACGATGGCTCGCGCCTTTTGCAGCGTGCTTCGTGGCCGTACCGGTCACGCTACTGATCGTCCACGCCGCTCGCTCGTGTCCGGGTGCCCAATGCGAGTACCTTTCCACTTCGTCGCCTTACATCCGCGAGGATTCCATCAATGGCTGGCAGTGGCTGACGAATCACGTGAGCGGATCGATCGTCGCCTACACCGGCAACAACCTGCCGTACCCGCTGACCGGCGACCGCCTGACCAACCGGGTCGTGTACGTCAACATCGACGGCCGCCCGCGCTGGAAATTCCACGACTACGCCCGGGCGTTTCGCAGCGGCCGCTTCAGTCCGGAGCCCCCGCTCCTGGCCACAAGCTCTGGCGAGCTGCTGCCGCTCGCGAAGCGCGACGGACCGAACAACGCACTGCGCCCGCGCTTCGAACGGATGCAGGGCATTCGCGAAGCGTGGGTCGACAACCTGCGCCGCCAGAACGTCGATTGCCTTTTCGTCGCCGTGCTCTCCCCGTACGAAATCAACTACGTCTGGCACGACGACCGCGGCTTCCCGATCGAGCAAACGTGGGCTGACGGCGATCCGCGGATGTTTCATCTGCTGTACGGCAATTCAATCGTGCGCGTCTACGGTATCGACCGCGCGCCCGGGGACGGCGCATGAGCGGCGGCCAATCGCTCTCGATCGTCGTCCCGGCCTATAACGAGGCCGGCAACATCATCGGCACGCTCGAGAACATCGAGGCGGCGCTGTCAGCGTCACCGCTCCAGCACGAGGTCCTCGTCGTGGACGATGGCAGCAGCGACGGCACCGGTGCGCTGGTCGCGGCGCAGGCGGGCCGCTTCTCGAACGTGCGCCTCATCACCAATCCAAGGAACCTTGGCTTCGGCGCGACCTATCGCCGCGGCGTCGAGCACGCGGCACTCGACCACATCGTCATGGTCCATGGCGACAACGCCTGGGGCGCCGGGACGCTGCGCGAATTCTTCAGTCACGTCGGCGAGGCAGACATCGTGATCGGGTACACCCGCAGGATGTGGCGTACCCGCTCGCTGACACGGGCCGCGATCTCGAAGACGTTCACCTTCTTCGTCAACCTGATTACCGGGCAGCGCATCCAGTACTACAACGGCCTGCAGATCCACCCGGCCGCGATCCTCAAGGGCCTGCAGATTCAGTCGAGTGGCTACGGCTTCCAGGCCGAAGTGCTCGCCAAGAGCCTCAAGCTGACCCGGACGTTCGTCGAGGTTCCGATGGACCTCACCGAGCGGCAACAGGGCGAGAGCAAGGCGTTTCGCGTCAGGAACGCAATCGACGTCATGCGGACGCTCAAGCTGCTGCGCACGCTCGAATAGAACGCCGCCCCATCATGACCAACGCCACGACGACATTCGCGCAGCGGTATCTCGAAGAGACGGCGCGTCTCGCCGGGCAGCTCGATCCGGCGGTCGTCGAGCGGCTGGCGACGACGCTCGCTGACATTCGGGCACGGGGCGGCCGACTGTTTTTTCTCGGCGTCGGCGGCGGCGCCGGTCACGCGTCGCACGCGGTGAACGACTTCCGCAAGCTCGCCGGCTTCGAAGCGTACGCGCCGACCGACAACGTCTCGGAGCTCACGGCGCGCACCAACGACGACGGCTGGGACACCGTGTTTGCGGCGTGGCTCAGCGGCAGCCGGCTGCGTCCCACCGACGGCGTGTTCGTCTTCTCGGTCGGCGGCGGCAGCCTCGAACGCAACATCAGCCCGAATCTCGTCCGCGCGCTGGAGCATGCGAAGGCGGTGGGATCGACCATCGTCGGGATTGTCGGCGGCAGCGGCGGCTTCACGGCGACGGTGGCGGACGTCTGCGTGATCGTGCCGACCATCAATCCGTCGCTGATGACGGCACACACCGAGGCGTTCCAGGCGGTGATCTGGCATCTGCTGGTCTTTCATCCGTTGCTGCAGACCCACGCGGCCAAGTGGGAGTCGAGTCGATGAGCACGCGGAGCGCGTTCCTCGATCGCGACGGGGTGATCAATCGGGCCGTGGTCCGCGCCGGCAAGCCGTACCCGCCGGACGGCGTCGCCGACACGGTCGTGCCCGAGGAGGTGGCGCCGGCGTTGGCGAGATTGCGCGCCGCCGGCTATCGACTGGTTGTCGTCACCAATCAGCCCGACGTCGCCGCCGGACGCCAGCGCCGGGAGGTCGTCGAGGCGATTCACGAAGCGTTGTCGTCGGTGCTGCCGCTCGACGAGATCCGGGTTTGCTATCACGACGATGCGGATGCCTGCAATTGCCGCAAGCCGATGCCGGGGCTGCTGCAGCAGTCGCCGTTGCGCGAGGTGCTCCGGAGCGTGATGGTCGGAGATCGGTGGCGAGACATCGAAGCTGGAAGGCGCGCCGGTGTGCGCGCGACGGTGCTTATCGATCGCGGATATGCGGAGGGCTGCAGCGTGGAACCGGATGCGCGCGTGGGATCGCTGACCGAAGCAGTGGACTGGATTCTGGCGCTTGATGAAGGGGCTCGCTTATGACGCGAATCACTGATCTCCGCGTGAAGATTTTTGCCGACGGCGCCGACCTCGGCGAGATGACTGCGCTGGCGCGCCGCCCGTACATCCGTGGCTTCACGACCAACCCGACGCTGATGCACAAGGCGGGCATCCGCGACTATCGGCAGTTCGCCCACGACGTGATCGCGGCGATCCCCAATCGGCCGATCTCGTTCGAAGTCTTCTCGGACGAGTTCGACGAAATGGCGCGGCAGGCCCGGGAGATCGCATTATGGGGTCCCTGTGTGTACGTGAAGATTCCGGTGACCAATACTTGCGGCGAGCCGTCGTACGATCTCGTGCACGCGTTGTCGCACAGCGGGGTCAAGGTCAACGTGACCGCGGTGCTGACGCTGGAGCAGGTCGCCTGCGCGGTTGAGGCGCTGACCGGCGGCGCACCCGCCGCGATTTCGCTGTTCGCCGGCCGCATCGCCGACACCGGCCGCGACCCGGTGCCGATGGTGGCCGCGGCGCTCGATCTGCTCAGGCCGGCGCCGCAAATCGAACTGATCTGGGCCAGCCCACGCGAGCTGCTGAACGTGGTGCAGGCGGACGCTGCCGGCTGCCACATCATCACGGCGACCACGGACATTCTTCGCAAGCTCGACTGGCTCGGACGCGATCTCGATGAGATCTCGCTCGACACCGTGAAGATGTTTCACACCGACGCGGGTCGCGCCGGCTTCACGCTCGACGTGGAGGCCAGGCGCACATGATCGACACGCTTCTTCGTCTCGGGCGCCGCGACAAGATCGTCGCCCTCGACGATCTGCCGCGGATCCGGCGCGAGTTCCAGGGCCGGACGATCGTTCACTGCCACGGGGCGTTCGACCTGGTGCATATCGGCCACCTCATTCACTTCGACGAGGCGCGCTCGCTGGGCGACCTTCTGGTCGTCACCATCACCGCCGACCAGTTCATCACCAAGAAGCGCTCGGTCACGTTCAAGGAGGATGACCGCGCCCGCCAGCTGGCGGCGCTCGATATCGTGGACTTCGTGGCAATCGTGCGGGAGCCGACCGCACTCTCGGCCATCGAGGCGCTGCATCCCGACGTCTACGTCAAAGGGCCCGAGTATGCCGACCTGATGCTGGACAAGAGTCGCAGCATCTTTTACGAGACCCGCGTGCTCGAGAGTTATGGCGGGCGGATCCACTTCACGTCCGGCGAGACGTTCTCGTCTACGAAGCTGTCACATTTCCTGCTGAACTCGCCGGAAGCGTCGCAGGCCAATCCGCTGCTGCGCAACGAACGCGTGCTGTTCAGGGACATCGCGTCAAGCGGGTTCAAACTCGAGCAGCTGAAGGCCTTCCTGGCCCGGGCGAGCACCTTACGGGTCTGCGTCATCGGCGAAGCGATCGTGGACGAATGGGTCGACGTCACGCTGACGAACCTCTCGACGCAGTCACGGTGCGTCGCCGGCCTGGAAACCGCGCGGGTTCGGCAGGTCGGCGGCGCCGGCATCATCGCGCTTCACCTGGCCAACTTCGTCCAGCAGGTGGACTGCTTTACCAACGGGCTGCAGACGGATTGGCCCGCCAGAATCCGCGTCAATCACCTTTCCAACGGCGAGCTGGTCGAGACGCGATTCGTCGACCGCGACACCGGACGTCCGGTATTCAAGACCAAACGAATGACGATCGGCGACGTGGCGCATGACAACCTGCCGGATTTCGACGCCTACGATCTCGTGCTGGTGGCCGACTTCGGTCACGGTCTCCTGGACGCCGCCGCGGTGGGCCGCCGCATCGCCGCGCGCCAGCGTGCGGTCGTTTCGGTCATGGCGCAGGTGAACTCGAGCAACTACGGCTACAACCTGCCAATCAAGCACGCCGGCGCCGACTACTACAGCTTGAACCGCACCGAAGCCGAACTCTGCCTGCACGAGCGCGACCTGCCGCTCGAAGCGCTGGTGCGCCGAGCCGCGGCGCTGCTGAACGCTGAAGCGCTCGCGGTCACCGACGGCGAACATGGCGTGACGCTGAAGGTCGGCGACGAGCTGTTCGGGTTGCCTTCACTGAGCGTGAGCGCCGTGGACACCATCGGCTGCGGCGACGCCTTTTTCGCACTGAGCAGCGTTGGCGTCGCCACCGGAATGCCCGCTCCGGTGATCGCGCTCGCAGGCAGCATCGGCGCAGCGGCCATGACGCAGCGACGCTGCAACGAGAGCCCGGTCACTGAAGAAGAATTCCTGACGATCGGGAAGATCGTCATCTGATGGCGCTGCTCGTCACCGGAGGGTGCGGGTACGTCGGCAGCCGCCTCGTCGAGGCGCTGCTGGCGCGGACCAGCCACGAGATCACAGTCGTCGATACCGCCTGGTTCGGCAACTACCTGCCCGCCGACCGGCGATTGAAAATGCTCGTCGCCGACGTGCGCGCCCTCGATGCGCTCGATCTGTCCGGAATCGACACGGTGTTCCATCTTGCCGGCATCGCCAACGATCCCGCCGCCGACCTCGACCCGTATCGATCGTGGGACGTCAACGTGCTGGCGACCATGCGGCTGGTCGATCGCGCCGCACGCCAGGGCGTGAAACAGTTCATCTTCCCGTCCTCCGGCGCCGTGTACGGCGTCCGGTCGGAGCCGCGTATCACCGAAGATCTCGACCTGATGCCGATCTCCGACTACAACAAGACGAAAATGGTCGCGGAACGCGTGATCCTGAGCTACGCGGGCGCCCTGGTCGCCACCATTCTCCGCCCGGCGACCGTGTGTGGTTTGTCGCCGCGGATGCGGCTCGATCTCACCGTCAACGGCCTGACCATGCAGGCGCTCACGCGCGGACGGATGACGGTGTTCGGCGGCGCTCAGGTGCGGCCCAACATCCACATCGACGATCTCGTCGACCTCTATCTATTCGCATTCGAACGGCGGTTGTCGGGTGTCTACAACGCCGCCTTCGAAAACCTCACGGTCGGCGAGATCGCCGAGTTGATCCGCGATCGCGTCGCCGCTGACATCGTCACCACACCGTCGAACGACCCGCGCTCGTACCGCCTGTGCTCGGAGCGACTCCTGGGCACCGGATTCCGGCCGAAGAAGAGCGTTGCTGTGGCGATCGAAGAACTCGCGTCCGCCTATCGCGATGGCCAGCTCGTCGATCGACCGAATTGGTACACCGTCAACTGGATGAAGGAGCACAACCTTGGATAGTCGAACGTGAGCGGGAAGAAGATACTGGTACTCGGCGGCGGCGTTGCAGGATCGTCGATCGCGTACTACCTGACCGAACGGGGATACGAGGTCACGGTGATCGAGAAGAACGCGCGGGTGGGAGGGCTGGCTCGAACGTGTTACTACGGCGGTCATCCCTACGAGTTCGGTCCGCACATCTGGTTCTGGCCCGGCGGCAAGGAAAACCCGATCAACGCCTCAATCGTCCGGCTCACGAACGACGAGTTGTACTACATCGATCGCCGACTCTTCACCTATGTCGAATCGGACAATCGCAAGTACCGCTATCCGGTTCACTATCAGGACGTCGCCTCGATGCCCGAGCACGAGCAGATCGAACGCGAGTTGCGGGTGAACCGCGACGCCGACCTGAAGCTGATCGAGCCGCAGCTGCCGGAGATCGGCAACTGCAAGTTCGCGGACTACTTCACCGCCGCGCTGGGACCCACGTTGTACGCCAAGTTCATGGCCGATTACACCTGGAAGATGTGGAACATCCCGGGCAACGAGCTCGAAACCTCGATGGTCTGGGCCGATCGCTTTCAGGGAGAGAAGGGCGCGCCGACCACGCACAAAGTCACCGGCTACGATCCGCTGAAACGCGACGACTTCACGCTCGGCCAGGGTGTGCGCTTTCAGGTCTACCCCAAGCACGGCTGGAACGCGGTCTGGGATGCGATGGTCGCGCGATCCACTGTCGTGCGGGATGCGATTCTCGGCATCGAGGACGAGCATCGAAAACCGTTCGTGCGCACCGCCGGCGGCGAGAAGTATTACTTCGCCGACTATCACACCGTGTTCTGCTCGATCGACATCGATCAGCTGTGGAGCGAACACACGCTGCCCTACACCGGCCGGATGATGATTCCGCTGCTGATTCCCGGGCTCGAACGGGCGTTTCCCGAAGGCGCCGAATCGCTGCACTACTCGTCGTGCGAGTTCCAGACCCGCGTCACGGAGATGAAGGTCATCACCCGGCATTCGAGCCCGGACACGTTGATCCTCATCGAGGTGCCGGTCCTGCCGGGAGCGGCGCAGTGTTTCCCCCGCAACGCCATCGACTACGCGCTGGAGCACAATCTCTTCGCCGAAAAGGCCTACCCGCAGCAGTCGGCCCAGGCCTTCGCCGCGTATCACGCCTACGTCGATCGGGGCCGGAAGATTCCGAACCTCCGCTACGTCGGGCGGCACGCGGAGTTCAAGTACTGGGGCATGGCCGAAACGGTGAACTCGGCCTACGCCAAAAGCCTCGAGTTCGAGCCGGTCTGATGACGCCCAACCGGGTCATCCCGTCAACCACATCGCACAAGCACGAACCGCTGCTGACGACGCTGGAGGTGTTTGCGCGGCTGGGAATGCGGGATCTCGATCTGAACCTGAATCACATGGTCGAGCGCGGTGTTGACCCGGAGAGCGTCGCCGATGCGATCGCCGCCAACGGGCAACGCGTCTGGATGGTTTCGGGCGGATGGTGCGACTTCTTCGACACCGGTCAGAAGAGCCGCGAGACGGACGCCTCGGTCGCGGGACAGGTGGCGCTCGCCCGCCGGTTCGGCGTCGATCGAATGCGACTGTTCTTCGGACGTCTGCCGTTCGAGTCGTTCACGCCCGCGGCGCTGGCAACGATTGCGGCCAACATCACGCGACTTGCGGCCGAACACGCGGATCTGCTTTTCGTGTTCGAAAACCACGACGGCGCCTCCTCGCATCCGGGCGTCTGCCGCGCCATCCTCGAGGCGGTCGATCGTCCGAACGTGCGCCTGAATTTCGACCCGATCAACTTCGAAGTGGCGGGCGCGACCAGCGGACCAGCCTTCGCCGTCCTGAGGCCGTTCATTGCGCACGTGCATCTGAAAGGCCTCGACCACGACGGCCGGTTCTGCGAGTTCGGCGCAGGCAGTGTCGATTTGATGCCGGTGATTCGTTCGCTGATCGCCGGCGGGTATGCCGGCGGCTTCACCGTGGAATACGAAGGACCGCTCGATCGTACCGTCCGGCTGTACGAGAGCCTTCGCTGCGCGCGTGTCAGCATCGCGGATCTGATCGCGCGCAAAGATTCGTCGGCACCGACGCCAAACTAGCTCCTGCCCGGCCATTTCCAGAATTTTCGTAAACGCGACGATTATCTATAAAGTAACGAGAAAATCTGCCGAAGGCGCATTTTGTTGCGACTTATTCAGCGATCTGCGCTGGAACAGATCGATCCGGGCGCAGCCGCGTGGTATATTCGATGTCACCCTGCACTGCCTCTCTTCCCGCGACAACATGTGTCGCCCTGGTTACCACGTCTCGAGGCGGGACG
>DASXIR010000124.1:0-31510 GCA_036497895.1 Vicinamibacterales bacterium | reverse complement strand
GCCGATGATGATCGCTCTCGGCAGCGTGCGCTGCGGATCCTTCACTTCTCCTGAAGCGAACGAGAGATCGGCCCAGCCGTCGTAGGCCCACAGAATGCTGACGAGCGCGAGTCCCATGCTGCTCAGCGCCAGCGGCGCGCCCGTCCCGGTCGTCAGATGCGCGATCGTGGCGCCATGACTGCTGCCCAACAGAAAGGCGGAGCAGGCCAGCACCAGCAGGGCGGCGAACTTCGCCCACGTCGCGATGCCGACGATGAACGCGCCGATGCCGGCGCCGCGAATATTGGCCGCGGCGGCGAACGCGATGGCGCCCGCGGACAGGCAGCGCGCAACGACGTAGTGCTCGATCGGATCGACTCCGATGCTGCGGAGCAGATATTCGCCGAACACCACCGCGATACCGCCGAGCGCGTTGGCGCGAATCAGCACGAGTTCAGACCACCCGAAAAGAAATGCGGGCCGGCGTCCCCAACCCTCACGCAGATAGGCGTACAGGCCGCCGGTCTCGGGCAGGGCGGAGGCGAGCTCGCTCAATGACAGCGCACCGCACAGGGTGACGCCGCCACCCACGACCCAGAGCAGCAGCATCATCGTGGGATGAGGCACTTTCTGGGCGATCCCGGCCGGCGATCGGAAGATACCCGAACCGATCGTGATGCCGACGACCAGGGCGACGGAACTCCACAGGCCGAGCGTTCGCGGCAGTTTTTCGGAGCGGAAAGGCGCTTGATGGTCGCGGTCGTTCATGCGCCGCCAGACTAGCACGGCCGTCTGGCGGGACTTTCACCACTTGATCGCCCCCTGGCCTGCTGATACGATTCTCGCCATGCCGAACGGCGATCTAGCCGCAAGTGCTGGACTTGCCACACGTTCCGCGCGCGACGGCGCCCTCGACGCTGCCCTGGACCGTCTGGCGCCGGGCCGGGCGCCCGAACGTCCGGACACGCCAGATCTGCACGTTACTGCAGTCCGCCGTCTGCCCGAGGTCGCGGCACAATTCGCGCCTTTCCCCGAGGGACTCGATCCGCGTTTGACGCAGGCTTTGCAGGCGCGCGGCGTCGAACGCCTCTACACGCATCAGGCGGAGGCGATCGAACACGCGCTGGCGGGTCGCCACGTCGTCGTGATTACGCCGACGGCTTCGGGTAAGACGCTTGGCTACAACGCGCCGGTGTTGAACGCCATCCTCCGGGATCCCTCGAGCCGCGCCTTGTACCTTTTTCCGACCAAGGCACTGGCACAGGATCAGCTCGCGGAACTACAGGCGATGTGCGAGCAGTTGGCGACGCCGGGATCCGGTCGCGACATTGCGGAACCGGATTCGTCGCCGAGTATTGGCGTCTTCACATACGACGGCGATACGCCCCAGGACGCGCGGCGGACGATTCGATCGCGTGCGCATCTGGTGCTCAGCAATCCGGACATGGTCCATTCGGGCATCCTGCCGCACCATCCGCGCTGGGCCAAGCTGTTCGAGAACCTGCGCTATGTCGTCATCGACGAGTTGCACGCCTACCGCGGGGTCTTCGGCAGTCACCTGTGCAATGTGTTGCGGCGCCTGAGGCGCGTCTGCCGCCATTACGGATCGGATCCGGTGTTTCTCTGTTCCTCGGCGACGATCGCCAACCCGCGCGAGCTGGCCGAGCGGCTGACCGAGCAACCGTTCGAGATCGTCGATCGCAGCGGGGCGCCGCGCGGCGAGAAGTTCTTCGTGTTCGTCAACCCACCGGTGGTCAATCAGCAGCTCGGCATCCGCCGTTCGTATCTCAGCGAGACGCGGCGCATCGCCTCAGAATTCCTGAAGCGAAACCTGCAGCTGATCGTCTTTGCGCAGAGCCGGCTGTCCACCGAAATCCTGACGACCTACCTGAAGGAAGATTTCGAGGGTGTGCCCGGCGCTCCGGAAAAGATCCGCGGCTATCGAGGCGGCTATCTGCCGCTGCGACGACGTGAGATCGAGAAGGGGCTGCGCGAGGGCGCCGTCCGGGCGGTGGTCTCCACCAATGCGCTGGAACTCGGCATCGATATCGGTGCGCTCGATGTGTCGGTGATGGCTGGCTATCCCGGGACCATTGCTTCGACGTGGCAGCGCGCCGGCCGCGCCGGACGACGCAGCAGCCGATCGGCAGCGGTGATGGTGGCAAGCAGCGCGCCGCTCGATCAGTTCGTCGTGCGCAATCCGTCGTACTTCTTCGAAGCGTCGCCCGAGCGGGCGCTGATCGATCCCGACAACCTCCACATCCTGGTCGATCACATCAAGTGCGCGACGTTCGAGTTGCCGTTCACGCCGGACGAACAGTTCGGCCGCCACGATGTCCAGGAGATTCTGGCATTGCTCGCGGAACAGGGGCTGGTGCACCGCGCGTCCGAGACCTCTCCGTGGACCTGGACCAACGAGTCGTACCCGGCGGACGCGGTCAGCTTGCGTTCCGTGTCGTCGGATAACTTCGTGATCGTCGACATCACGGGTGATGCGCGGGTGATCGGCGAGACCGATTTCACGAGCGGGCCCGGAACGCTCCACCCCAAGGCGATCTACATCGTCGAAGGACAGTTGTACCAGGTGGAGAAGCTCGACTTCGAAGGACGCAAGGCGTTCGTGCGATCAATCGACTGCGACTACTACACGACCGCCATCACGTATACGAAGGTTACCGCGATCGATACGTTCGCGGTCGACGGGGCGGAGCTTGCTCGGCCCGGACGTAGTTGGCCGAGCGTCCGCTCGCACGGTGAAGTGCACGTAGTGTCGCGCGTCGTGGGCTTCAAGAAGATCAAGTTCTACACCAACGAGAACATCGGTTCGGGCGAGCTCGATTTGCCCGAGCAGCAGATGCACACGACCTCCTACTGGCTGACCATTCCGGCACAGGTGATGGGAGCACTGCCGTATGCGTCGGACGATCGCCGCGATGGTGTCGTCGGTCTCGCGTTCGCATTGAAGCAGGTGGCACAACTGCTGTTGATGTGTGATGGCCACGACATCGGCATTTCCATCAACAGCGATGAAGCGGAGGTGCCGGTGGCCGCCGCGGGACCGCAGCGAATTTTTGTTTACGACAATTATCCAGGCGGCATCGGCTTCAGTGCGCCGCTGTTCGGGCTGCATCACGAGCTGCTCGGCGCCACCCGCCGGTTGATCGCCGAATGCGAGTGCGAAAACGGCTGTCCTGGCTGTGTCGGACCGATCGGCAATACCGGCCCACTCGCAAAGATCGCGGCTCTCCGGATTCTCGATCTGCTCCAGGCGCCATCCGGACTCTCGGACACCTCCGACATCCGCGAGTCCGAGGTCCCGTTTTGAGCTCGCTGGCCGATCGAATTCGGGGCGTCATCAGCACCGGGAACCGCGCGACGCGCGAGGCCGGACTCGCGATTCCTGACTCGCGACTCCCGATCGACGGATCTCGACCAGCCGCGCCAGACGCGCGACTGTCGACTCCGGCCTCGATCGATTTGTCGCCGCTCGGTGGCAGCTGGCAGTCGGAGTCGTTCGTTGTCGATCGCCGCTGGAATCCGGACGCCAGGCACGGCCGCGACGAGATTGGCGCAATGGCAGCCAGCCTCGATCGGTGCTCGCACGAAGCGATGCTCTTTGCCGCCGGTGCGCCGCAGGTGCCGTTCGTCTTCTTCGACCTCGAGACGACCGGCCTCAATGGTGGCGCCGGCACGCTCGCGTTTCTGGTCGGATGTGGGTGGTTCGAGTCCGACGGCGCCTTTCGGACGCGACAGTTCCTGCTGACTCGATACGCGGACGAACGTCGATTGCTGGAGTCGGTTGCCGAGGAGTTTGCTCGAGCCGGCGCACTCGTCAGCTTCAACGGCAAGTCGTTCGACGCGCCGCTGCTCGAAACCCGCTACCTGTTTCATCGCCTTCCCTGGGCTGGATCCGGAATGCCGCATGTCGACGTGCTGCACCCCGCGCGTCAGTTTTGGAGGCGGCGGCCGCTCGAACGCCAGCCCGTTCGCGGCTACTCCATGGCGACCGAACTGTCAGGGCGCGACTCCGACAGCGGCTGCTCACTGGTGGCCCTCGAGCGCCAGATTCTCGGATCGCGCCGCAGCGGCGACGTCCCGGGGTTCGAGATTCCGGGACGCTATTTCCAGTTCGTCCGCGGCGGCGATGCACGGCCGCTCGAGGCGGTACTCGAGCACAACCGCCTCGACCTGTTGACGCTGGCGGCGCTCACGGCCAGACTGCTGCAGCTCGCCCACGCCGGACCGGGCGCGGCGCGCGACGGCCGCGAAGCGCTGGCGCTGGCGCGCGCCTATGCACGATCCGGCCGCGATCATCACGCGATCGCCGCCCTGGAGCAGGCCGTGGCGACCTGCGATCGCAGCCCCTCCGGCGCTTCGTCGGCGCAGGTCAAGATTGAAAGCCTGCGGATGCTGGCGATCCTGCTGCGGCGCGCCCGCCACTACGCCGACGCGGCCGGATGCTGGCGGCGGATTCTGGAGATGCGACGTTGCCCGCCGGCGATTGTCCGCGAGGCGACCGGGGCGCTGGCGATCCATCACGAACACCGCGAACGGGATCTGATGGCGGCGAAGACGTTTGCGTTACTGAGTGTGGAACAGCGGCCTGACGTGGCCTGGAGAGAAGCGGCGCGCCACCGGGTGGCGCGCCTGGAGAAGAAAATCGCGAACAACGAACTCAGGCTCGAGAGCCTGAAGTTCGAAGCCTGACTAGCTGACCGACGCCGGCGATTCTTTCTTACCGGTCGTCGGCGCCGTCGTAGGCTCGGCGGAGACCGGCGACTCCTTCTTGAGTCGCGGCCCGGCGTGCACTGCCGGCTTGGTGCTCTTGGCGGCCTTCTTCCTGGTCTCAGAGGTCTGCGCGCCGAACTTCTTCGTGAACCGGACGATCCGGCCCTCGGTGTCGAGCAGCTTCTGTTTGCCGGTGAAGAAGGGGTGGCAGCTCGAGCAGATTTCGAGGTGCAACTCGGGCTTGGTCGAATGTGTCTTCCACGTGGCGCCGCACGCGCAGCGCGCTTCGACTTCGTGGTACGTGGGATGAATGGCTTCCTTCATTGCGTGCTCCTGACCCTGAACCTGAAACCCCGATTATACCACGCGCCTAAGGGGTGGCGACAGGGCCGCGGTCCCAGCGGTGATTGCGGAGCGCATCCCTGAGGCGCGGTGGTAATTGGACGCCGTCGCTGGCGGCCAGGTTCCGCTCGACGTGCATCGGCCGCCGCATACCCGGAATGGTGGTGCTGACCGCCTTGTGCTCCAGGATGAACCGCAGGGCCAGCTCGGGCAGATCCATGCCCTCGGGCACGAGCGGCTCGAGGCGCTCGACCCGCTGCAGTGTCGCCGCAAGATGTTCCGGGTTGAAGTACACATTCCGCCAGTCGCCATCCGGCCAGTGTGATGATGCGGAGAGCGTGCCGGTCAGACTGCCTTCATCGAACGGCACGCGTGCGATCACGGCGATGTCATGGGCTTCGCAGTAGGGCAGCAGTTCGTCTTCCGGCGCCTGATCGAAAATGTTGTAGACCACCTGCACGCTGTCGATGAGTCCGGTCTGCAGAGCCCTCAACACATTTGACGCTTCCCATCGGTTGACGCTGATGCCGATTGCACGCACCAGACCTTCGCGTTTCAGGTCGTCCGCCTCGCGCTGCCATCCTGCGTCGTCCGTCCAGCTGTCGCTCCAGACATGGAACTGCTGCAGGTCGATGGCCGGCACGCCGAGATTTTCGAGACTCTTCTCGGTGTACTCCCGAATGTGATCGGGCGGGAACACCTCGGCGATGGGGTACTCCGCGCGGCCGGGCCACTTCATGTTCTTCGGCGGAATCTTGGTGGCGACGATCGCCGCCGGGGCATCGGCACTCCGCTGGCGCAACGCTTCGCCGAGCAGGCGCTCGCTCTTGCCGAGACCGTAGACCCACGCCGTGTCGAAAAAGTTGCAGCCGAGCGTGAACGCGCGCGTCAGCGCCTCGAGCGACTCCTCATCGTCCGATCCGGTCCAGCCGCCCATTCCCCACAGACCGTAGCCAATCTCCGAGACCTGCCAACCGGTTCGTCCGAATCGTCGATAGCGCATGTTGGGATTTTAAAACGGCGCCAGGACTGGGCGCGCTGTCGGGCAGCCCTCAGGCACGTGATACAGCACAGTCGGCGGATAGCCGTGCCGGTAGGACTGGAACAACCCCGGCAGCCAGCGCTCGATGCCGACGGGCCCTACATCGGCGTCGAACTTCGCGATCTCGCTGGATCGGGCGCAGTTGAACCATTCCGGAAACGGCGCATTCGGATGGTCGACCGGCCAGAGCAGAAACGCCGGGGTCCGCAACGGTGGCGCGGTGGGCGGCGGCAAGTCAACCATCAGCTGATTGAGACCGGAATTGGTCAGGTTGAACGTCCGGAAGATCGAGCCGACCTGCTCGACCGCGTAGAAATAAGATCACCCGCCCGCACGAATTCCACGCCGCCCAGATCGCGCAGCGTCGCGATGTTGCGCAGCAGGTGCGCGATGCCCTGATCGGTCAGGTCTTCGGGATGAAAGTAGAACGCCCATACCCCGGCTGCCCGTGGCAGCGCGCTCCACGGCTGCGTCAGCATCCGGGTCTTGTTGCCAAGCCCGGCCATCGAGCGGTTGCCGTTCTTCAATCGCCAGCACGCCCGCGTGATCATGCCGAATGCACTGTTGGCGAACTGCGCGATCGGGACCTCGAGCAGCGACAGACTTCCGGCCTGCTGATAATCGAGGGCCGACGGATGGTACGGTTCCGAGGGACAGCGCAGCCAGTCGATCTCCACGCGGTCGTCGCCCGCCTGCTGCCAGACGATGTTGCCCGGAAGCGCCGAAAAGTCCACCGCCACGCCCATCGCGTCGAGGCGGCCGACGATTCCGTTGCTGCAGTAGTCCCACCCGGTCCGGGTGGCGCGCACGTCGAAATGCCCGGCCAGCGCCTCGCGGGCGGCCTCCAGCCACGGCAATTCTGGGTCGAATCCAAATTGGCTGCGCGAGCCATCGTAGGACATCGCGTGAAAGTGCCAGCCAAGCTCGTGGCCCCGCCGAACCAGCGACTGCCACAGCGGCGCCTTCGCCCGGTAGCCCGAGTCGAAGCGATCAGTCGCGAAGCGGACGCTTTCGTCGGATCGGATCAGCCAGGTGACGGGCGGCAGCAGACTGCCGGCGCGTTCGAGCAGGCAGTCGATGTTGTCGAGGCAGCGCCAGATGTCGGCCTCAGGCCGGCGGACGAGCAGAGCGGGCAGCGCTGGGTCCACATCGCAGCCCAGCACCACTTTCATCGCTTTTCGGCGACGATGAACTGGGAAGGCGATAGACGGAAGCGAGCGGCGAATCGCGCTGCGGCGAGCGAGGGCGTCATGACGCGGCCAAGCCATGGCATCCGTTCGACGGCCTTGTCCATGACGCCGACCGCGTACTGTTCGCGGATGACGAAGCCGATTTGCTCGAGCATCCCCTCGACGTGCTGCGGGTGGTGGCCGATCAGAACGGAGTTGTAGGTTTCCATATCCCGCGAAAACGGGCTGGCGCCGCCGCCAGCGAGGTAACGCGGAATCCTGGCGAGATTGCGCTTGTTGCTGTAGTTGAAGACCAGGCGCCCGCCGGCCCTGATGACGCGATGGATCTCGCGCAGCGCCGCGTCCGGATCGCTGAGGTGGTGGAACACCCGCACCATCAGCACGCCGTCGAAGGTACCGTCGGCGAACGGCAGATCGAAGACGCTGGCATCGTGGTAATTGACGCGATCGCCGTAGGTGTGCTGCGCGATGTCTCTGAGGTTGCTGGCCGGCTCCACCATGTGGACCTGATGGTAGCGGCCGACGTAGCAGGAACCGAGTCGTCCGAACCCGGCTCCGATTTCGAGCACCGCGTCACCGCCGGGAAGCGTGTGCGCTGCGATTCCGCGTTCGAGGAGATCGAGGTAGTGCTTGCCGGGCCCGATCCAGAACCCTTCGTAATCCTGGCCTTCGTAGCCCTTCCACGACAGTCCCGTCGGGTCGGGACTCACCCCTTGCCGCTGCTCATCGACGACAGGAAATCGGCGTTGGTTTTCGTTTTCGACATCCGCGACAGCAGCAGCTCCATCGCTTCGACCGGCGACAGCGGCGTCAGCACCTTGCGCAGGATCCACACCCGATTGAGCTCCTCTTTGGCGATCAGGAGTTCTTCCTTACGGGTGCCGCTCTTCTGGATGTCGATCGACGGGAACACCCGGCGATCGGTCAGCTTGCGGTCGAGGTGAATCTCGAGGTTGCCGGTGCCCTTGAACTCTTCGAAGATGACTTCGTCCATTCGCGAGCCGGTGTCGATCAACGCGGTCGAGATGATCGTCAGCGAGCCGCCTTCTTCGATGTTCCTGGCCGCGCCGAAGAAGCGCTTCGGACGCTGCAGGGCGTTGCTGTCGACACCACCCGAGAGCACCTTGCCCGACGGCGGCACGATCGTGTTGTAGGCGCGCGCCAGCCGGGTGATCGAGTCGAGCAGAATCACCACGTCCTTCTTGTGCTCGACCAGGCGCTTGGCCTTTTCGATTACCATCTCTGCGACCTGGACGTGCCGCTGCGCCGGCTCGTCGAAGGTCGACGAGATGACTTCACCGCGCACCGAACGCTGCATGTCGGTGACTTCTTCCGGCCGCTCGTCGATGAGCAGCACGATGAGATAGACCTCGGGATGATTGTGGGTGATGCTGTTCGCGATGTTCTGCAGCAGCATCGTTTTGCCGGTCCGCGGCGGCGCGACGATCAGGCCGCGCTGGCCCTTGCCGATCGGCACCATCATGTCGAGCACGCGCGCCGACAGATTCTCGGCATCGGTCTCGAGCGCGATCTTCGCCTGCGGGTAGAGCGGCGTCAGGTTCTCGAAGAAGACTTTCTCGCGCGCCCGTTCCGGCGGTTCGAAATTGACCGCTTCCACCTTGATCAGCGCGAAGTAGCGCTCGCCGTCCTTGGGCGGGCGAATCTGGCCCGACACCGTGTCGCCGGTGTGCAGGTCGAACTTGCGGATTTGCGAAGGGGAGACGTAGATGTCGTCGGGACCAGGCAGGTAGTTGTAGTCGGGCGCCCGCAGGAAGCCGAAGCCGTCCGGCAGCACCTCGAGCACGCCCTCCGAGAATATCAGGCCGCTCTTTTCGGCTCGCGCCTTCAGGATTTCGAAGATCAGCTCCTGCTTGCGCATGCCGGTCGCGCCGGGCACGTCGAGGCCCTTGGCGATCTTGGTCAGCGCGCCGACGCTCATGTCCTTGAGCGTCGAAAGCTCTAGCTTCTCCGGCGCCGGGGTGGCTGCCTGTCCGTGGCCTCCCGCGCCATTGGCCTTGGCGGCCGGCGGCTGGGGCGCGACGGGTTGCTGTTCAGTAGTCGGTCGATCAGTGTCCACAGTTCGTCCAGTCCTTCACCCGTGACCGCCGAAACCGGCAGCACGGAATTTTCAAACGCGGCTTCACATGCCCGCATCGCGCGCAGCCGCTCGGCGCGCGACAACTTGTCGATCTTGGTCGCAACGATGGCGCAGGCTCCGGCTGCCGTCTGCAACCAGCTCCACGCCTGGCGATCCGGCTCGAGGCCGGGGTGCCGCGCGTCCACCAGCAGCAGACCCGCGGGCCGCCGTCCGAACACCGTGGCGGCGAGCGCCTCGAATCCGGCGGCGTCGGTGTCGTCCTTCGACCGGCGCGCGTAACCGTAGCCCGGGAGGTCCACCAGATACAGGGGCGCGGCCCCGCCGCGCGCGATACGGTAGACATTTGCCAGCCGCGTCTTACCTGGTGCGGCGCTGGTGCGCGCCACCTGCTGGCGAACCAGGGCGTTGATGACGCTCGATTTGCCGACGTTCGAGCGCCCGACCAGCGCGATCTCGGCCAGCCCGTCGTGCGGCAGGTCGGCGTCGCACACGGCGCTCCGAACGAAGCTGGCCTCTATTTTCAACGAGATTGCAGATTCAAGAATTCAGGTTCTGAAATCTGAACTCTGAAGTTCCAGCCGGACGCTAATGGGTAATCGTGTCGTCGACAATGTCGACCGGCTCGGTCTGTGCCTCTGCCGGCAGCCGCCCCGAGAGCGGTTCGGCCAGCGCGATTTTCAGGACCTCGTCCACCGTCTGCACCATGTAGACGTTCAAAGTGTCGAGTACGTTCTTGGGAATGTCCGCCAGATCCTTCTCGTTGTCACGCGGCAGGATCAGGTTCTTGATGCCGGCACGGTGTGCCGCGAGCACCTTCTCCTTGACGCCGCCAATCGGCAGCACCTTGCCGCGCAGCGTGATTTCTCCGGTCATCGCGACGTCCTTGCGGATCGGCACGCGGGTGAGTGCGGAGACCAGCGCCGTCGCCAGGGTGATGCCCGCAGAGGGGCCGTCCTTCGGGATGGCGCCTTCGGGCACATGGATGTGGACGTCGGTCCGCTTGTTGAAGTCCTTGGCGATGCCGTATTCCTCGGCCTTCGACCGCACGTAACTCATCGCCGCCTGGGCCGACTCCTGCATCACGTCGCCAAGCTTGCCGGTGAGCGTGAGATGGCCCTTGCCGGACATCAGCGTCGCTTCGGTCACCAGAATCTCGCCGCCAACCTCGGTCCAGGCCAGTCCGGTGGCCACGCCGATCTCGTTGGTCTCCTCCGCCATCGTGTTGCGGAAGCGCGGGACGCCGAGATACTGCGTCACCTTGTCGGGCGTGATCTCCTCGCTGAACGCCTTGCCTTCGGCGACCACCTTGCGCGCAATCTTGCGGCAGATCGACGAGATTTCGCGCTCCAGATTGCGTACGCCGGCCTCGCGCGTGTAGCGCTGGATGATCGTCGAGAACGATTCCGGAGTGAAGGAGATGTTCTCCTTGGTCAGGCCCGCACCCTCGATCGCCTTGGGCGAGAGGAAGGTTTGCGCGATCTGCACCTTCTCGATTTCGGTGTAGCCCGCCAGCTGCAGCACTTCCATGCGGTCGCGCAACGCCTGCGGAACCGTGTGCAGCACGTTGGCCGTGCAGATGAACATCACGTTCGAGAGGTCGTATTCGACGTCGAGGTAGTGATCGAGGAAGGTGCCGTTCTGCTCCGGGTCGAGCACTTCGAGCAGCGCCGCCGACGGGTCGCCGCGGAAGTCCATCGACATCTTGTCGACTTCGTCGAGCAGGAACACCGGGTTCATCGTCCCGGCCTTCTTCATCATCTGGATGATCTGGCCGGGGAAGGCACCGATGTAGGTGCGGCGGTGGCCCCGGATCTCCGCTTCGTCGCGGACGCCGCCGAGCGACAGCCGCACGAACTGACGGTTCATGGCGCGGGCGATCGACTTCGCCAGCGACGTCTTGCCCACTCCGGGAGGTCCGGAGAACGTGAGGATGGTCGCCTTCGGCTTCTTGATCAGGGCGCGGACCGCGAGGAACTCGAGGATGCGCTCCTTGATCTTGTCGAGACCGTAGTGATCCTCGTTGAGGATCTCCTCGGCACGCTTCAGGTCGCGGCTCTCACGGCTCTTCTTGTGCCAGGGCACCGCGATCAGCCAGTCGAGGTAGTTGCGCGACACCGTGGCTTCCGCCGACATCGGCGGCATCGCCTCGAGACGCTTCAGCTCCTGGATGGCCTTCTCTTCGACGTCCTTGGGCATCTTCGAGGTTTCGATCTTCTTCTTCAGATCGTCGACCTCGTTGCCTTTTTCGTCCTTGCGGCCCAGCTCCTTCTGGATCGCCTTCATCTTCTCGTTGAGGTAGTACTCCTTCTGCGCCTTCTCCATCTGCTTCTTGACGCGAGACTGGATCTTGCGATCCACCTGGAGCTTGTCTACTTCGATTTCGAGAATGCCGGCGATCCGGTTCAGCCGCTCGAGCGGGGAGATGATTTCGAGGAGGTTCTGCTTCTCGTCCACGCCGATCAGCAGGTGCGCAGCGATGGTGTCGGCGAGCTTGCCCGGGTCGTCGACCCGCACTGCGGCGATCATCGCGTCGTAGTGGAGGTTGTTCGACAGCTTCACGTACTGCTCGAACAGCGTGACCACGCGGCTCATCGTCGCTTCGGCGTCGTTGCTGGTCTCGCGCTGCTTGGGCAGCACCTTGACCACCACCCGGTAGAAACCCTTGTCTTCCTTCCACTCGACCGCACGGGCGCGTTCGACGCCTTCGACCAGGACCTTGATGTTGCCGTCGGGCAGCTTCAGGCTCTGCACCACGTTGGCCACGCAGCCCATCGTGAAGATGTCTTCAGGGCGCGGGTCGTCCACCGACGCATCGTGCTGCGCCGCGAGGAAAATCCGCTTGTCCTTCAGCAGCGCATGCTCCAGCGCCCGGGTCGACGACGGCCGTCCGATCACGAACGGCATCATCATGTGCGGGAAAACGACGACGTCGCGGAGCGGGACGATCGGGAGGGTTTCGTACACTTCCAATGGGGTATCCATGTTGTTGGTGACTAACCCGCCTTTTCGATCAGGGTAATCGGCTTGTCCTTGGCCATGACCACGTCGCGGGTTATCGTGACTTCGCGAACCTTCTTCTGGTTCGGCACCTGATACATCAGGTCGAGCATCAGGTCCTCGATGATCATGCGCAGGCCGCGCGCGCCGATCTTGCGCTCGAGCGCCGACTCCGCGATCGCCTCGAGCGCGTCGTCGCTGAAACGCAGCTTGACGTTCTCGTACTCGAACAGCTTGACGTATTGCCGAGTGATGGCGTTGCGCGGCTGGGTGAGGATCTGAATCAGCGCCGGCTTGTCGAGCTCGTGGAGCGTGCCGATGACCGGCAGGCGGCCGACGAACTCGGGAATCAGGCCGTACTTGATCAGGTCCTGCGGTTCGAGCTGCTCGAGCGTGGTGCCGACATCACGGGAGCGCAGCGACTTGACGTCGGCCTTGAAGCCGAGCGTCTTCTTGCCGACGCGGCGATCGATCTGCTTGTCGAGGCCGACGAACGCGCCGCCGCAGACGAACAGGATGTTGCTGGTGTCGACCTGGAAGAATTCCTGGTGCGGATGCTTGCGGCCGCCCTGGGGCGGCACGTTGGCGACCGTGCCTTCGAGAATCTTCAACAGCGCCTGCTGGACGCCTTCGCCCGACACGTCGCGCGTGATCGAGGGGTTCTCGTCCTTGCGGCAGATCTTGTCGACCTCGTCGATGTAGATGATGCCCTGCTGGCACTTCTCGATGTCGCCGCCGGCTGCCTGCAGCAGCTTCAGGATGATGTTCTCGACGTCCTCGCCGACGTAGCCGGCTTCGGTGAGCGTCGTGGCATCGACAATCGTGAAGGGGACCGACAGGAGCTTGGCGAGGGTTTGCGCGAGCAGCGTCTTGCCGGTGCCGGTCGGGCCGATGAGCAGGATGTTGCTCTTGGTCAGCTCGATGTCGTTGCGGCTGCGCGGCTGCTTCTGGATTTCGATGCGCTTGTAGTGGTTGTAGACCGCGACCGCCAGCTTCTTCTTCGTGCGTTCCTGGCCGATGACGTATTCGTCGAGGAATTTCTTGATTTCCTGCGGCGTCGGCAGCGACGAGCGGGCGCCGCGGTTCTCGAAGCGGTTGTCGTCGGCGATGATGTCGTTGCAGACCTCAACGCACTCGTCACAGATGAAGACCGTGGGCCCTGCGATGAGCTTCCGGACGTCGTTCTGGTCCTTGTTGCAGAACGAGCAGCGCAGGACCTCGGTTTCCCCGGCCTTTTTCACCATGCTGATTCCTGGTGTAGTCACGGACCTTCAGGCCCGCCGTCGGCAGGCCTAAAGGCCTGCGCTACACGTGGTTACCTACGCCCTCTTCCGAATGACATCGTCAATGATACCGTATTCCTTGCCCTGATCGGCCGACATGATGTAGTCCCGTTCAGTATCATCCTGGATACGTTTGACGTTCTGTCCGGTATGGTGGACGAGGATTTCGTTGATGCGCTCCCGCATCCGCAGGATTTCACGGGCCGCAATATCAATATCGGTCGCTTGGCCCGCCAAACCAGACATCAGCGGCTGATGAATGACAATCCGTGAATTCGGGAGGGAATAGCGCTTGCCTTTGGCCCCGGCGGCCAGCAGGACCGCTGCCATCGAGGCCGCCTGGCCGATGCAGATGGTCTGGACGTCGGGCTTGATGAACTGCATCGTGTCGTAAATCGCCATCCCGGAGGTAATTGACCCACCCGGGCTGTTGATGTACAGCATGATGTCCTTGTCGGGGTCCTCGGCCTCCAGAAACAGCATCTGAGCAATTGCCAGGTTCGCAATCTGATCGTCAATCGGCGTGCCGATGAAAATGATGCTGTCTTTCAGCAGGCGCGAGTAAATGTCGTATGCGCGCTCGCCACGGTTGGTCTGTTCGACCACCATGGGGACCAACTGGTTCCGGCCTTCAAACGGATATCCCATAGAAGTTTTGACTGCGGATTTGTCGGGGAATTCGGTACGCGGGGTGTGTTACGAGTCTCCTTGAATTGTAGCACGCGCCATCGCGAAGTCAATCGACTTCTCCCGGCGCAAACCTGCCTGGACCCGGGAAATTCCGCCCTCTTTTTCGAGCGCCGCTCGAACCGCCGCCGGCGTCCGGCCGCTGCGTTCCGCGTAGCGGCCGACCTCGGCGTCGAGCTCGCTGTCGCTGACCAAGATCTTTTCGCGCCGCGCGACTTCGTCCAGTACCAGCGCCGCCGCGACCGCCTCGCGCGCAACTTCGCGCTGGCTCTCGCGAAACGCGTTCCAGTCGATGCCCGCCTGGCGCGGATCGACGTTCTGGTCGATCAGCCGCCGCGCGAACTCCTCGAGGCGGCGATCAATCTCGCGTTCGATCATCGACCCCGGCACGTCGAAGGGCAGCTTCGCGGCCAGCTGCTTCATCAGTTCCGCCCGATCTTCGCGTTCGGCCGCGTGCTTGGCCTCGTGCTCGAGATCCTCACGAACTCGTGTCTTGAGCGCGTCGAGCGTTTCAAATTCTCCCAAATCCTTTGCGAACTCATCGTCGAGCTCGGGCAGCACGCGGCGTTTCAGTCCCTTGACCGTCACTGTATACGAGACGTCGGTGCCGGCGAGCTCCCCAATCGGGTAGTCCGCCGGGTAGTGCAGCGTGAACGACTTGGTGGCGCCGACCTCGAGACCGAGCAACTGTTCGTCGAAGCCGGGAGGATTGGCCTTGGCGCCGAGCTCGATGGTGACGTCCTTGTGCGTGTCCGGCTTGCCGCCAGGATCCTGCCGTTCGAGATCGACCACCGCGGAGTCGCCGTGGTCGATGCCGCGACCCTCGACCGGCTCGAAACGCGCGGCGCGATCGCGCAGGCGCTGCAGCGCCGACTGGAACGCTTCGTCGTTGATCGCGCTCGAAGCGCGGCGGAACGAGATCGCTGCGAGGTCGCCGGGCTCGAACGCGGGCACGGTGTCGAACGACGCGGTGAAGGTGAGCGGCTGGCCCTCGTTGATGATGACGTCGCGCACATCCGGCGTGTCGACCGGTTCCAGGCCGTTCTCCCGCAGCGCATCGTCCACGGCGCGGGGAATCAGATCGTGGGCGACGTCGTGAAGGATCTGGTCCTTGTAACGCTGCTTGATGACCCGCGGCGGCGTCTTGCCCGGCCGGAACCCGGGGACCCGGGCCTTGCGCGAGTAGTCGCGCGCCACGCGCTCGATTTCGGTGTCGACCACGTCGGTCGGAATCTCAACGCGCACGGTTTTGCGCGTCGCGTTGACGTCTGCGAATTCGGTTTTCATCGGTGTGATCGACCTGCTGAAGACTGGCTTGCTCTCGTTCGAGGCTCGCCCGCCGAAGCCCGCTCGAAACTGGTTGCGAGCGAAGGCTGGTGCGAAAGGGGGGACTCGAACCCCCATAGCCTTTCGGCTACCGGATCCTAAGTCCGGCGCGTCTGCCAATTCCGCCACTTTCGCGGTCGGACATCTCTCGCTATGCTACCACCCGCCCTCGAAAAAGTCGCGCCGCAGGCCCCGCCCGTCCACAGGTAGAATGCGTCGCGTTTACCGAGCAGGTTTTCGGAGATGAGGATGCCCATGATGCGAACGGTTGCGACGTTGCTGGTTGCCACATTCCTGCTCGGCGCGTCGAGCGCGCACGCCGAGGTCGCCCGCGTCGAGGTCGCGACCCGAACGGATGTCGCCGGCACGGGCTACGAGAAAATTGTTGGCATCGTGTATTTCGAGATCAACCCGAAGGATCCACGCAACAAGGTGATCGCCGATCTCGACCAGGCGCCGGTCAACGCCGCCGGCCATGTCGAGTTTTCCGCCGACCTTTATATCCTGCGCCCGAAAGACGAAGGGAGGTCCAACGGTGTCGCGATCGTGGACGTCCTGAACCGCGGTCGCAAGGTCGTGCTCAACTTCAATCGAGCGAGCGGGCCCGGCGCGGGCGACCCGAAATCCGAGGCGGACCTTGGCGACGGCTTCCTGATGAAGCAGGGTTACACCATCGTCTGGGTCGGCTGGGAATTCGACGTGCGCCGGCAGAATGGCGCGATGGGCATCGCCGCTCCCGTCGCCAAAGGCGTGACCGGCATCGTCCATGGCGATTTCGTCCCGAACAACCGCAACGCCGAGCAGAACGTCGGCGATCTGGCCGGGTACACGCCAGCGGAACCCACTGGTCCGGACACATCCTTGACCGTTCGCGATGGCGCCTTCGGCCGGCCCGAGAGCATCGCGCGTGAGAAGTGGGAAGTTCGAGGCAATTCCGTCACGATGGTCGCGGGCTTCGAGGCAGGCCGAACCTACCAGCTGTCGTACAAGGTGACCGATCCGCCGGTCGCCGGCGCCGGCCTGCTGGCGTATCGCGACGTGGCGACCTGGGTGCGCCATTCACCGCAGGCCCTCGCCACGGCCAAATACACATACGCGTTCGGCGAATCGCAGAGCGGCCGCTTCCTTCGCGAATTCCTGTACGAGGGATGCAACACGGACGAGAAAGGCCGTCAGGTGTTTGATGCGGTGTGGGCCCACATCGCAGGCGCCGGCAAGATCAGCCTCAACGAACGCTTCGCGCAGCCGACCAGCCTGACGTTGTTCACGAGCGCTCGTTTTCCCTTCGCCAACGCGAGCCTGCGCGACCCACTCAGCGGACAGACCGAAGGGTTGCTCGACAACCCGCACGCCCACGGCAACGCCCCCAAGACGATTTTCACCAACACCGCCGTGGAGTACTGGGGTGGCGGCCGCTCGGCGGCGCTTCTGCACACGACGCCGGACGGCGTTTCGGACCTGACGTTGCCGCCGAACGAGCGGGTGTACTTCCTTACCGGAACTCAGCACAGTCCCGCGACGTTTCCGCCGGCGACGACGACCGGACAGGAGCCGGTGAATCCGGTGAACTACTGGTGGCCGATGCGGGCGATCATGGTGGCGATGGATCAGTGGGTGCGGAAAGGCCTGCAGCCGCCCGCCAGTCAAGTGCCCAGGCTTGCGGACGGCACGCTGGTGCCGATCGAAACCGTGGCGTTCCCGGCGATCCCCGGCGTGCAGTCGCCGAAAATCATTCCGCACGGACGCCAGAACGGCACGCCGATTCCGTTGCTGGTGCCGCAGGTCGGGCCGGACGGCAACGAGCTGGCAGGGATTCGGCTTCCCGACATCGTCGTTCCGCTTGCCACGTATACCGGCTGGAATTTCCGCAATCAGTCGGTCGGCGGGACCAACGAGCTGGTGTCGTTGATGGGTTCGTCGATTCCGCTGCCGAAGACCGCGGCCGACCGCGCCTCGTCGAACGATCCGAGAGCGTCGATCGGCGAACGGTACACGTCGCGGGAGGCTTACATCACTGCCGTCGAAGCGGCGGCCGATGGCCTCGTCAAAGGCGGCTACGTCCTGGCCGAAGACAAGCCGCAGCTGCTGAAACGGGCCGAAGACGAGTGGACGCTGGCGGCGGGACGCCGGTGAGCCTGCTGCCGGACGCTAGGGTCGCTGAACGTTGGAGATCAGAAACTCTTCGATCTGTCCGCGGCCGACCGCACTGCGGTTGATCGAACGGCGCGCTGCCACCCGCGTCGTTCGAAGTCCGGCGGCTCGCGCTTCGCCGCTGCGTTCGTAGAGCGCGGCGATTTCGTCGGCCGTGGAATTGCTCACCACCACATGACAGCCGCGCCGGGCGAGCGCGATCACCGTCTGCTGCAACCGCGCCTGGTCGTCACCGTCGAAGCGGCGCGCGGTGTATGAAGTGAAATTCGCGGTGCGGCTCAACGGCGCGTACGGCGGATCGAAATAGATGAAGTCGCCGCGCTCCGCGATGTCGAGCACTGTTTCAAACGATCCCCAGACCAGCCGCACTCGTGGATCGGCCAGCGCGTCGGCGACTCGGGCCAGCTGGTCGTGATTCGCGATGTTCGGGCGCTCATAGCGTCCCGCCGGGACGTTGAACGCGCCTTGTGCGTTGACCCGAAACAGCCCGTTGAACCCGGTGCGATTGAGATAGATGAGCATCGCCGCCAGTTCAGGCGTGTAGGCAATGCGCCCATCGGCGCGGCGCAAGTGGTCGCGCTGCGGATTGAACTGTGCGTCGCGAACGGCGTAGTAGTGTTCTCGACCGCCGCGCTCATGGCCTCGCGCCAGGCGTTCGAGCGCACGCGCAACTTTTTCCGGCGCGTCGCGCACGGTCTCGTGCACACCGATCAGATCCGCGTTCGAGTCGATCAGCACCGCATCGTGGCCGGCGAGGCGTCCGGCGCCATAGAGATCGAAGAAGACCGCACCGCTGCCGAAGAACGGCTCGATATAGCGGCCGAACACCGCCGGGTAGTACGGGCGAAGCTGCGGCAGCAGCTGCCGTTTGCCGCCGGCCCACTTCAGTAGCGGACGAACCGGGTGACGTCCGCCACTCGGTGAATTGGACGATGAGGCAACCGGGGAATTGATCGGACGTTGGCGAGCAATCCTCACAACTCGAGTCCCCGACCGGCCGGTTCCGCGATTGACCGATCCAAGCTCACAACCTCGCGTCCCGTTCCGCCCACCACCAGATGCCGAGCACCGACGCCAGCACCCCGGTCGCGCCGAGGTAGAGCGGCAGCGAGGGCGCAACGCGCCGCGCGAACGCAATCACGCGGCTGCCGAGGAAATCCACCGCCTGGTTGCTGACCGTGGTGACGCCGCTGCGATCCACGACCACCCAGATGCCGACCAGGACGGCGAGCACCACGGCGCCAATCGCCAGGTTGAAGCCGACGTCGAGGAACTGATCGTTTCGCCAGCGCGCCCGCCGGACCCGCGCCAGCGTCCGCGACGTGAACTGCGACGGCGCCGACGGCGCCGGCCGTCGCTGCAGCATCTGCTCAAGCGCGCGGGCGCTGACCAGCGCCGCGGCGCAGTTCGGACACGTCGAGAGGTGTGCGGCCACGCGGCCGTCAGGCGCCAGATCGTTGGACGCGATGGCCTCCACCGCGTCGAGTGCTTCGTCGCAGAACACCGGATCCTTCTATTTCAGCTCTGTCTCCAGCAGGCGTCGCAGCTGTTGCTTCGCTCGATAGAGCTGGGTTTTGACCGTGCCCAGCGGCAGCTGCAGTGCGTCGGCCAGATCTTCGTAGTTCACGCCCTTCAGATAGTGCGCGGCGATCAGCAGCCGGTAGTTGGCCGGCAGCCGAGCCACCGCCTTCTCGAGCCGATCGCGAAGCTCGAGATCGCCGAACTGCCGATCCGATCCCGACGGCGCCAGATCAGCGTGACGGTCATCGTCGAGTGACACGCTGGGCCGCCCACGCGTCTGATCCTGCAGACACACGTTGGCGACGATCCGATAGATCCACGTGGAGAGTCGCGCTTCGCCGCGAAAGTACGGCAGTCCACGGTGGATGCGCAGAAAGACGTCCTGCGCAATATCTTCGGCACGCGATCGATCCGGCACGGTCCGGGCGATCAGCGCGAACACCAGGTCCTTGTAGCGATCGACCAGCTCCTGAAACGCGTCCTCATCGCCGAGCCGGCAGCGCTCGACGAGGTCGCTCTCGTTGCCGTGGTCCATCCGCCCTCGTATTAGAGCACGCGGTCACGCGATTTGTTTCAGCAGGGATACGTGAAACAATTCGGGATCGGTTCCAGTCTAATCTGTTCAGCCGAGTACTTTTAGGGGGCTCGATGGAGGCCAGCGACGTGTTTTACTCGCCTTTCATGATTCCGATCGTCGCTATCGTGGGCGCCTTCGTCTACGCCATCATCCAGACGCTCGCAAGGTCGCGGGTCCGGGAACTGGAAGTGCGCGAGCGGATCGCGATGATCGAGCGCGGCCTGGTGCCGCCACCCGAGGTGGATCCGCGCGGTTTCGATCGGGCCATGAATCTGCTCGAGCGCCGCGGCAGCGGGCGTCATCGCCGGGCTGGCATCACCTTGATGGGCGTCGGATTCGGCTTGATGGTCATGATCGGATTCGCTGGGGGAGAGCCGGGTGCCGCGATTGGCGTGGGCGGTTTCCTCGTGATCATGGGCGCCGCTTTTCTCGTCAACAGCCTGTTCGAAAACCCTGTCGACCGGCACATGGCCGCGCCAGGTCCGTTCATCCCGCCGACCTCTACGCCTCCACGTCCCGTCGATCCAGTGCACCACGACTGAGTCGAAACCGACACAGACCAGGTTCCATACCGACACAACCACTCCAGGCCGATAAGATCATCGGCGCGCGCTGCCAGCTCTCACTCCTAAAGCACTGATACATATACGCTTGTAGGACAGTGTCGCGCCCTGTCGATCGGGTCACTCCAGCCGGCAATGTATCGGCTAAGATTGGCGCTGGTATCGGTATTGACACATTACGTCGTTAGTGGCATATTAAGTCGTTCAATGTCGCTTTGTGACCGCGTGTCTCAATCACCGTTTTCCGTCGCTTCTGTGACTGACGGGGCGGAGCTGTACCCATCACAGTTTTTAAAGAAGTGAGTTATGCCAGATTCCCTGATGCTCGCGGATGTTCGCGCCTCGCGCTTCGTTCGTCCCGGTGACGGCGCCGTGGAACTGACCGGACGGTCGCCGGCGATCACCCGCGTACAGGAACTCGTCCGTCGCGGAGCGGCGCTGGAAGGCGGCGCCCTGATCACCGCGGAGCCGGGAGCCGACGCCGCCTCCGTCGCGCGTGAATTCCACCTGCGCAGCCGCCATTCGAACGCTCCCTACGTCGTGGTCGAGTGCGACGCGAGCGATCCGGTCGATGTCGATCGTCAGCTGTTCGGGCTGCCGCCGACCGACTCGGTCACTGATGTCGAGGCGGTCTCGAGCGATTGCTGCATCGCCGCGGCGCGCGGCGGCACCCTGTTTCTGCAGAACGTGACCGAGTTGCGCGCGTCGGCGCAGGCCCAGCTGGCGCGGGTCGCGCGCGACGGCGAAGTCCGGATCGACGGCGCCCCGGTCGCAACCGCGTTGCGGATCATCGGCAGCGCTGCTCCCGGCATCGAAGCCGAAGTCCACGGCCATCGCTTCCGCAGCGATCTTTACCGGCGTCTTTCGATGGTGCGCATCGACCTGCCGCCGCTCCGCGATCGTCCCGACGATGTGCCGGCGCTCGCGATCCGTCTGCTGAACGACATCTGCGCCGCTCATGAACAGCCGGCGCGCACGTTCACGCAGACCGCGCTCGCGCTGCTCGGCGCGCTCACCTGGCCGGGCAACCTGAGCGAGCTGCGCGGCGCGATTGAACGGGTCGTCTCCGACACGCATGATGACGTCATTCAGATCGAACACCTGCTGCCGGCGCTGCGGCTCGACCGCGCGCGCACGCCGTTCGTGCCGAGCGGAAACCTGCGCGATGCACGGCTGAGATTCGAGCGCGACTACATCGCATCGGTCCTGCAGCACCACGGCTGGCGGATGGCAGCTGCCGCACAGACCCTCGGCATTCAGCGCCCGAACCTTTACCGCAAGGCGAGACAGCTCGGCATTCCACTCGCACGTCTGTCGGAGTAACGTTGAACGCGAGCGCGAAAATCGAATCATCGGGAAGCGAAGAGTCATGAAGTTGATTACCGCGTTGCTCACAATCGTTTTCGCGCTGCCGTTGTCCGCCGCAGCCGGTGGCACCCAGGCGAAATACAAACCCGAGTTCGCGATTCCCGCCAGCGACACCCAGACACCCGCGCCGGTGCCGTCACCGATGACTGAGCCGGGAGGCGCGAACTACGTGATCGGTCCCCAGGATCAGATCTCGATCACCGTCGTCGACGAAGCGGATCTCACCGGGAAATTCCGTGTTGACGGCGACGGCATGTTTTCCTACCCCTACCTCGGTCGGGTACCCGCTGCCGGTCTGACACTCAGCGCGCTGCAGAACCAGCTGACCAGGCAGCTTCAGAACGGGTATCTCAAGAGTCCACAGGTGCGCGTCGAGATGGACGTCTATAAGAGCCAGAGCGTCTACGTCATCGGTAAGGTGCGCACTCCCGGCAAGGTCCAGATGACGGGCACGCAGATGACGCTGCTCGAAGCGCTCGCGCTGGCGGGCTCGCCGACGGCGGACGCGGCGAATGAAGTCATCGTCGTGCACCCGAAGAAGCCCGGTACGCCGGGGACCACTCCGGCTGCCGATGCGCCGGCGGGGAACGAGGAAATTCGCGTCAATCGCCGCGACCTCGAGCTCGGACGCGTGGGACAGGAGGTCGTACTGCGCGACGGCGACATCATCAACGTTCCCGAAGCGCAGCGTTTTTATATTCAAGGCCAGGTGCGGAATCCCGGCAACTACGTGCTCGACTCGGGTATGACCGTCGAGCAGGCCATCGCGCTTGCCGGCGGGCTGACCGAGCGAGGCTCGACTCGAGGACTCACCTCGACCCGCATGATCAACGGGAAGCGCACCGAGGTCTCGCTGAGGCTCGAGGACAAGGTGCAGCCGAACGACACCATTCAGGTCAAGCAGCGTCTGTTCTGATGTTGATGCGCCCGGTCGCGGCGGGGAACGGGACGGCGCACGAGAGCGTGCGCGTCCTGACGCCCCAGGCTGGTTGGGTCCCGATCGGCTGGGCGGAGTTGTGGGAATACCGCGAACTGCTCGGATTCCTCGTATGGCGCGACGTCAAGGTCCGCTACAAACAGACAGTGCTTGGCGCCGCGTGGGCGATCCTGCAGCCGCTCTCGACGATGGTGATGTTCACGCTGCTGTTCGGGCGCTGGGCAAAGATGCCATCCGACGGCCTGCCGTACGCGCCGTTTGCCTTCGCGGCTCTGATTCCGTGGACGTTCTTCTCGAACGCCGTCTCGGCCTCGGCGAACAGCCTGATCGGCAACACCCACTTGATCAGCAAGGTCTACTTTCCCCGATTGCTGATTACGTTGTCGTCGCTCGGCACCGGACTCATCGATCTGCTGGTGGCGCTGGTGGTCATGTTCGGCATGCTGGCCTGGTACCGATTCGGCCTCGGCTGGCACGTGTTGATGCTTCCCACCTTCATTGCCCTGACGATCGCGGTGGCGTTTGGCATCGGCGCGGGCCTCTCGGCCTTGTGTGCTGTCTACCGTGACGTGCGCTACATCGTTCCGTTCCTGATGCAGCTCTGGATGTTCGCGTCGCCGGTCATCTACCCGGTGCGATTCGTTCCCGATCACTGGCGGTGGGTGTTCTACCTGAACCCGCTCGTCGGGATCATCGACGGCTTTCGCGGTTCGCTGCTCGGCCTGCCGTTCAACGTTCCGGCCATCGCGGCGGCCTGGGGTGTCACGATCGCAAGCGGATGGATAGGCGTGGCGTATTTCCGCCGTGTCGAACGCCGTGTCGCGGACCTGATTTGAAGCCGGTTCATTTCCGCATGCAGCCAGCCATTCGCGTCGCCCACGTCTCCAAGCGCTATCAGCTGGGCGCACGCGACGTGATGGGCGGCTCGTTCCGCGAGCTGATCTCGGGTCTGGCGAAGGCGCCGGTCCGGCGGCTGAAGCGCCTCAGCGGATCGAGCGAAGGCGATTGGTTCTGGGCGCTTCGAGACGTCTCCTTCGACGTCGCGCCGGGTGAAGTGCTCGGAGTGGTCGGCCGAAACGGCGCCGGGAAGAGCACGCTGCTCAAGGTGCTCAGCCGCATCACCGATTTGACCGAGGGACGGGTCGAGCTTCGCGGCCGGGTCGCGAGCCTGCTCGAAGTGGGTACCGGTTTTCATCCCGACCTGACCGGCCGGGAGAACATTTACTTGAACGGCGCCATCCTCGGCATGGCCCGCGCCGATCTGCGGAAGAAGTTCGACGCGATCGTGGATTTCGCCGAGGTCGCGAAATTCCTCGACACTCCGGTCAAGCACTATTCGAGCGGGATGTACCTGCGCCTGGCGTTCTCGGTCGCGGCACACCTCGATGGCGAGATCCTGCTGGTGGACGAAGTCCTCGCAGTCGGCGACGCCGCGTTCCAGCAGAAGTGCCTCGGCAAGATGCGGGACGTCAGCCGCGGCGGCCGGACCGTGCTCTTTGTCAGCCACAACATGGCGGCGGTCTCGGCGCTGTGCACTCGCGCGCTGGTGATGGCCGGCGGGCGGCCCGTGTTCGACGGCGGAGCCGCGGACGCGGTTCGGCATTACTTCGAGACCAATCTCGCCGATTCCGCCGCGACCTGGGATCTCGCGGCGGTGCCGCGCAAGTTGGACGATCTCGCCAAGCTCGTGCGCCTGGATCGGATGGCGTCGACCATGGTCCGCGCGGACGGATTTCGCTTCGACGAGCCAATGCAATTCCGGCTCGAGTTCAGCAGTCAGGTTGCGCTCCAGTCGATGGCGTGCTCAGTCGGCATCGACGACCTCTACGGCTCGCGCGTCGTGACCTTCGACTCCCGGCGTGAGGGCGTCCCAATCGCGACGGTCGCCGGCGGACGCTACGCGATCGATCTGACGATTCCGTCCTTCGGGCTGCTGCCTGGACGGTACCTCCTGTCGGTCAGCGTGTATTCGGGCGGGCAGTATCACGACTACCTTGTGCACTTCGGTACGATCGCGATCGTGCCGCTCGAACACGAAGGCGGCGGTTACGTCGATCAGGCAACGGGGCTGGGTCCGATCCAGGTGCCATCGGTCTGGCAGGTCAACGCGCTGGAGCCGGCGCGCACCGCCTAGGATGTCGTTTTCCCATCTGCGCTGGCGTCTTCGGAAGACGCGGGCCGATCGGGCCGACCGCGCGGGACGCAGCTTCACGTATACCCATCGGTCCGCAGGCCGTTTCGTCTACCACCCTTCTGACTGGATTTCACGGCGAATGTTCCTGTACGGCGACTTCGAGGGAACCGAATTGCGATTTGCCCGCGAGCATTCCGCGCCGGGCGCGCTGGTACTCGACGTCGGCGCCAACATCGGGCTCTATACGGCCACCTGTGCGCGCGCGGTCGGGGCGGGCGGCGCGGTGATCGCCGTCGAGCCGGGTCCGAACACGTTCACCAAGTTGACGACGACCTGCGCGCGGCTTTGGCTCTCGAACGTCGAACTCGTGCACGCCGCCGCCGGCCCGGTCAATGGCGTGGGCCGGCTGGTGACGAGCGATGCCAACCACGACGTGCACCAGCACCTGGCCGATGCGCGCACGGATCACGCGACGGCAACCACGCCCGTGACCGTCGTGCGCCTCGACGATCTGTGCGGCGATCGCGCCAGCACGGTGGCGCTGATGAAGATGGACGTCGAGGGTCACGAGGTTGGCGCACTGGCTGGGGCCGAACGGATTCTGGCGAATGGGCACGCGGCGCTTGTCATCGAATTCCTGGCCTCGGCGCTGTCTGCGGCGGAGTCGTCCAGCGCGGAGTTGTGGACCCTGCTGTCCCGCACTCATCGGTGCACCGGCGTCATCACCCAGGACTCGAGCATGCTGCCGCCCAACCAGGCCAGCGTCCTTGGTAGAGGCGACGAACCCTTCAATACGTTCTGGCTGCCGAATTGAGATCGGTCGTGCCGTTGCGGCGGCGAAGTAAACCGGCGTGGAGTCGATGTGGCGTTGCGTGACATAGCGCGCAGCGCCCTGATTGCGAGTGGACTGCTGCCATCGCGCTATCTGTGGCGCAATCCATTCAAGATCGTCGAATTCGACGCGTTGACGGACGGACTGGACATCCGGCCGACCGACGCGATCCTGGACGTCGGCTGCGGCGGTGGACCCCAGGACCTGCTGCTGGCCAGGCAGGCAGGGCGTGTCGTCGGCATCGATGTGTCGGCGAGTGAGATTGAGCGGGCGCGCGGACTCGCGGAGGTCTATGCGCGAGGGCGCGAGTTGGAGTACCGGTGTACCTCCATCGAAAGCGGCGGCTTCAGAAGCGGTGAGTTCGACAAGGTAGTGAGTTTCTCGGTGTTCGAGCACATCGCGAACCGTGACATCGTCCTCGACGTGATCGCCGACGTGCTGAAACCGGGCGGTGTGCTTCGCATGAGCGTCGACAGCATGGCCACGCTGACCGACACGGCGCTGATTGCCAAACATCGCGCCGACGCGTTCGTGCTCACCTACTTCAAACCAGCCGAGCTCAGAGCCATGCTCGAACAGCGCGGATTCCGGGACATTCATCTCTGGGCGCTCTTTCGCGGCCCTCACGCGCTGCGCGAGTTCGAAGGTGCCATCGAACGGGGTCACCGTTACCATCGTTACCGCAAGTTCCTGCCGCTCCTGCGTCTGGAAATCGAAGAGGCAACGGTTCCGCCGGGTGACATCGGACTCTTTCTCTGCGTCAGCGCCATCAAAGGCAGTCCTCCCGCATCGCCGCGCGCGTGATGAGCGGATCGAACTCGATCGCATTCGTCGTCTCCCATCCGTATGTCGATGCGGTCGCGTGCTTTCGCGAGCCGATTCGCGCTCTGGCGGACGCGGGCTGGCAGGTGGACCTGTACACCCGGGTGTCGCCGATGCATGGCGCACCGGTTTTCCCCCACCCGCGGGTTCGTCTGGTGCCGATCGACGTCACGGTCCCGAGCACCGTCGCCATGGTCACGGCTCTGGTCCGGCAGCGTCCGCGGTATCGGTGGATCGTCGCTCCGCCGCAATGGAGCCTGCACTACGCCAGCGTCGCTGCGAAATTGATCGGCGCCGGCCTCGTCTGTATTTCCGACGAACTGATGACCGAGGCGCAGGCCGCCACGCCGGTGCAGAAAAAGTGGAAGGCGCGCGAACGTCGCGCGCATCAGCGCTGTTCGTTCACCATCGCGTTGAGTGAGGAGCGCGCTGAATTCATTCGCGTCGAGAACCGGCTGGGGGCCGCTCACCCGATGTTCGTGGTGCCGAACTCGGCGCCAGGTCCGTCGGTCCGGCTGCGCAGTTGCTATTATCAGGATGCGCTCTGCCTCGATTCGAACCAGTTCATCGTCCTGCACTCCGGCAGCTGGTGGTGGCGGCTGCAGTTCGGTGCCGTAACCGACGTGACCAAAGACTGGGATCGCGATGCGGTGCTGGTGTTTCAAGGCCGCCTTCAGTCTGACGTGGAGGAGGGGGCGAACCCTCGCGTGCGCTTCTCGCAGACCATTCTTCCCTCCGCCCTCCTCGACTACGCCACATCGTCCGCTCACGTTGGATTGGCGCTGTACGCGACGAGCGATGTCGGGCACGGGCGAATCGGCACCGCCTCGGGCAAGATTGCGCTGTACATGAAAAACACGCTGCCGGTGATCACGACGACACAGCCATCGCTCGAGTGGGTCGAACGCGAAGGCTGCGGTGTGTGCGTGAGTGATCCCGCCGGCATCGCGGATGCCGTGCGCCGGGTGCGACGCGACTACCACGAATATTGCGCACGCATTCCACAGGTCTACGACGCGCGCTGGAATTTCACGCGGGCCTTCGAACCGGTGATGGCGCGACTCGAGCGCGGGGCCTGATGCCGTCCTATCGACTGCGGTTCGCGTGGCTGACCGGTCGAAGTCTGATGTGGGAGGCGGCGAAACCCCAACGACGTCTCGACGATTTGATCAGCCGTCTCGGCGTTTCCGGAGGCCGGCTCGCCGTGTTTCACCAGGGCGGGATCGGGAGCGGAATCATGATGGGTCCGCTGTTGCAGGTGTTGCGACGGCAGTGGCCACGAGCGTCGATTGATCTGCTGTCGCAACAGCCGCAGGATGGCGACGTCCTGAAATCGGTGGGGTTGATCGATCGCCGTCACGTCGTCAGCGCCGTCCGCGGCTACGACGGCGGTCGGTTCGACGCGGTGTTGTCGGCCTCGCGAACCTATCACGGCGATCGGATCGTCCGGTCGCTTCCGGCGACAGTAAAGATAGGCTTCCGGCATCGCGTCGGCTGGCATGCCTCGAGTCGGTTGTTTCACGACGAGGCCGTGACGATCGATTCCTCTCTTCACGAGTGCGAGCAGGACGTGAGACTGATCGAGCCGCTGCTCGGCGTCGGGCCGATGCCCGCAGCCCCACCGACCCTCTTTGGACTCACGGCCTCGAGAAAAACGCATTCGAAGCCACGCATCTTCGTCCACGCCGGGAGCAGTGCGGGCATGTCCTGGAAGCGATGGTCACCGGAGAAATTCGCGCAGGTGATTCTGCAACTGCGCGAGCGGATCGACGCTGATGTCACCATGGTGAGTGGTCCGGACGAGCGTGAATGTGCCGCTGAAATTATCGGTCTCCTGCCGCAGGCGGTCGACCTGTTCGCGCCGGATTCGATCGTCGCCTTGTTCGAGGCGTTGCGCGATGTCGATTGCGCGATCTCGAACGATGGCGCATTCATGCATCTGGCCTGTGCCGCCGGTGCCAACGCCGTGGCGATCTTCGGCGGCACCGATCCGGCATTCTGCGGACCGTGGGCCGAACCGCGGCATGTGCGAGTCGTGCGTGCTGATCTGTCGTGCAGTCCGTGCTACCAGCCCTACAGCGGCGCCCTCCATTGCACCAACCCGAACCGGCTGCAGTGTCTCTCCGACGTCACGCCCGCCCTGGTCATGAACGCGGTGGGCGAACTGCTTGGCTCGTCGATCGCGGCCTAGTGATGCCGTCACCGTCCCTGTCGTCGTGTGTGCTGGTGCTCAACTACAACGGCCGAGAGCATCTCGAGGACTGTCTCGGTTCCGCAGTCGCGGCAGCGGCTGCGGTCGCCGGCGGCAGGGTCGTGCTGGTGGACAACCGAAGCACCGACGACAGCGTGGCGTTCACGCGGGAACAGTTCCCGATGGTGGAAGTGGTGATTGCCCCGGTCAACGACTTCCTCTTCTCGCTGAACGAGGTGGTCCGGGCCCGCACCGAAGAGATCGTGGTCATCGTCAACAACGACATGCGCTTCGATCGACAGTTCGTCGCGGCCCTGCTGCCGCATTTCAAGGATCCGGCCGTGTTTGGCGTCGGTGCCGCGATTCGCACATGGGACGGATCGGCCAACACGGTCGGACCGCGCTGCGCGCGCCTGACGTTCTGCTGGTTCTACAAGTGGTGGGAGCTCGATCGGCAGGAACCGGCCGAGACACTCGAAGCGTCCGCCGGAGCCGCGGCCTATCGGCGTGAGATGTTCCTCCAGCTCGGCGGGTTCGATCCGCTTTACCGGCCCGGTTACTTCGAGGACATGGACCTCTCGTATCGCGCCTGGATGCACGACTGGACTGTCCGCTACGAACCTGACAGCAAATCGTTTCACAAGATCAGCGTCAGCATGGTGAGGCGACTGGGCGAGGATGGCAAGCTGCGGCTGCTCTACCGCAACCACATTCTCTTCACGATCAAGAACGTTGGCGGATTGGCATTCCTGCTGGGATTCCTGGTGTTGCTGCCGATGCGTGCACTCAGGCCGTTGCTGCGAGGCGACGCGGTTCCGCTGGCCGGTGCACTCCGCGCGCTGCCGTTGATGCCCCGCGCGTTGAGAGCCAGGTTCAAGGGGCCCCGGCGCGTGCTCGATATCGAGCGGTTCAGTCAGGTTCGTCCGATTGCATCCGCAACCGACGCGACCACCAGTCGGTTGAGCGCCGGTGGCCGGACTCGATGACGACGATCACCGTATGCCCGGGATGCGGCGGTCAGCGATTCCACCCTTTCTCGTGCACGGTCGAAGCCGAACGTGGTCACGACATGCACTTCGCGCAGACACGGTGTCTCGATTGCGACCTGGTGTTCAGCAATCCGATGGCGGAGCCGGCCGAACTTGAGCGGTTTTACGCCTCCTCGTATTACGAAGATCACGAGATCGAGTTCAATCCGTCTCGTCCTGACCTCGAAGACGTGATTCGAGCGCGCGGCCGTCGCGAGGCCGACGGGCTGCGCGGCTCGGTGCTGCCGTATAAAACCGGCGGGATGTTCTTTGAAATTGGCGCGGGCTTCGGCGGCATGCTGGACGGCGCACGTCAGCTGGGCTTCGAGGTTGCCGGCGTCGAGCCGTCGGAGCAGGCCGCGCGCTTCGGCCGAGACGTCATGGGCCTGATGAATCTGCGCCACGGTGTATTCGACGCGCGCGACTGGCCGGCGGCGTGCAGCGATGTCATTTACTCATACATGGTGATCGAACACGTCTTCGACCTGCACCAGTTCGCGCAGGATATCTTCACCTTGCTGAAGCCGGGCGGAATCGCGGTGATCGGCACAGAGAATCATCACAATGTCTGGGTGGTGCTGCGCCGGCTGCGAAGCTGGTTGAAGGGCCGGGCGCTTCCCGAATTCCAGACGGCTACTCATCACACCTACTATTTTTCCGGCAAGAGCCTGTCACGCTTGATGACGCGTCACGGACTCGAAATCATTCGCTGCCGGGTTTATACGCCCGCGGTCGCGGACAAGTTGCCGCGCTATCGATTCCGCAGCTGGCGATCCCGGCTCGCGTTCTACGCGCTGCACTATGCGGATGTCTGGACCGGACGCGGTGGCCGCGTCCTCGTCTGGTGCCGGAAGCCGGCGTGAGCTGATGGTGACACCCGGGTCATGTTGAAACCGCTGAAGCGCGCCGCGCGCGCCGTCGCGCCCGAGCCGATCCGGCATCTCTGGGGCACGGTCGTGGCGCGGACAAAGGAACGCAACGCGCGCCGGGCGTTCGAGGCGCTGGCACCCGGCACGCCGGCGCGGTACCTCGAGCCACACACCCTCGAAGATCTGATGGGTCGTGGATATGAGGCACCGGCGGTGATTCGCTACGACCCCGAAGGCCTGGTGCTCAGAGCCGTCGAGAAAGTGGAATGGCTCGCGCGAAATGTTCCGATGGAACGCGTGCGCTCCTGCGCCGAACTGGGCTGCTACGACGGCATGGTGCTCGCGTCGCTCCGGCAGCATTTTCCGGGCATCGCCGCATTCGGCGCCGATCGATCGACCGGAGGCATCGATCCGCGCGCCCGTGCGGCCGGTGTCCGTTTTCTGCAGACCGACGCGTCGCAACTTGCCTTTGAGTCAGGTTCGCTCGACCTCGTGTATTCGTTCGCCGCGTTCGAGCATTTCGCTGATCCGGGCGCCGCAGTTGACGAGGCGTGGCGCGTGTTGCGACCGGGCGGTCATCTCTACCTGTCGTTCGGCCCGGTCTACACTTCACCATTCGGACTGCACGCCTACCGCCAGATTCCCGTGCCGTACTGCCACTACCTCTTTTCAGATGCGGCGCTCAGGGAATACGCGACCGGCAAGGGACTGACGACCGCGTGGCCCTATGTCAACGGCGTCACGGTGACGGAATACCGCCACATCTTCGCTGAGCGCGCGTCGCGATTCGATTGCCTTTACTATCACGAGCACCCGACCGGCGCCGTCGGCGCCGAGTTCATCAT
>DASXIR010000123.1:0-2504 GCA_036497895.1 Vicinamibacterales bacterium | reverse complement strand
GCCTGGAAGTGGATGTTCGACCCGACATTCAGCGTCCTCAATTGGATGCTGTTCCACGCTGGCATAATCGACACGAGGATCAACTGGCTTGGCGATCCCACAATGGCCATGGTGTCGGTCATCATCGTCAATGTATGGCGTGGCGTGCCATTCTACGCGATCAGCCTCCTGGCCGGACTGCAGACGATCAGCCCCGAACTGCATGAGGCGGCGGCGATCGACGGCGCGCGCGCCTGGTCCCGCTTCATCCACGTGACATGGCCTTTGCTGCTGCCGGTGACACTGGTGATCGTGCTGTTCTCGGTGATCCAGACGTTCGCCGACTTCCAGCTGGTTTATGTGCTGACCGGCGGCGGTCCGGCCAATGCCACCCAGCTGTTCGCCACCTATGCCTATCAACTCGGCATCGGCACCGGATTGTTGAGCCAGGGTGCTGCGATCTCACTGGCGATTTTCCCGATCCTGCTGCTCGTGGTGATCCTGCAACTCGTCTACATCCGGCGGACGGAGACGCTTTAGCCATGATCGAGGGTGCTCGCTGGCGGCGCTGGGTGTTCTTCTATGTGCCCGTGACGGTGTTCGTCGTCGCTCTGTTGTTTCCGTTCTACTGGATGGTCATCACAGCCATACGGCCGGACCGCGAGCTCTACCGGCCCTGGAGCGCGGCCAACTACGCGCCGTTCTGGACCACCAACCCGACACTCGAGCACGTACGCGAGCTACTGTCGGAGACGCTGTTCAGCACCTGGATGCTGAACACGATGTTCATCTCGCTCGCCGCGACGGCGATCTCGCTGTTCTGCGGGTTGCTCGCCGGCTACGCGCTGTCGCGGCTCAAATTCCCTTACGCCGGCCTCCTCGGCACAGCGATCTTCATCACCTACCTGGTGCCTCAGACGCTGCTGTTCATTCCGCTCGCCGACATCATCCGTAATTTCAGACTCGGCGACTCACCCTGGGCGTTGATCCTTACCTATCCGACTTTTCTGATCCCGTTCTGCACCTGGCTGTTGATGGGATATTTCAAGTCGATCCCCAAGGAGCTCGAGGAGTGCGCCCGCATCGATGGCGCGCCGCGCTGGAAGGCGATGGTCTACATCATCTTCCCGGTGGCGATACCGGGCATCCTGTCGGCCGGGATCTTCGCGTTCACCTTGTCATGGAACGAATTCATCTACGCGCTCGTCTTTTTGTCTTCGCCGGAGCAGAAGACCGTGCCTGTCGGGGTCACCTCGGAACTGGTTCGCGGCGATGTCTTCTACTGGGGCGAGCTCATGGCCGGAGCGCTGTTAGGCTCGATACCCGTCGCCTTCGTCTATTCGTTCTTTGTCGAGTACTACGTCTCCGGCATCACCGGATCGGTGAAGGGATAATCCCATGGCTCGCGTTGCGATGCGCAGCTTGAACAAGAAATATGACGAGGTCCACGCCGTCATCGATGTGAACCTCGAGATCCGCGACCAGGAGTTTGTCGTGCTGGTAGGCCCGTCGGGCTGCGGCAAGACAACTACCCTGCGCATGGTGGCGGGCCTCGAAAGCATCACCGGCGGACAGATCTCGATCGACGAGAAGGTCGTCAACGAATTGCCGCCGATGGATCGCGACATCGCCATGGTGTTCCAGAACTACGCGCTCTACCCGCATATGAGCGTCTACGACAACATGGCGTTCGGCCTGAAGATGCGGAAATTCGACAAGCCGGAGATTGCCAAACGCGTAAAAGAGGCGGCGGACATCCTCGGCATCCAGGAATTGTTGCGGCGCAAGCCGCGCCAGCTATCTGGCGGCCAGCGTCAACGCGTGGCACTCGGCCGCGCAATCGTGCGGCATCCGCAGGTGTTCCTGTTCGACGAACCGCTGTCGAACCTCGATGCCAAGCTGCGGGTGCAGATGCGGGTCGAATTGAAGAAGCTGCACGAACGGCTCGGCACCACCGCGATCTACGTCACACACGACCAGGTCGAAGCAATGACCCTCGGCGACCGGGTCGTTGTCATGCGCGACGGCCGGGTGCAGCAGGTCGGCGACCCGATGGAGCTTTATAACGAGCCGGCCAACCGCTTTGTCGCCGGTTTCATCGGCTCGCCGGCGATGAATTTCGCCGCCGTCCGCATCGCGGCCGAGAATGGCTCGCTGTGGGCCGAAAGCGATGATCTCCGCATCAAGGTGCCGCCGCCGATCGCGCAACGGCTCGGACGTTACGCCGGAATGGAAGCGACACTTGGCGTGCGGCCCGAGGACCTGCGCATCGCTCGCGACGGCGATGCAGGCGACCTGAGTTTCGACGTCGCGGTCGAGGTGGTCGAGCGGCTCGGCTCGGAGATCCTGCTCGACGTTGCCGCCGGTTCGACGTCGATGGTCGCTTCGGTTGACCCGACCGTTACCGCCAGGGTGCACGAAAGGCTGCGTCTCGCGATCAACCCTGACCGCGTGCATTTCTTCGACCACCAAAGCGAAGCCGCGATTTAACGCGGTCGGGTGAGCGGCGCGGCGCCGCGCCGCTC
>DASXIR010000122.1:0-30305 GCA_036497895.1 Vicinamibacterales bacterium | reverse complement strand
GCTGCGTTTCTGGTTCTTGAAACCGCTGCATCGGCTCAGTCGCGAAATGCGCCCGTGCTCGCACGTGTGCTCGGGGTCGGCAGCGCTTACGATCCGCACACTCACGACCCGAACGCGACCGACGCTGGTGCGCTGGCCAGCGCGATCCGCAGCGCGCTCGCCAGCGCAGGCATCCCGGGCGGGGAGATCGGCCTGGTCGCCGCGTCCGCCAGTGGCAGCCGCGTGCTGGATGCGCGAGAAGCGGCTGGCATCCATGCCGTACTCGGCGGAGACGTCCCGGTCACTGCGATCAAGTCGATGACCGGCGAAGCGCTCGGCGCGTCCGGTGCACTGCAGACGCTGTTCGCAATCGAATCGTTGAAGGCGGGACGGGTGCCCGGCATTGTGGGACTGCTCGAGCGCGATCCGGAGATCCCGCTGAACATCGCCGCGCACACGCGTCCGCTAAAGGCGACCCGCGCGCTCGTCACCTCGGTCAGTCCCGAGGGCAACTGCTGCGCGCTGATTGTGGCAATCGACTGATGGCCGACCCGACCAATACCCCCTCGGCGGGCATCGAACTGGTCCCGCGCTACAAGGATCAGGGCTACTCCGACGAACAGGTTCGCGAACGCCGAACCTGGCTCGAGCGCAAGCTGGACCTGACATTGCCGCTCGTCAGCGCCTGCGCGATCGCCGGCCCCGCGATGCGAGGAAACATCGAGAATCCGATTGGCTCGGTGCAGATGCCGCTCGGCATTGCCGGACCGATCCTCGTCAACGGCACCCACGCGCAGGGTGCATTCTACGTACCGCTGGCGACCTCGGAAGGCGCCCTGGTCCGCTCCTACGAACGCGGCATGGTGATGCTGACGCGGGCCGGCGGCGTCAGTGCGCGCATCATCGTGGACGAAAACGTGGTCTGTCCGATGTTTTCGTTCGAGTCGATCGAGGAAGCGGCGGCGTTCGCGGCGGCAGTGCCCGGTCATCTGCCGCAGCTGCGCGCAGAGGCGGAATCGACGACCAGGCACGGACGGCTGACGAGCGTAGATGCCCGCGTCTCCGGCCGCGCCGTGATCGTCAGCTTCCACTACAACACTGCCGACGCGCAGGGCATGAACATGATCGTCAAGGCCACTGAGCGCGCGTCGGAATGGCTGGTCGGCAACGGGCATGCGAAGCGCTACAAGGTGTTCAGCGGAATGAGCAGCGAGAAGCGCGCCAGCGGATTCCTGCTGAGCGGCGGCAAGGGCAAGACCGTGGTCGCCGGCGCGCGCGTTCCCGCCGACGTGCTGCAGTCGTACATGCGGGTCACGCCGCGCCAGATCGTCGAGATGTGGCACGACACGGTCATCGGCCATCTCCAGGCCAATGCCATCGGTCACAACGCGCACATCGCCAACGGTCTTGCCGCGATCTTCATCGCGTGCGGACAGGACGTCGCCAATGTCGCGAACGCCGCCGTCGGCATCACTGACTTCGAGCTGACGCCCGAAGGCGATCTCTACGCCAGCGTCACACTGCCGGCACTGACGGTGGCAACGGTCGGCGGCGGCACCATGCTCGGCAGCAGCGCCGAATGCCTCGCCATCCTGGGCTGCGCGGGTCCCGGCCATGCGCCGAAATTCGCCGAGATCGTCGCCGCGGCGGTGCTGGCCGGAGAACTCTCGATGGCCGGCGCGATCACCTCGGGCGAATTCGTCAACGCCCACGAATCCTACGGCCGGAACCGTCCCCAACCGGCTCCATGAGGCCGTACCGGGCGCTCGCGCACGATCCGAAGTCGTCCTATGACGTCGTCGTCATCGGCGCGGGCATCGGAGGGCTGATCTGCGCCGGGCTCGTCGCGCAATCGGGCAAGCAGGTGCTGCTGGTCGAGCAGCACTACATGGTCGGCGGCTACTGCAGCACGTTCCGCCGGGGCGCCTACATCTTCGACGCCGCGACCCATTTCTATCCGCTGCTCGGCAACCCGGCCACGATGACCGGCAGCGTCCTGAACTCGCTGGGATCGCGGACGCGCTGGGTGAAGATGGATCCGGTCGATCACTTCCATTTTCCCGACGGCAGCAGCTTTTCCGTGTCGGCGGACTTCAACGAATACATCGACGCGCTGAAGGAAGCGTTTCCGCACGAGGCCAAAGCCATCGATCGGTTTTTCGCAATCGCCCGCGACGCCTACGTCTACGGCCTGCTCTATTACTTCCGGGGCCGCCGCCACGGCCGTCTCGACTCGATGATTTCCCTGTCGCTCGAGAGCGTGCTGGCGCGCGAGTTCAAGGATCCAAAGCTGCGCCTGCTTTTGTCGGCGGACTGCGCGCATTGGGGCTCGCGACCGTCCACGACCTCGTTTGTGTTCGACTCGATGCTGCGGCTGTCGTATTTTCTCGGTAACTACTACCCTGAAGGCGGCTCGCAGGTCTTCGCTGACGACCTCGCGCGCATCGTTCAGGACGCCGGCGGTGACATCCTGCTCCGCGCCAGCGCCGAACGGATCGTCGTCGAGAACGGCCGGGCGGTCGCGGTGGAAATCGCCACCGGTCTGGGCGCCGCCCGCCACACCGTGCGGGTCGCCGCGGGCGCGGTCGTGTCGAACGCCGATCTCACCCTGACCTACGAAAAGCTGCTCGGGCCCGACGTGGTGGGACCCGCCGCGATCGCCAACCTGCGGCAACTCAAGCCGACGATGCCGTGCTTTTTGACCCACCTGGGCTTGAAGGGCGTCAGCGTCGAGGAACTCGAGCCGCACACCGGCTATCACTGGCGTTCGTGGAACGCGGACGATGTCGCCCTTGATGCCTTCAAAATCTTCGTGCCGACGATCTACGAACCGAAAATGGCGCCCGGCGGCGAGCAGATTCTGATCCTGCAGCGCATCATGGAGTTCGAATACGACAACGTCCGCGACTGGACGGCGCACAAGCAGCGGGTCGAGGACGACCTGCTGACGCGGGTCGAGGCGTTGATTCCAGGCTTGTCGACGAAAATCGTCTCCAGGCAGAGCGCCTCGGCATACACCTCGTACCGGTTCACGCTCAACACGCAAGGGGCGATGCTCGGCTGGGAAATGGCGCCGGGGCAGCTGGGCGAGTCGCGTCCGGCGATGACCGGTCGCGTCAAAAACCTTCATTTCTGTGGTCATTGGACGCGCCCCGGCGGCGGAATCACGCCGGTGATCGTGTCGGCCGTGGACGTGGCTCGACAAATTACCAGCTAGCCGAAAATTGAGCGTAAATTTTTCGGATCCCGCTGTTTTTTTCCGCGACCTTATGCCAATATCTCGATGCCCTCGGACCACCCATCAAACAACATGAGTGATGTAGATCGCATCCGTGACACCATCCGTGAGAGCGTGCACCGGATCACCGGTATCGCCGTTGCGGACATTAACGATTCCTCGAACTACCGCGAGGATCTTGGCCTCGATTCGCTGTCGGCCCTCGAAGTGATGGTCGACATCGAGTACGCATTCAAGATCAAGGTTCCCGAGGAGCGCTTCCAGACCATCCAGACCGTCCAGGACACCATTTCGGCTGTCCAGGAATATCTGGCTGCGGTCAAGGCTTAGCCGGTTTCGTGCCGGCGCGCGTCGCAGTTGTCGCTGGCCGCGCCCGCATCGCCGGTGCGCTCGTCGAAGCACTGACGCGTTCGCCACAGGTTGAATCGTGTGTCGTACACGAGCACGGCGCGATCGACGCGATCGTCCTCAGCCAGTTCGACACCCTGGTCTATTCGGCGCTGCCCGCCGGCAGTTCGACCACCGGACCGGATCTCACCGCCGCCCGCTTGCTGTTCTCGCGGCTGGCATCAGCGCCGCTGACGCAGGTGGTGATCATCTCGAGTGCCGCCGTTTACACACCGAATCATCAGAACGCAGGCCTGCTCGACGAAGCGACCTTTCTTCCCGAGGGAAAGAGCGCGATCGCTGACGGGTGGCAGGAAGTCGAGCGACTGAGCCTCCAGGTCGGCGAGCATTCGGGTGCGGCGCCGACGGTGCGGACGGTGCTTCGGCCCGCGGCCGTCCTCGACGGCGACGATTATTTCAGTCGCCTGTTGAGCGGCAAGCTCGCGATTACGTATCCCGGCCACGATCCGACGATTCAGCTGCTGAGCCCGCGCGATCTCGCCAGAGCCGTCACCGCCTCGATCGAACAGCGTGCGGCCGGCGTCTTCAACGTCGCGCCGCTGGCGGGTATTCCCCTGAAGGCGGCGTTGCGTGTCGCCCGGGTGCCGCGCCTGCCGCTGGGGCGGCTGGCGCAGAACGGCGTGCGCGCGATTGCGTCGAGTGCCAGCCTGTCGGCTCCGGCCGATCAGCTGCAGTACATCCAGTACTCGTGGACCGTTTCCGGCGCGAAGGCCAAAAGTCAGTTGGGATTCGCGCCTGCCTCGACCAGTGAAAACGCGATCCTCGAACTGGCGGGACGGGGCGGTACGCCGCACGGCAACTACGACGACTTCGGAATGGACGCCGCCTACATCCGCCGTTATTGCGGACATCTCTTCAAGTGGTTGCACAACGGGTACTGGCGCGTTGAGCTCGACGGTATCGAGAATGTCCCGACCGAAGGACGCGGCGTCCTGGTCGGCATGCACCGCGGGTTCATGCCGTTCGACGGTGTCATGGCGCTGTTTGCGCTGGTCACCAAGCGCAACCGGATCCCGCGCTTCCTGATTCACCCGAGCCTGACCAAGTCGCCGTTCCTGGCCGACTTCATGGCCAAGCTCGGCGGAGTCATGGCATGCCAGGAAAACATGGACTGGGTGCTGGCGCACGACGAGATTCTCGGGATCTTTCCCGAAGGGATCCGCGGCGCCTTCACGATGTACGACCGCGCCTACACGCTCGGCAAGTTCGGTCGCGACGAGTTCGTCCGCGCGGCGCTGCGCAACCGCGCGCCGATCCTGCCGTTTGTGACCGTCGGCAGCGCCGAAATCTATCCGATCCTCAAGCGTGTGGATTGGGCCTGGTTCACGCGTTACACCGAGTGGCCGTTCCTGCCGATTACTGCCGCGCCGTTTCCGCTGCCGTCGAAGTGGCACACGCAGTTTCTGCCGCCGATGCATATCGAGCGCGACTACGGTCCGGAAGCGGCCGATGATCCAAAGGTGTACCGGCGCCTTTCACTCGAAGTCCGCCAGCGGATGCAGGCGGCCATCGATGAGATGCTGTTGCGGCGCAGGTCGGTTTTCCGCGGTGACATCTTCGACGCACCGGTCGAGCACGCCGGCGACTCACCACCGTCCTAGTCGGCCCATCGCGCCCGCGATGTGGTTAAAATAACCCTGATCGAAACCTCGGCAGAGAGGCTGGAATACAGAGATGGAGATGCGCGAAGTCGCCAAATCGATGCTCGGATTCGGCTGGGCGGTGTCGCTCTTCGGGGTGCAACAGCTGTCGAAAGTGATCACCTCGTCACCGCCGCAGCCGGGCGACCTCACCGCCGCCGAAGTCGAGGAAGTCTCGCGCGCAGTGCAGAGCCACCTGTTCGGGGCGGCCGCGATCCAGTTTCGCGCCGGCGACGAATGGCTGCGCCGCGTGGTCGACGTCGTGTTCGATGCGGCGTCGATGCAGTCGCTCGATCCGCGCAAAATCGTCGAAGCGCTCGACCCGCGCACGCTGCTCGCCACCGCTGATCCCCGCAAGATGGTCCAGACCGGCATGACCGTGATCCAGGACGCCGTGGACAAGGCCGTCGATACGGTCAAGAAGACGGCAGCAGCGACCTCGTCGGTCCAGGCGTAGCGGCCACATGAAACCGGAATCCGGCGGCAAGTCGGCGCGACGCAAGACCGGCGGCGATCGCCACACGGCTGCCGCGCCCGTGCTCGCGGAAACGCGCGAGGTCTACCTGTCCCTTGCGTCGCGTCCCGCCGTCAGCGCCACCACTGCCGTGTTTTTCGGTGGCCACCGCGTTTCCGGTGGTCGCGCGTCGAGCGGCATCGCGTCATCAGCGGCACCCGCGATCGCATCGACCCCGGTTCTGCTGCCGGCGGGACTCACCGGACTCGACATCCACGAGCCGCTTCACAGGTTCGACGCGAACCTGCACCCGCCAACGCTCGAGGGCGGCGTCTCGAGCGCCAACCGCGTCGGCGAGACGATTGCGCTCCTGACGATGAAATGGCGGCTGGTCCCCGACGGCTTCGAGACGTCGCCGGAGACGCCGTTGACCGCCACCGAGCTCCACGAAACGAGCTCGCAACGCTTCGCGATGGTGGACGGCGGCGTCACCTTTCAGGATCGTGGCCGCAGCGCGATCCGTTTTTTCGGAGCCGGACGCACCTATCCGGCCACCACCGACGGTCAGCCGCGATTGCTGTTCGCCGGCAGCGCGACGATCATCGACGGCACCGGAAGCCTGACCGGGGCGCGGGGGACGTTGACCATCAGCGGCGAAGTGACGGCGCCTTCGCTGGTCGCGCTCACCGTGACCGGCCGGCTGGACACCACCGCGGCGTCATTCGACGACACGCTCGAGCCGTTGCTCGAATTGAGCGGACATGGCGCGCCGGCGACGGTGCTGAACCTGCTCGGCGAATCGGCCGCCGGCGGCCTCGAACGCGTCAGCATGGTCCGCGTCAGCAACGACCTGGGCAACGGCAGCCGCCTCCGCAGCTTGTGCCGGATCGGCCTGCGGGTCGGCCACGTTCACGGTCCGCTGGCTTTTGATCCCGACGATCTTCGGGCGGCGCACGAACTGCCCGGTGCATCGCGGACGATTATCTTCACCGACCCGGCGGGACGACCCATCGGCGGCATCACTGCCGGCCGCCTCGAAGGCACCGCCTTTTCAGAACAGCGTGACGGCCGGACGGTGAACCGTCTCAGTGCCTACGGCCCGGCGACGGGCGGCACCGGCGCGTTGACCGGCGCGGGCGGTGTGCTGACTCTCGACACCACCGTCGATGCGGACGGATCGACCCGCACCTTGTACTCGCTGCGGCTGGCCGATCCTGGTGGCCGGTTCCGGGCCGTCGATGCCGACACCTACCGGGCGCCGCGGACGCAGACAGCGGATCGGCCGATCGAGCCGGCGCCGGCCGCCACCCTCCGGTTTGCGGACGCCTTCGCGAGCGCCGTCACGCATCTGGATCGCGCAATCCTGCGCCGGGTCGAGCGGACGCTCGCGGACGGCGTGGCTCTGGCGCGGTGGTGGGAGGAGAAAGATCGAGCCGATGACTACACCGAGCGCTTCGACGTGGTCCGGGATTTTGCCGATGCCGGCCGCAGTTTCGGATTTTTTGAGACCGCCGTCGTCGGCAACGCCGACCTCCCGGTGATGGGCATCGTCCAGGATACGTTTTTCGATCGCCAGAAGATGGCATCGGGCGAGACCATTCGCGATCAGATGCGGGAGTTCATCTTCCGGTACTTCCTGCGGGTCAGTCATCTCTATCAGCCTGAGCCGGCGACCGAAGCCGAACCCGTACCGCTCGGTCGTTTGCAGCGCGTGCTCAGCTGGTTGCCTGAAGAAAACGAACGCCGGGTCGGCAGCGGCTGCGAACAGCTGTACTACAAGCGGCGCGACTCTGGAGAGGTCGGAAAATTCGTCGGCGACGAGCGATCCGCCGTGGTCGATCTGCGCGACATCGGCACGGTCTACGACTGGATCCTGATCAAGGTTGACGTGTTCGACTTCGGGTTGTCGTTTGCGCCGTTCGGATCCGAGGCGCCGAAGCTGCAGATGCCGATGAAGGATCCGACCTATGTGGTGATCGGTCCGCCATTCATCAAGAACCAGGAGAATCCGGAGCCGGGTGTGCTTGGCCAGTACGGCTTCGGCTACGCGTTCGTGCCGTACTCGCCCGACGGCCCGGGCGTCATCGCCTATGGCCCGGGGCACTTCACCGCCGCGATTCAGAACGTTGACTTCACGGTCGTGTCCGACGGCGAGATCCGCGTGCGCACCGCCTTCGTCGTCAATCGTCCCGACAAAATCGCGCAGGTCGATATCGATCCGATCGACTGGAGCTTCCGCTTTGCCGACATGATGACCTTCGGCATCGCGTCGCGGCTGATGGCGCCGGTGAGGACCGTCACCGACACGCTGCCGCTGCGCGTCAGCGGCCTCGATCCGATCTCGACCTATATCTGGGTGGCGAACACGGTGACAGGCGGGATGGCTGCCACCCGTCTCGGTTATTCGAAGAGCGTGCTCGAAAAGCGGATGCTGGTGCAGCACTTCCTGCAGAACTACGAGATGCTGCGCAGCTCAGTCCTCGTCTGGCGGACGGTTCCGGACTGGACCGATCACGCCATGCTCCCGGCCTTCTGTCGAACCTAGGACGACGTCCGCCGTTTGATCAGCAACCGATCGAGGTAAGCGAGCACCAGCTCGTTGCGCTGATTCAGGACCCGGCTCTCGAACGTGACCGTGCCCTGTCCGGCGCCCATTTCCTTCCGCTCCCTGACCGTTTTGACGACGTGGACAGTGTCGCCGAAGAAGACCGGCGCGACGAATCGCAGCTTGTCGACGCCTGCGAAGGCGATCAGTTCGTCGTCGAACAGCTGCAGTTCGGTTGACAGTCCCATCGCGATGCTGAACACCAGCGCGCCGTGTGCGATCCGTTGACCGTACTTGGTCGTCTTCGCGTAGGCCTCGTCGGTGTGGAGCCTGACGAAGTCGCCGGTCAGCCGCGCGAACGCCTCAACGTCGGCTTCCGTGACGGTCCGCGTCGCCGAGGTGACCGGACCGGCGTGTTCGAAGTCCTCGAAAAACACGCGCGTCCGATCAAGCGAACAGCACCATGTCGGCGAACGGCATGGTCGGCTGCGCCGGCTTGGTGTTGACGTTCGAGACCGAGCCGCCGTCGATGATGATGCTGACAAAGGGCGCGTCCGGTGCGGTGCAGATCTGGACGTTGCACATGTGCGGTGCGGACATGTCGAGCGTCCAGAGGCCGATGCCGGTGAACGTCACGCAATCGACGTCGCCTGGCTCGGCGTGACGCTTGGCGTTGCCGAAGCTGACCCACACGAGGCTGCCCATTTTGAACGTGCCGCCGGTCGCTTCGTTGGTGTACTCGAAGGTCGCCGGCTTTCCGGACGGATAGCCGGGAATCGCAAAGCTGTACGAAAAACGCTGGCCGTTCGACGCGAGCACACCGTGCGCCTGGCCCGATTTGCCAGCTGGCGGCGGAGCGATGCCGTCCATGGCCTGCAGGTAGATGTAGGGATCCAGCACCGAGTTGGGGCCGACTGTGAATGCTGACTTCAGGTCGGGCCGAGGGAATCCGTAGCCCTCAGGATAGGCGACCTTCACCGTGCCGCAGAATCCGAAGATCGTCTGGCCGTTCGGATCGCGCTCGAACGCGGCCGGCCCGCGCATGTACCAGGACGATTTCGGCGTCCGCGGCTCGAGCTTGAGCAGCGTCAACAGCACGGTCTGGACGATAAAGCCGCGGTAGAGCAGGTTGCCGATCACTTTGCCGGTCCTGACGTCGATCGAGCCGATTGACACCTCGAACGGGTCGTCCACCCAGCAAACACCCTGCATGTGGTACTGAATCTTCGGGAAGCGCAGGATCTCGTCGTGGCCGAGCAGGCCCACCGACAGCCGCCCCGGGAATTCCTTGGCCACCGGTGAGTCCGGCGGCTTCGCCAGCAGGCCGCCGGGCAGGAGCGAGGACATCACGAACGGTACCGAATTGCCGGTGCGCTCGCCGAACTGGATCACCAGGCGGCCGACCAGGTGCGACCGCCCGGTGGCGCCGCCTTCCATTTCCGGAACGTTCAGCGTGAACTTGTCGCCGAACGCGGTGTTGTGCGAGAAGGTCGAGTACTCGCGGACGGTGTTGACTGGAATCTCCGGCAGGCGTCCGGCGAGCAGGAATTCCGGCGACGGTTCCTCGAGCGGCTTGGTGCTGAGACTGATGTGCGGGTGCAGTGACGTGCTGACCGCGGGGACGCTGGCGAACTCCATTCCCTCGCCGGCGAACGGCAGCGGGAAGCGCAGCATGTCGCCGCCAAAGCCGGCGCCGAGCGGCAGAAATTCCACACCGTTCATCGTGAAGTCGAGCGTCCCGTCGGCTCGCTGTTCGAACTTCCCCCACACTGATCCGTAATGCGGGTTCGGCGCCGGGCGCGCCTCGGTCGAGAACTCGATCGGCGTGGGCGGCAGCTTCGGGTTCACGCTGACCAGCGCCCTGAGCGCGCTGTTCATGATCGTCACTTTGACGTTGAGGTCCGAGACCTCGCCGGTGGCGAGGTTGAGTGTGCCGACCGACACAAGGCCGTCGACGTCGGTGACCGTCGCATCGAGTGAGGGCAGCTTGTAGTACTGCGGTGCGGTCAGGATGCCGTCCTCGCCCTGCAGTCCGGCGCCGAGCGACATCGTGAACGACGAGATGTTGTCTTTCGGCGGGCTGAAGCGGAACGTGACCTGACCGCGCAGGTGCGTCTGGGTGAGGCACATGCCGCCGAACAGGGTGTTGGGCGCACTGCCAAACGGGATGTCGCGCTCGAAGTTCGTGTGCGCCGCGCGGAGGGCGTCGCCAACGTAGCTGGCTTCCTGATTCAGCGTCAGCGTCGCTTCCATGCTGTCGGGCAGCGTGATGTGCGCTCGTGGCGGCATCACCACAGACGCGCGCGATCTGGGCACGGGCGCAGGCCCCGCCTTCGATGGCCGCACCGCCGCCATGTCGTGCAGCGTCCGCGCCGGACCGGGAGCGAGGCGGTACTCGGTGACCGGATCGACGGCGAGCAAGTCGCTGAGATCGATCGGCGCAAACGACACGCCGCAGTTCTCGTTCAGCACCCGGAGCATCTCGTTGGCGATCACGCCGTGGCCGGTCGCCCCCGGGTAGACGCCGTTCAGCGAATAAAATCCGCCGAGGTAATCAGCGGTCAGCCGGCGGCCGCCGACCGTGACGCCGTCGCGCTTGACGCGGGCGAACAGCGCATGCAGGTCGAGGACGATGGCGTTGTGTTCCTCGGCGAGGGCGCGGATCTGAACGTTGAGTGACGCGACGCGCTCGCTGATGCGCGCGAGCACCGGCGTTTGCACCGCCGATCCCTCGGGCAGCGGTCCGGGCGTCTTCGCGATCAATCGGCAGCCGGCCTCGATCAGGCCAGCCGGGGTCAGGTTGTCGGCTTCGCGCAGACCAAGCGACGCTGCCAGCACATCACAGTCGGCTTTCAGCACCCGTGGTGCGGCGGCAAACGGCGTGAACAACGCGGTGTCTGACGGATCGGGCAGCGTGCACACCACCAGCGTGCCGGTGCCGCGTCCAAATGGCGTCAGCACACTCGCGTAATTCATCCGGAAGCTGACCGCGTCGGGAATCCAGGACGGATCGCCTTTCATCGCGGCGTCGATGACGTCGAAGCAGCCGAGCCCCACCAGCGTCAGCGTGGGCCGGCGGAACAGGGCATATTCGACCGCGGTCGGAGATTGCGCCGTGCCAGGCAGTAAGAGACCGGGCAGTCCCAACACCAAGTTGATGGCGGTCTGCAGTCCGTCGCTACGGTGGATGAGCGGCGAGATCGGCCGGCGCGTCAGCGCGTCGATCAGTTTCAGGCCGGAGATCGAGACGTTCGAGTACAGACCCGAAGGTGGAAATTCCTTCAGCACGGTTGTCTGCATCGGCTGCGGCAGACGAACCGGAAGATCGGCGAAGCCGATGACCGGACCGATGCCGGGCGCCTCCATTTCCGGCTGCGGAAACGGCGTCGCGAGTCGTCTTGCAACTTGTGCGGGAAAACTAAAAGGCTGGAGCTCTTCGCTCATGCCGAAGTCGCCGGCGCCGGCGGTCAGTCCGTCACCGAGCGCAACAAATGTGATCGGATTCAGGGTGTGAGCGCTTGGTGACATAAGACTCCCGGTTGACAGTGGAGCGCGTCGAATCTTAGCATCTACTCCGCTCCCCAACTCTCTCTATTCGCGTCAGAAAGGATCAACAGCCATGGCCCGCGCGCGTACTATCACTCAGAAGGTCGTCGTGTCTGCGCCACCCGACAAAGTCTACGACGCCTTTGTCAGCGCAAAGAAACAGGCGGCGTTCACCAACTCGCCAGCCACCGGCGCCGCTCGGGTCGGGGGGGCGTTCACTACCTGCGATGGCTACATCCACGGCGTCCATCGTCAGCTGGTGAAAGGTAAGAAAGTCGTTCAGGACTGGCATACCACACAGTGGCCGGAAGGGGCTCCCGACTCGCTGCTCACACTCACATTCAAGAAAATCAAGGGTGGAACCGAGATTAGGATGGTGCACTCCAACGTCCCGGCCGAACAGGCGGATGGCTACCGACAGGGGTGGTACGACTACTACTGGAACCCGCTCAAGGCGTACTTTGCAAAATAGTGCAGAACGATTCCTTGCATTACGAGGTGACGATGACAGGCCTGCGAAAAATTGTGTTGTTCCTGTGCGTGGCGCTGATGCCGGCCTCGGCGATGGCCCAGGGTGCATCCCTGCACGGCTTCGGTCCGATCAGCAGCTCGATGGCGGGCGCCGGTGTCGCCCTTCCTGAAGACTCCCTCAACGCGCTCGGGTTCAACCCGGCACTGGTGACCGCGGTTCAGGGAAACCAGATCTCGTTCACGGCCGAGTTCTTCGAGGACGCCATCCAGATCCACACCACCTTGGGATCTCAGTCGGGCGACGCCAATCCGACCGGTCACCTCTCGATCGCGCCGTCGTTTGGCTGGATGCTGCGCGATCCGAGCAAGAAGCTGGCGCTCGGCTTCGGTCTGATCGCGGTGGCCGGCTTCGGCACCGACTATCCGCAAAGCAACGCCAGCATTCTGTTCGCCCAGCCGCCGAATGGATTCGGCCGCATCTACACCGGCTACCAGGTCACCAAGATTCCGGTCGCGTTCGGCTATCAGGTGAACCCGAAGCTGTCGATCGGCGCGTCGCTGAACGTCTACGTCGGTCAGTTCTACGTTGCGCCGCTGCCCGACGGCACCTTCGACACCGCCGCCAACGGCGATCGCTGGTATCCGGAAGCCGGAAAGCCGAGTCAGAAGTTCGCCGTCGCCGGACAATTCGGCTTCATGTATCAGGCGACGCCGATGGTCAGCGTCGGCGCATCGATCACGACGCCCCAGAATTATTCGCCTTACACGTTCAATTCGACGATCGCTGATCCCACGTCTAAATCGTACGGTCTGGCCCGGACACTCAGCTACGACCTCGACGGCCCGCTGGTCGCCAGCTGGGGCGTCGGCCTCAAGAGCGCGAAGACACAGATGGCCATCGACGGCATGTTCACGAAGTACTCGGGCGTCGCCGGCTTCGGCAGCGCCGGCGGCATCGTGAACGGCGTGATCGAGCCGTTCGGCTGGCGCAACATCTGGACCTTCAAGACCGGCGTGCAGCACGAGTTCACCGACAAGTTGACCGCGCGCGCCGGCTACAACTACAGCCAGATGCCGCTGCGGCCGGAAGTCGTGATCTCGGCAACCGGCGCCCCGGCAACATTTCAACACCACATCACCGGCGGCGTCGGCGTGAAAATGTTCCCGTTCCTCAGTGCGGAAGTGGCCGCCTACTACGTCCCGCGCCAGCACATTGTCGGCCCGTACCCGGATCTGCAGAACAACGTACTCGGCACCATCGACGAGTCGAACCGGTTGATCAGCGGGCTGATCGGCCTCAATTTTCACTTCTAGGAGTCAGCTGGCGATGATGCCGGAGTTTTTCGCTGACGGAAACGTGGTCGCGACCGATCACGCCACACTGGTTGATGGCCACTCGATGGGACACGCGCGCTGGGAGCTGGTGGGGCCTGTGACAATCGCCGGTCGCTCCCATACGAAGTAACAGGCCAGCTTCATGTAGCTCCAGACGGTACATTTATGTTCGTGTGAAGCGGGTCAAGGCGCAGTAGCTCGACTGTTATTTTCAATTCGCGGAGGAGAGACGATGGCTTACAAGCTTGTCTGCGCCGAAACCGGGGCAAAGTGCCCGTTTGAAGTGGTGACCGATACCAAGGACGAGTTGATGCAGCACGTCGGCATCCACGCCAAGATGGCGCATCCCGAGATGGCCGCGAACCCGCCGTCGCCAGAGATGGTCAACCAGCTTATTCACGAAGTGTAACCGCCGGTCGCGGGCGCGCGATCGTCGATCGCGCGTCCGTCGCCGCCGGTCCGTTCGTCGTTGGTTTGCCCTCAAAGTGTCTTCGAGTTCAGCCCCGCTTTTTTATTCCAAGTCGCCTCGCCACGCGGCAGTCCTCATGGCATCATAGGGGCCGCTTTCGGATCGCGGCGGGCCGTGCCCGGCGCTGTGGTTCACGTGGGTTAACTCGTTCGCCATCCTTTCAAATTTACTGTGCATACAGTCGCCAGCAACGTTACCCGTACGGCCGATCGGCCACGAAGCCGTTGGCGCCGCTACCTGGTCGTCCTTCTGACCTTCGCCGCCGTGATGCTGATCGCCGCGATCTGGATCGACCGGCGCGGCGTCGCCTTTTTCGACTCAGGTCACGACATCGTGGTGGGCGCGCTCGATCCGTTCGCGAACGCTCTCGCCGCCAACGACGCCGCGGCGATGGATCGGCTGTATGCCGCGGACTTCGCCGGGACGCGGCTTGGTCTGACCTCGCGCGATGCCCCGACCGTGAAGGACGGCGTCAAGCAGTTCGTCCAGAAGTCGGACAACGCCGCGCAGGATCGGACGGCGGCGCTGGCCGAATGGCACGCTTACCGCGACGGGTTTGCGTCGATCGAGTCGGCGGAACTGCACATCGATCAGCTCGAGCAATGGGGCGGCTCGACGCTCGGCGCGACGATTCGTTTCGAAGCGATCGGCACGCCGAAGGGCGCGCCCCAGTCCGGCATCGATCGCGCCCGCTTCCGGATGACGTTCGATCGCGCTGCCAACGGATTGCACATCAAGTCGGCGACGTTCCTCGATGGCGATCGGCTGATCAGTGACGCGCCGCAGTTCGTGGACGTGGCGCACGAAGCCGGTGTCGACTTCAAGAACCAGTATTACCCGGCGTTCATCAACGAGAAGATGGCGTTCGGCATGATCCGCTACGGTCCGGGCGGTATCTCCGCGGTGGACTACGACAACGACGGTTTTTACGACCTCTTCGTGCCGGATGGCGTGGCATCCCGGCTCTATCGCAACAACGGCGATGGGACTTTTACCGATGTCACTGCGGCTGCCGGCCTGAGCGGGCTCGACGGCGTCAGCGTCGGTGTCTTCGCTGATTTCGACAATGACGGATTCAAGGATCTCTTCGTCGGCCGCACCTTCAAGCACAATCAGCTGTTCAAGAACAACGGCGACGGCACGTTTACCGACGTCACCGCCAAGTCGCAGATCGGCGAGGACTGCTGCACCACAGTGGCGTCGTGGGGCGACTACGACAACGACGGCCTGCTCGATCTCTACGTCGGCCGCTACCTCGATCCGCGCACCAAGATCCCGACCACGTTCTACGCGCGCAACGGCGAGCCGAATCAGCTCTATCACAACAACGGCGACGGCACCTTCACCAACGTCACCGAGAAAGCCGGCGTCGGCGAGATCGGCCTCTGCCTCGGTACCGTGTGGGGCGACTACGACGATGACGGGTTCCTCGATCTGTATGTGGTGAACGACTTCGGCCGCAAGACGCTGTATCACAACAACCGGGACGGCACGTTCACTGACGTGACCGTCAAGAGCGGCACGCTGGATTACGGCGCCGGCATGAGCGCGTCGTTCGGCGACTACAACAACGACGGCAAGCTCGATATCTACGTCGCGAACATTCGCTCCGAGAGCCGCTGGTACGCCGAGACACCGACGGTCATGCGCTACATGCTGAACAGCTGGCGCCAGGGAGTCTGGTACAGCGACATGCCGTTGTACATGCAGATCATGCGGCAGTCGGGACTGCAGTTCGTCGACGTGTTCCGGCAGATGGCGTCCGGCAATACCCTGATGCGCAACCGCGGTGACGGCACCTTCGAGGACGTAACCTGGAAATCGAACGCCAATCCGCCCGGCTGGTTCTGGGGATCGTCGTTTGCCGACTTCGACAACGACGGCTGGCTCGACATCTATTCCGCCGATGGGTGGGCCTACAACGACCCGCACACTGAGATAGAGATGGAGTTCCTGAACAATGTCGTCAGCAAGCAGGACGTCTACAAGACCGGACTCTTCTTCGATCCCAAGTTCTTCGGCCGGCGCTCCTGGCATGGCTACGAACGCAACCGTCACCTGCGCAACAACGGCGACGGCACCTTCACCGAGATCGGCCGTCCGGCCGGCACCGACTTGCTGCTGAACAGCCGCGGCATCGCGGTCGCCGACTTCTGGAACCGCGGTCAGCTCGACATCGCGGTGGCGGCTTCGACCGACAGGCACGCGCTGCTCAAGAACCAGATTGCGTCGGGCCGTCACTGGCTCGGTGTCGAGCTGACCGGCACCAAGTCGAACCGGGACGCGGTCGGCGCACGGGTCTACGCCAAGATCGGCAGCAGCCAGCAAATGCGCGAAGTGGTGTTCGGCGACGGCTACGGGTCGCAGAACTCGGCACGGCAGTACTTCGGCCTCGGCGAGCACGCCACCATCGATCAGTTGGTGATCAAGTGGCCCAGGTCGGGCATCACCCAGACCTTCAACAACGTCGCGACCGATCGCATCGTCGCGGTCACCGAGGGACGCGATGAGCTGGTCGAAGCGCATCACGTCGCCGGGACGCGGACGAAGCAGTGAGGACCGTCGCTGCGATCGCCGCCGCGGCACTGCTCGCGGCGGCCGGGCCGGTCGAGCGGGTCGCGCGGGCGGCCGCCGCGATCACGCCGGGGTTCGAGGACATCACCGTCAAGGCGGGCGTCAACAAGCCGCACCACAATCGGGCGTTCAAGAACCCCTACGCGCACATCATGGCCGGCTACACCGCGCTGGGCGCGTCGGCGGCTGCCGCCGATTACGACGGTGACGGCTTCGACGATATCTTCGTCACCGACTCGTCGATCGACGGCCGCAATCATCTCTACCACAACAACCAGAACCTGACCTTCACCGATGTCGCGGCGCAAGCCGGGATTGATTCGGGCAACGACGAGGTCAACGCATCGGCCGATTCGCTGTGGTTTGACTTCAACAATGACGGCCGGCCCGACCTGCTGGTCGTCCGCTTCGGTCACAACCAGCTCTATCAGAACCTCGGCAACGGCAAGTTCAAGAACGTCACCAAGTCGTCCGGGCTCGATCGCTATCTCAACGCCATCACCGCGGTCGCCTTCGATTACGACCACGACGGTTTCGTCGATCTGTTCATCGGCGCCTATTTCCAGCCGGTGAACCTGTTCAACCCGAACACGCCGAGATTCTTTCCGGAGAGTTTCGAGACCGCGAACAACGGCGGCGGCGTGATCGCGTTCCACAACAACGGCAACGGCACCTTCACCGACGTCACCGAGAAGATCGGCCTGAAGACCAGCGGCTGGACGCTCGATCTCGGTCACGGCGACGCCAACAACGACGGCTGGGACGATCTCTACGTCGCCTGTGACTTCGGCACCGATCGCTTCTTCGTCAACAACGGCAACGGCACCTTCTCCGACATCACCGAGAAGGCGATCGGCATCGACACCAAGAAGGGGATGAATGCCGAGTGGGGTGACTTCGACAACGACGGCCTGCTCGACATTTACGTCACCAACATCACCGACGACTACATGAAGGAAGGCAACTTCATGTGGAAGAACAACGGCAACCTGACGTTCACCGACGTGTCACGTGAGACCAACACCTACGACACCGGCTGGGGCTGGGGCGCCAAGTTCTTCGATTACGACAACGACGGCTGGCTCGATCTCTACGTCACCAACGGCTGGGTGTCGGCGGGGAAAGAGGACTACGTGCCGGACGTGTTCGAGATGATCATCAAGCCGAACATCGATCTCGCGGACGCGCGCAACTGGCCGCCGATGGGGAACAAGAGCCTGAGCGGCTACGAGAAGAAGCGCCTGTTCCACAACGAACGCGGCCAGGCGTTCAGTGATCGGGCCGGGATGTATGGCGTGGATTCAGTCCGCGACGGCCGCGGCATCGCCACCGCGGACTTCGACAACGACGGCCGGATCGACATGTTCGTCGCCAACGCCAACGGCGAACCGTTTCTCTATCACAACGTGGTCACGCCGGTTGGACACTGGGCCGAATTCGCCCTGACCGGTACCAAGTCGAACCGCGGCGCGGTCGGGGCGCAGCTGCGTGTAACGATCGGCGGCAAAACGACACTCAGGTTCATAGACGGCGGCAACGGCTTCGCCAGCCAGGGGTCGGCGCGCGTGCATTTCGGTCTGGGCGACGCCACGGTCATCGACCGGCTCGAAATCCGCTGGCCGTCAGGGCTCAGACAGACGCTGGAGAAGCTTCCGGTGGACCGCATCACGAAAATCAGCGAGGGCAGCAAGCCATGACACGCATTCGTCCGGTGTTCGTCACCAGCGTCCTGGTCGTCCTGACGTTGGGCTCCGCAGCCACGGCGCAGGCGCCCAGCCTCGACTCGCTCGAGGCGGCCGTCACCGCGCAGCCCGACGAACTGCGTCCGGCGAACGACTACCGGATGGCGGTCGTTCAGGTGAATCAGATGGCGTCGTTCGACCGGGCGATCGCCTTCTTTCAGAAGCTGGTCGCCGCGAACCCGAACGCTTCGAGCGCGCACCTGAACTATGGCTTCGCTTATGTCGACAAGATCCCAGCGGCTGGCGCCATCACCCAGGTGATTCTCGCCAACAACGCGCTCGGCGAGTTCTCCAAGTCGCTCGAGATCAAGCCCAGCTGGATCGGCTACTACACCCGTGGCAACAGCTACCTGTTCTGGCCGCGAATCTTCAACCGCACCAACCTCGGGATCACCGACCTGAAGGAAGCGATGAAGATTCAAAAGGCCGACCGGAAGCGCGCATTTTACGCGCGCTCCTACGTCGCGCTGGGCGACGGCTACTGGAAGATCGACGACCTGACCACGGCCACGAGTACCTGGAGAGAAGGCCTGGCTGAGTACCCCGACAACCTGATGCTCAAGGCGCGCCTGGACAAACAGGGCGACGAACTCAAGACGCTGATCGACAGCTCCTACGACCCGGCGAAGCGCGTCGACACCAGCCTGCAGGATCTATGGTCCAACCAATGAAGCGTGCACTGGCCACATTCGCATTCGCTCTCGCCCTGGTCTCGGCCGGCGGCAGCCACGGCCGGGCGGCCGGTCCGGTCACGCTTCGCTTCGATGAAATCGCGAAGAAGGCCGGCGTCGAGTTCATGCACCACACCCGCAAGTACAAGGGGCCGGCGGCCGACGTCCTGGGCATGTTCACGTCGGGTGGCGCCGCGGTCGCGGTTGGCGATTACGACAACGACGGCTTCGACGATCTGTTCGTCACCGACTCCGCTGAGGGGACAACGAGCAGGCTGTATCACAACAACGGCAACATGACCTTCACCGACGTGACCGCCAGGGCAGGCGTCGGCGGCGGCAATGACGCGCTGTCGATCGTCGCCGACGGTCTGTGGTTCGACTACGACAACGACGGGTGGCGCGACCTCCTGGTCATCCGCTTCGGCACGCCGATTCTGTATCACAACGAGCACAACGGGACCTTCAAGGACGTCACGAAGGGATCGGGCCTGACCAAGTTCGGCAACACCATCGCGGCGATTGCGTTCGACTACGACAACGATGGCAAGCTCGATCTGTTGTTCGGCAACTACTTCAAGCCGCAGAACCTGCTCGACGTCGAGGGCATCAAGAAAGACCCGCACGTCCTGCCCAACGATCTCGACGCGGCCGTCAACGGCGGCGGCGTCACGCTCTGGCACTCGCTCGGCAACGGCAAGTTCGAGGACGTGACCGACAAGGCCGGCTTCGGCAAGCACACCGGCTGGACCCTCGACGTCGGCCACGGCGACTTCAACAACGACGGTCTCCAGGACGTCTACCTGGCGTGCGATTACGGCACCGACCGCATTTTCTTCAACAACGGCGACGGCACCTTCACCGACACCACCGAGAAGTCGATCGGCATCGATACCCGCAAGGGAATGAACGTCGACATCGGCGACTACGACAACGATGGCCTGTTGGACATCTACGTGACCAACATCACCGACGAATACATGAAGGAATGCAACATGCTGTGGCACAACAACGGTGACAAGACGTTCACCGACGTGTCGCGCGAGACCGGCACCTGCGAAACGTTGTGGGGCTGGTCCGCGAAGTTCGGCGATTACGACAACGACGGCCTGCTCGACATCTTCGTGGTCAACGGACTCCGTTCGGCCGGACCGGACAACTACATCCCGGTCCTGGTGGACCTCATCACGAAACCTGGCGTGGATTTCACCGACGTCAACGGCTGGCCCCACATCGGCAACATGACCTGGAGCGGCTATCAGAAAAAGAAGTTTTTCCGCAATCTGGACGGCCACAGCTTCAAGGAAGTCTCGAACGCCGTCGGCGTCGACAACGACAAGGACGGCCGCGGTATCGGCGTCGGCGACTTCGACAACGACGGCAAGCTCGATTTCTACCAGGCCAATGCTGACCAGACGTCGCTGCTGTATCACAACGCCGGCACCGACCTCGGCCACTGGATCGAGCTGAAGCTGGTTGGCACCCGCTCGAACCGCGACGCCATCGGCGCGCGTGTTACGGTCAAAGCAGGGAACAAGTCGATGATTCGCGAAGTGGACGGCGGCAACGGTTATGCCGGACAGAGCAGCCAGCGCCTCCACTTCGGACTCGGCAGCTCGAACGCGATTCAGTCACTGACGATCCGCTGGCCGAGCGGGGTCACGCAGACCGCGACCGTGCCGCTCGACAAGATCTCGACCATCACCGAAACCGCGACCTCCTCGTCTCGGTAGATCGACCGGCTGACGCCACAACAGGAGCGCCATGCGTCACGTGTCCCTGGGTTCGACCTTGTTTGCCGCGACGCTGCTGGCGGCGGCGTCGCTCGGCATCCTTCACAACGCGAGCCGGCTGTCGGCCCAGGGTGCCGCGCCCGTGGTCGGCGACGAGTTGTGGCACCACCGCAACCTCGGTAAAGCGTTCTACGAAAACCCGACAACGCAGCAGCAGGCTGTGGACGAGTTCAAGAAGGCGCTCGACCTGACGCCGGCATCAGCGCGCGAGCGCGTGAACTACGGCCTGGCGTTGTTGAGGGCAGGAAAGACGGCCGATGCGATTGTCGAACTGCAGCGCGCGCAGCAGCAGGATCCGGCGATTCCGCACACCTGGTTCAACCTCGGCGTCGCCTTCAAGAAAGACTCACAGTACGACAAGGCGATCGTCCAGTTCGAGCAGATGGTCAAGCTGGCGCCGTCCGACGCCATTTCCCACTACAACCTCGGCTATCTCTACAAGCTCACCGAGAAGCCGGCCGAGGCGCTGCGCGAGTTCGAGCAATCGTCGCGGCTCGATCCAAATCTCGCCGGACCGCACTTTCAGCTGTTCAACGCGTATCGCGAAGCCGGGCGCACTGAGGACGCGACCCGGGAACAGCAGACCTTCCAGGAGATCAAGCGACGACAAGCGGGCGCAGCCATACCCGAAGATCTCGACTGGAGCGTCTACGCCGAGATTCTCGACCCCACTGACCCGAACCAGGCGGCCGACACCGCGCCTCCGGCGACGCTGAAATTCACCGATCGTGCGCTCGACGGTACGTTTGCCGGAGAGGGCGCCGGCGTCCTCGCCCTCGATGTGGACGGCGACGGTCGCATCGATCTGCTGGCATGGTCGGCCGCCGGCGCGCGCCTCTACAAGAACGGCGAGACCCTGATCCCCAATGCAGGCCTCGAGGGCATCGAGAAGATTCGTTCGATCGCCGCCGGTGACTTCAACAACGACGGTCTCCCCGATCTCTGCATCATCACTGACGCCGGCCCGGCGCTGTATGTGAACATCAGGGGCACATTCGTGAAGTCGCCGCTGACGCTGGCGCCCGGTTCGTTCGTCAAGGCAGTGTGGCTCGACTACGACCACGACTACGACGTGGACCTGCTCCTGGTCGGCGATACAACACGCTTGCTCCGTAACAACGGCGCCGCCGGCTTCAGCGATCAGACAGCCGATATCCCGTTCGCCAACGGCCGCGCTACCGACGCCATCGTGTTCGACCTGATGAACGATACCAGCGGTCACGATGTCGCGGTCGCCTACGCCGATCATCAAGGCGTCATCTATCGCGACCTGCTGGCGGGAAAGTTCGCCGCCGACCCGTTGCCGGCGCTGCCGGCGAACGCCCGGTCGCTGGCCGCGCAGGACATCAACTACGACGGCTGGCTCGATCTGATCGCTGCGACTCCCGCGGGTCCAATCGTGCTGTTGAACGAACGCGGCGCTTTCGCGGCATCGGCTGCTGTGCCCGGCGTTTCGGCCGCTCGTTCGGTGGCGATGGCTGACTTCGAAAACCGCGCGCTCAGCGACCTCGTGGTTGACGGCAAGGTGGCGCGCAACCAGGGTCTCGGCCGTTTTGCGGCGCCAGCCGCGACGGTCCTGGCCGGCGCCGTCGCGCTCGTTGCAGCCGATTTCGACAACGACGGGAAGGTGGACGCGGCGGCCATCGGCGCCGACGGCTCGCTGCATGTCCTGCACAACGACACCGTGACCACGAACGGATGGCTGCGCCTGACGCTGACCGGCGTCAAGAACCCGAAGCTGTCGCCCGAAGCGCAGGTCGAGGTCAAGAGCGGCCCGCAGTATCAGAAAAAAACCTTCACCGGCGCACCGTTGACGTTCGGCTTGCGCGACGTCAAGGAAATCGACACCGTGCGCATCACGTGGCCGAACGGGTTGATTCAGAACGAGGTGCGGCAGCCCTCCAATCGCGCCTCGACATACAAGGAAGCGCAGCGGCTGTCCGGATCGTGCCCGATGATCTTCACCTGGGACGGACATCAGCACCGCTACATCACCGACGTGCTCGGTGTCGCGCCACTCGGTGCCAGTTCCGGCGACGGCACCTTCTTTCCCGTGGATCACGACGAGTACGTGCAGATCCCCGGCGACGCGCTCGAGGTGAAAGACGGCGCCTACGAAGTCCGCATCACCGAAGAATTGCGTGAAGTGTCGTACCTCGATCAGATTCAACTCGTGGCAGTGGATCACCCCGGCGCGATCGATCTGTTTACGAACGACAAGTTCAAGTCGCCGCCGTTTCCCGAGTTCCGCTTGTTCGGCGCCGAACACCGCGTCCACCCGGTGCGCGCACACGACGGTCAGGGCCGCGATGTTCGCGACAAGCTACTGGCGAAAGATCAGACCTACGCCGATGCTTTCACCAGGGATTTCGCTGGCGTGGCCGAACTCCATACGCTGGATCTGGACTTCGGCGACGCAGCACAGTCGAATCAGGCGGTCCTCATCCTGAGCGGGTGGGTGGACTGGGCCGATGGCAGCACGTTCCTTGGCGTCTCGCAGGAAGACCCACGCGGCCTGATCTTTCCCTCGGTCCAGGTCAAGGACGCGGCCGGAAACTGGGTGACGGTCGTCGAGGACATGGGAATTCCGGCCGGCAAACCGAAGACGATTGCCGTCGATCTCACCGGAAAGTTCCTCTCGGCATCTCGCGAAGTGCGCATCGTCACCAACTTGTGCCTCTATTGGGACGAGATCTTCCTCGCCGAGAGTTCGGCGCCGCCGCCGAACGTGATGACGAGAATGGACGCGACCGCGGTAGATCTGCACTATCGCGGCTTCTCGACGCCGACGATTCATCCGGAACGCAAGCAGCCCGAGGTGTTCGACTATGCGCACCAGATGCCGCTGTCGATGTGGAACCCGACGCCCGGTCTCTACACCCGGTACGGTGACGTGACGCCGCTGCTGCAGTCGATTGACGATCGCTTCGTGATCATGGGTTCGGGCGACGAGTTGACGCTGACGTTTCCGACGGCGTCGCTGCCGCCTCTCGAGACCGGCTGGACCCGCGATTTCCTGCTGCTGGTGGACGGCTGGGCCAAGGACGCTGACGCCAACACGGCCTTTTCACAGAGCGTCGAACCGCTGCCGTTTCATGCGATGAGCGCGTATCCATATCCCGCCGGCGAGGCATATCCCGACGATGAAATTCATCGCCGGTATCGTGAGGAATACAACACCCGCCCCGCATTGCGGCTCTTGCGACCGTTGACAACCTCGTCCACCTCGATTGGATCGCCGCGATGAAGGACGCCACCCACCACGGCCATGCGCGCACCGCGCTCGTGCTGTCGGGTGGCGGTGCGAACGGCGCCTACGAACTCGGCGTGATGAAGGCGCTGATCGCCGGGCTCTCGCCCTCGACTCACCGTCGGCCGTTGACCCCGTCCGCGGTTGCCGCCACTTCGATCGGCGCATTCAACGGCTCGGTGCTGCTGTCGAACCTGGACCGCAGCTGGCCGGCCGCCGTCGATGCGCTCGAGCAGCTGTGGGTCGAGCGCATGGCGTCGCCGTCAGTCGCGGTCCGCAACGGCGTGATGCGCTATCGCATGAACCCGATCGACTGGGCCAACGACGTCATGCAGGACCCGATGGGGCCGGCACGCGACTTCGCCGCCGATGCGATGTTTCTTGCGCGCGACTTGACCGCCCGCGTCGCCGGTTTCGTTGGCAGCACCTCGGGTCTGGCCGGCCGCGTCGCCGAACTGTTCGATGCGAGCCAGTTTCTGACCGCCGAACCCAGTGCCAGCCTGGTGCAGGAAACGGTTGACGGTGGACGGATCCGCGATCTGGCGGGCCGGGTCGATTTCCGGGTCGCGACGACGGCGTGGGAGACCGGTACGTTGCGGGTATTCGAAAACCGCGACTTTACCGACGACAAAGCGGCGCTGATCGTACGCGCCTCGGGTGCTTTGCCCGGAATTTTTCCTGCGGTACCGATCGGCGCCGAGGTGTTCGTCGACGGCGGCGTGGTGCTGAATACGCCACTGAGCCCGGCGATTCAGAGTGGCGCCGACGTGCTCCACGTCATCTACCTCGATCCGTCACCCGGCGCGATCCCGATGCGGCCGCTGAGCAGCATGGTGGACGCGATGAGCCGGATGCTGGTCGCGAGTTTCGCCGCCACGATGCGGCGCGATCTCGAGGTGGCCGCGAAGGTCAACGCGGACGTGAAGGCCGGCAAGGATCATCACCGCCGCGCGATTGAGATTCACCTGTATCGGCCGGTCGAGGACATGGGCGGTGCGCTTGGTATGCTCGACTTCCATCGCCCGCGGATCACCGGCCTGATCGAACGTGGCTACCGCGACGCCATCGGCCACGACTGCAAGGCCAACGGCTGCCTCAACCTCAACTAAAGCGGCGGCGGCCTGTAGCCGCCGCATTCGCGTTCGATGTCGGCGGCGACCGACAGCACGATCTCTTCTTCGAACGGCCGGCCCACCACCTGTACGGCAATCGGCAGGCCTTCGGCTGACATCCCGGCCGGCACGATCGCCACGGGGTTGCCGAGGATGTTGAACCACTGCGTCGGTGTCATCGCGTCGAGATAGCCGACCTCGTGGCCATCGATCCGCCAGCTGCGTTCGCCGTGCCGGAAGGCCGGTACCGACGCGACCGGACAGATCAGCACGCGGTGGGTGTCCATCTGTTTCAGCAGATCGGCTCGTGCGATGTCGCGGCCGATCCATGCCAGGGTCAGATCCAGCGCAGTCGCCGGCGGCCGGCCGCCGCCACGGAGAAACGCCTCGAGGATCGGAAGATGCACCTCGGCGCCTTGCAACGGCTCGTTGAGAACGAGCAGGCCAACCCCGCAGAAGAACGCGTCCCAGAGTTCCCGGGCCCGATCGAGTCCGGCCGGACGGAATTCTTCAACCGCGTAGCCGGTCCGTGCCGCTGCCGCGGCAGCCGCGCGCACCGCGGCCCTGGTTTCGACGGTCACGGCATTGCGGCCATCGTCTTCGAAGAACCCGATCCGGACATTCGTTCGCGGCTCACGCGACAGCGGTTGAACCGGGATTGGCGCCGCCATCGGATCGCTGGCGTCCCAGCCGGCGACGACCGCGAACATCGCGTGAACGTCGGCGATGGTCCGCGCCATCGGGCCGACCACGCCGATCAACGAAAACGGGCCGAGACATCCCGGCTGGTGGCCAGTGCCAGGAATCCTGCCGGGCGTCGGCTTCAGCCCGCAGATGCCGGTGAAATGCGCGGGCACGCGAATAGACCCGCCGCCGTCGCTGCCAATCCCACCGGCGGACAAGCCGGCGGCGATCGCTGCGGATTCTCCGCCGCTCGATCCGCCCGGCGTCCGTTCCAGGTCCCACGGATTGCTGCTGCGTCCGTAAAGAGGGTTGACCGATTCGTAGCCCATCAGCATCTCGGCGACGTTGGTGGCGCCGAGCACGATTGCGCCCGCGGCGCGCAGCCTCGCCACGCATTCCGCATCTTGTGTCGAGACGATGCCCTGGCGGGACGGCGACCCGGTTTCCACTTTCAGGCCGCTGACTTCGATCGCGCTCTTGATCGAGATCGGCAGGCCGCCCAGACTGCCGCGTCCACCTCCGGCGGCCGCTGCATCGTCCTGCCTTCGCGCCTCGGCCAATGCCTGATCGGAGCGCAGTTCGATGAACGCATTGAGCCTCGGATTGAGGCGCTCGATCTGTTCGAGGTGTTCGCGTACGAGTTGTTCGGCACTGATCTCGCCGGTCGCGACCATGCGTACTAACTCTGTTGCCGGTTTTCGGGTGAGAGAGTCCATCTGCGGTTGGCGTGAATGCGTGTGGTGCGATCCGGTCAGTGCCGGGTGAGGCGCGGACCAACGGTCCCGCGCAGCGTCGTTTCAGGGATGATAGCAGTTACGCGTATTCCGGGACGGGCGCCGCGACCACCTTGCTGTTGAGGACCTCGTAGAAGTGAAGGTTCTTGGTCTTGCCGCGCAGTTGGGCGTCCGGCATCTGACGGCAGTCGAAGTGATCCTTGATCTTTTCGTAGGTCGTCTCGCTGATCAGAATCGTGGTGCCGTACTCCTTGTTCAACGCCTGCAGTCGCGACGAAGTGTTGACACCGTCGCCGACGACCGTGTACTCGAGGCGCTTGCGTGAGCCGATGTTGCCGACGATGCAGGCGTCGGTGTGGATGCCGATGCCGATCGCAATCGGCGGGATGCCGGAGACCGCCCGCACGCCGTTGATCTTCGCGAGCAGCGCGCGCATCCGCAGCGCCGCCCTGACCGCGCCCATCTCGTGCTCGGTGTCCTCGACCGATCCGAACACCGCCATCAGGCCGTCGCCCATGAACTTGTCGAGCACGCCGCCGTGCTCGAAGACGGCATCCACCATCTCGGAGAAATAGTCGTTGAGGAAGGAGACCACCTGCTGCGGCGCCATCGACTCGGACATGCCGGTGAAATTGCGGATGTCCGAGAACAGGATCGTCACGCGCTTGCTCTCGCCGCCGAGGTTCACTTCGCCTTTGAGGATCTTGTCCGATACCTGCGTCGCGATGTAGCGGCCGAACACTTCCTTGACGTGATCGCGCTCCTGCAGTCCGTTGGCCATGTCGTTCAGCCGCTCCGACAAACGGCCCGACACGTCACGGCCGGCAATGGTGGTGCGTGTGGTCAGATCTCCAGTGCCGATGCGCTTCGCGAAATCGCCGAGGCGTTCGAGCGGCTCGGTCACCGATGTCGAGACCTGGTGAGCAATCAGCAGGCCGCAGATCAGCACCAGCATCACGCCGAACCCGAGTTCGCGTCGCAGCCGGCGTAGTCCGGCCAGCTCCTCGTCGCGATCGACTTCCGTCAGGAGCACCCACGGCTTGTTGTTGCCCACGGTGGACGGGTTCCTGATCGCGCGATACACGTAGAGCCGGTTCTGTCCGCTCTTGTTTTTCGCGACCAGTGCACCGGTGTCGTTCGACTGGCGCGCCGCCTGCACCGCCGGCCAGTCAGAGACGTCCTCCTCCAGCCGCGATGAATCGGGGTGGGCGATGATCTGTCCGTCGCCGTCCACCAGCGTGGCGAAGCCGCTCTGGTTGAACGTCGCATCCTTGATCAACTCGGCGAACTCCGCGGCCAGATCGAAGCGGGACATGATCATGGACGTGACCTTGCCGTTCTCGTCCTTGATCGGCAGGCTGACCAGCAGAATCTCGCGCTTGAAGGTGTCGGAATAATACGCGTCCGACACGAACGGCTTGCCCTCCTGGTTGTAGGCGATGCCGATGCGGTTCATCGGCTCGCCGCTCGACTGGACGGTGCGGGTTTCGGCGAGGATGGTGCCGTCCCCGTCGATGAACCGCATCTGCACGTAGTTGGTCTCGAAGCTCTGCGCGGCGGCGAGGAATCCCTTGAGCTCGGCGGTCGACACGCCTTTTGCCCTGGCGGCGGCCAGCGAGTTCCCGAGGCTGTTCATCTGCCGCTCGATGCGTTCGAGGTCGTGCGCGACCTGCCCCTCGACCAGCTTGCCGATGTCCTGCATCTGGATTTCGAGGTCGTCGTCAAGGACCTGCCGGGCAGCGAAATATCCCCACACTCCGACCACCGACGTCGCCATCAGCGCGACGCCAAGCAGTGCGATGCCGATCTGGATGAAGAAACCACGGTGGAATCGCGCCAGCCAGCGGCCGCGCACCGCAACCAGAAACGCGACGAACAACACGGCCCAGACCAGGGTCGTGATCAGGACGGCGGCCAGCAAACTCATGCGGGGACGGCGTCGCTCGAGCGACCGCTCGGCGCGGCCTGCTGGATCGGCACGATCTTCGATTCGACTACGTGCCTGATCGCGGGCAACGCGCGCTCGGCGGCCTGAGCGCCACGCTCGATCAACTCGTCCGCACGGTAATACTCGATCCAGGTGAAGTCGGAGAGATCGGGATTGATCAGGACGTCAGCGGTGATCGCCTTGAAGTTGCCGAGCTCGTACTGCAGGATCTGCATCGAGTTCATGACGATGTCGAAGAGGCTCGGCATGTCCTGGGCGTCGCTCGAGAGATACGAGAACGGATTGAAGGCGTTGAGCCGACGGTACCAATACGACAGCGCTGTCTCGACGCCGCGCTTCATCGGCGGCACCACGTTGACCGCGACCGTGATGTCCGCGCCCATCTGGCTGGCGATTTCCGCCGGCACCGGATCGACGACGCCGCCGTCCACGAGCACTCGCTCGCCGCTGCGCAGCGGCGCCATGACCATCGGCACCGACGAACTCGCCCGGAACGCCGTCTCGAGCCGCCCCGAGCCGATCGCGACCCGCTCGCCGGTCTGGATGTCGGTCGCCACGGTCTTGCAGGGCAGCAGCAGCTGCTCGAACGACTCCTTGCCCTTCAGGTAGGGCCGCATCATCGTCAGGAAGCGTTGACCGGCGAGGATGCCGGGCTTGGTCAGGAACGTCGGGTCGGAGGCGAACAGGAAATTGCGTTTCGCGCCCAGTTCGCGCGCGATCGTGATCATGTCGTCCACGGCGAGCCCGCAGGCGTAGCCGACCGCGACGATTGATCCCTGCGAACAGCCTGCCACCAGATCGATCGGGATGCCGCCCTCTTCGAGCACCTTGATCACGCCGAGATGCGCCAGCCCGAACGCGGCACCGCCGCCAAGCGCCAGCCCGATCGACGTGCCGAGCAGCTTGTGGACGAGGCGGTACAACGGAAGCGCCGCGGGCGATCGCGTGTTTTTCAGCAGCCGCAGACTGGCGTCGGCGGCTGGTGCGGCATAGATGTCGTTGTAGGGCATCACGAACGGCTCGCTGCTGCTGATCGGCAGCGGGCGCGACGTCGGATTGAACAGGTTGACGACGCGGTAGACCTTCATCGACCGCGGATTGGAAATGCCGCTCGGCTCCTCGGCGCCGTCCACGATCGAGACGAACACATCGGAGAACGCGGGAGCGGACTGAATCAGGCCGGCCGAGCTCGAGCCGAGGTCGAACACGATGAAGCTGAAGCGATCGCTCAGGCGCGAGACCAGGTTGGACAGCAGGTCGCCGTAGCGGGCTTCGTTCAGCTCGGTCGGCACGGTGATGCGCAGATGGGTCGGGCCGTCGGTCTGGTGAGGCAGCGTATAGCGATCAGGAGCCGAGCCAATGCTGTCAGACAGCAGGTCGAGCACCATCGGATCCGGCGCTTCCTCGCTGGGCCGTACTTCGACGTAGATGACTTCGGTGGTGGTCAGCTGCTTGAGCAGCGCCGCAATCGCGAACGCGCACAGCGATTCGCCACGCAGGCCACGCGGGCTCGCCACCGAAATGGTCGTGGTCGCGCGGCGGATGCGGTCGGCGCGGGTCACGCCGGCGAGTCGCTTGGACAGGACCCGGGCGAAGTACTCGATCGCTTTCGGGTTCTTCAGGAACAGCTGATCGAAGGCCGGTTTGTCCACCGCCAGCAGGTGCGAGCGGCGATCGGCCCGGACCGTCGCCGTGCGCTTGCCGCCCTGCAG
>DASXIR010000121.1:0-24020 GCA_036497895.1 Vicinamibacterales bacterium | reverse complement strand
CGACGACGACATGCATAGCTCCTGTTGAAAACGAAAGGGCCCACGCAGCGCCAGCCGCCACCAGGCCGCCGAGCGCCGGGGTCATCAGGCCCCAGCCACGCCCGTGCGTCGCGAACTGAATGATAAGCATGCCGCAGACGCCGGCCAAAATCGATGCCCATGCGTCTCTGGTCGTGGTCTGCGGGACCAGCAGGCCGCCGACAATCGGCACGAACAAGCTGACGGTCAGCAACGTGTAGAAAATCGTCAGCAGCGTGACGATACTGGCGGCGGTCAGGGCCAGAAGAAGCGCGGCGGCCGCGCCGCCGAGCGTGGCCCACCGCGCAACCGCCAGCACGCGGCGTTCTTCTGCGTCCGGAGCGACGAATCGCTTGTACAAATCCTGCGACAGCGACGTAGTCAGCATCAGCAGCACTGCGTCGGCCGCGCTGATTTCCGCCGAGAACACCGCGGCGACGCCGATCGCGCCGATGAACGGCGGCAGTCCCTGGACCAGTACCGTCGGTAGCGCCAGCTGGCTGTCAGACAGCGGCGGAAACATCGACCGGCATGCGATGCCGAGGACGACCGGAACGCCGGCATAGAGAAAGAGGCCGAGCGCGTTCAGGCCGACACCGAGCCGAACCGCGCGATCGTCGCGCGCGCCGAGCACCTTCTGCAAGAGGCCCGGAGAAATCACGAACGCCGGCGCGAACGCGAACAGGTAAGTCGCCGCCACGTCGGCGCGCCAGAAAGTCCAGTAGGCGCTGTCCTCGGCGCGCACCTGGTGGAGAACGCTCAATCCGCCCGCCGCGTGAACTACCAGCGGCACCGCGATCGCAAACCCCGCCATCTTCACCGCGAGCTGCACGACGTTGACGCGTGCCGAGGTCAGCAGCCCGCCGGCGATGAAGTAGACGGTCACCACCAGCCCGCCGACCGCGCATCCAATCGGGACCGGCAGACCCGCGACGACGTTCAGGATGGTCGCCAGTCCGATGAGCTGCGACGCCAGGATGAAGGTGGTGCCGATCCACAACAGGATCGAAATCGTGGCGCGGACCGACGCGCTGTAACGGAACTCGAGGTAGTCGCCAACACTGCGCAAGTCATGCTGCGCAGCGACCCGCCGCATCGCCGGTCCGATCCAGAAGGCGAGGGCCACCGATCCAAGCGCTGCCGATCCCACCCACCACCACGCGGCCAGCCCCTGCAGGTAGCCCTGCGCCGTTGCGCTGACCGTCGATCCGGCGCCGATGTTTGCGGCGAGCATGGTCGAAAAGATCAAACCCGGTCCGAGCCTGCGGCCGGCGACAAGAAAGTCGGCGCTGTCGCGCACGCGCCGGCCGAGCCACAGGCCGAGCGCCATCAGCCCCAGCGAGTACACGCTGAGGACATAGAGGGGCAGGTTCACTTGAGATCGCGAAGGGCGGGGTAGCCTGGCACGCCGGTGGCCTGACGGACGGCACGAACGATCGCGTCGGCCATCGCCTCTGCGGCAAGCTCGCCGATTCTCCCGTAGTTGGCGTCGCCGGGCAGCGTGCCAGTCGCGACGGCGAAGATGGCGTCGCCGTCATTCGGCGTATGGCTCGGAGAGATCGCGCGCGCGTACCCGTCGTGCGCCATTTGCGCGACGCGGGTTGCCTGCGTCTTGGTCAGCACGGCGTTGGTGGCGATGACACCAATCGTCGTGTTTTCACCGGCGCCGCCGTCCCGGCGGGGCCCCCCCGAGCGCAGCAGGACGCGGGCGTCGGTGAAGCCCTTGCCGTCAGCCGCGCGCGTGCCCGCCACAACCTTGCCGGTGGCCGGATCGATGATGTCGCCGACGGCGTTCACGGCGACGATCGCCGCCACGATCAATCCGTCCGGCATCGTCAGCGCGGCGCTGCCGATGCCCCCCTTCATCGCGTGTTCGAAGCCACCCATCTTGCCGACGGTCGCGCCGGCGCCCGCGCCGACGCTGCCCTCCGCCACCGGGTCGGCGGTCGCCGCCTTCGCGGCTTGATACCCGCAGTCGGCAGTGGGCCGGATCGCGGGATCGCCGACTGGCAGGTCGAATAATGACGCGGCTGGAACCGTCGGCACGTGCGCGCTGCCGAACGGAAAGCCGATGCCTTTCTCCTCGAGGTACTTCATCACGCCGGTGGCCGAATCGAGGCCGAACGCACTGCCGCCCGACAACACAATCGCGTGAATCTGCTGCACGATGTCGACAGGATTCAAGAGATCGGTTTCGCGAGTTGCCGGCGCCGAGCCGCGAACGTCAACGCCGGCGGTGGCGCCGGCTTCGGTCAGGATCACCGTGCAGCCGGTCGGCCGCGTCGTCAGCGTGTGGTGCCCGACCTTGACGCCGGGAACCGCGGTCAACGTGGTGTTGGAATCCGCCGGCCTGAGTGTTTTTGTCGTGCCGGTTGAAGGCGGGCGGGCCTGCCGCCCGGCCGCGGCGATGGCGATACCCGCGAGAGCCGACAGCGTCACAGCGATCCAGGCTCGCGTCATGAGGATTGGGCTATTGTAGAACGCCTCCCGACATGACGCCTGTCGACCGGATCCTTGCCGAGATTGATCGGGCTACGGACGAAATGGTCCAGTTCACGACCGATCTCGTCCGCATTCCGACCGTCAACCCGCCAGGCGAAGAATACGAAGCATGCGCGCGATTTCTGGGTAACCACCTCGCGCGTCAACACTACGACGTCGAATATTTTCCCGCCGAGGGCCGGCCCGAGCACACCCGCCGCCACCCTCGCGTGAATGTCGTGGGATCCCGGCCAGGAACCGGCAGCGGTCCGGTCATGCACCTGAACGGACATATCGATGTGGTGCCGGCGGGCGCCGGCTGGACCGTCGATCCGTTTGCCGGCCTCGTCCGCGATGGCCGCATTTTCGGCCGCGGGGTGTGCGATATGAAGGCCGGTCTGGCTGCCGCGGTGTTCGCCGCCGAAGCGATTGCCCGCGCCGGTGTTCGCCTGCCCGGCACCATCGAGATCAGCGGCACGGTGGATGAAGAAAGCGGCGGCTTCGCCGGCGTTGCGTGGCTGGCGCAAGTCGGCCGCATCGCGTCGGGGCGCACGGACTACGTGATCATCCCCGAACCGATGAACGTGGACCGGATCTGCATCGGTCACCGCGGCGTCTACTGGTTCGAGTTGACCACGCGCGGTCGCACCGCGCACGGCAGCATGCCGTTTCTCGGTGTCAGCGCAATCGACGGCATGACTGCGGTGCTGACCGCAATGTCGCGGGAACTGGGCCCCGAGCTGGCGCGGCGCGTCACCGCGATGCCGGTGGTCCCCGACGCGGCGCGACACGCCACCTTCAACGTCAACGCGATCGAGGGCGGTCAACTGGTTGAAGGCATTCAGACACCGTGCGTCGCGGATCGCTGCCGTGCGATTGTCGATCGCCGGTTTCTGATCGAAGAGGGCTTTGCGCAGGCCAGGCAGGAGATTGACGCGCTGATCCGGCGGACGGTCGGTGCGCTTCCGGGAATCGAGTACGAGCTGCGCGATCTGATGGTGGTCGATCCGGTGCAGACGCCGCTCGAGTCGCCGGTCATCGGCGCGCTCGACGGAGCGATTCGCCGGGTGCTGGGATCCGCCGGCAGCCTGGTCGCGAGTCCCGGCACCTACGACCACAAGCACATCACGCGGATCGCGGGCATCCCGCATTGCGTGGCCTACGGGCCGGGCGAACTCGAGCTGGCGCATCAGCCGGACGAATCGTGCCGCATCGCCGACCTGGTGAATGCGGCGAAGGTCATCGCCCTGGCGACGCTCGACCTGATGAGCGCCGGGAGATAGACTGAAAACACCCATGATCATGAAAGCCCCTCGCTACGTCATGTGCTCTGCGGCGCTCGCTCTGATCTTGAGCGTCACCGCCTGCGGCGGCGCTCCGGCTCCTGCCGTCTCGAATGCCGTGGCGGCGCCCGCACCCGCGCTCCATGTGCCGCTCGGTCAGCTGCCGGCAATCGACAACGCACTGCTGCTGGCCGAGACCAAGACGTTGTCGTCCGATCAGTTCGAGGGCCGCGCTCCAGGGACCAGGGGCGAAGAGCTGACGGTGACTTACCTGGCGGATCAGTTTCAGAAGGTCGGACTGAGACCCGGCAACACCGACGGCACCTTCTTTCAGAAAGTGCCGCTGGTCGGTATTACCCCGACACCCGCGCCGATGGTGTTCACGAAAGGCAGCGAGTCACACACGCTGAAGTGGAAAGACGATGTCGTGGCCTGGACCAAACATGTCGCGCCGAGTGCCAGCCTCGACAACTCCGAGCTGGTGTTCGTCGGCTATGGCGTGGTCGCTCCCGAGTTCAACTGGGACGACTACAAGGGACTCGACGTCAAGGGCAAGACCCTGGTGATGCTGGTCAACGATCCGCCGGTGCCGGATCCCTTGAACCCCGACCAGCTCGATCCCAAAACGTTCGGCGGCAACGCCATGACCTACTACGGTCGCTGGACCTACAAGTACGAGATCGGCGCGCAGAAGGGTGCGGCGGGCGTCCTGCTGATCCACGAGACCGGGCCCGCCGGGTACGGCTTCAACGTCATTCAGGGCAAGACCGGCGAGCAGTTCGATCTGATCACGCCGGACAAGAACATGGGGCGCGCCGCGATCGAGGGCTGGATCTCGCTCGATCAGGGCAAGGCACTCCTGCAATCCGCAGGTCAGGACTTCGACGCCCTGAAGAAGCTGGCGGCGACGCGTGACTTCAAGCCAATCGAACTCGGCGTCACCGCTTCGATGACGATCAAGAACACGCTGCGCACGATCAACTCGCGCAACGTCGTCGGCAGGCTCGACGGCCACGATCCCGCACTCAAGGACGAATACGTCATCTACACCGCGCACTGGGATCATTTCGGCAAGAGCGCCGACGGCATCTTTCACGGCGCGGAAGACGACGGGCTCGGGTGCGCGGCGCTGATCGAGGTCGCGCGCGCGTTTTCCAGATTGCCGACGCCGCCGAAACGCTCGATCGTGTTCATGGCGGTGACCTCGGAAGAGCAGGGTCTGCTCGGCTCGCAGTACTACGCCGTCACGCCGATCTATCCACTGGCGAAAACGCTCGCGGACATCAACATGGACAGCTGGAATACGCACGGCCGCACCAAAGATCTGACGCTGGTCGGTTACGGCGCCTCCGAACTGGACGACTACGCGCGTGACGCGGCCGCCGAACAGGGCCGTGTCGTGCACGGTGACGCCGAGCCGGAAAAGGGCTTCTACTACCGGTCGGATCACTTCAACTTCGCGAAGGAAGGCGTGCCGGCGCTCGATCCCGACGGCGGCATGGACTACCTTGGCAAGCCGGCCGACTACGGACAGAAGGTCCGCGACGACTGGAACGCCACCCGCTATCACACACCGAAGGATGTGGTGATGCCCGACTGGGATCTCGCGGGCACCAACGAGGATTTGAAAGTCCTGTTCGCGGTCGGTTACCGCGTGGCGCAGGCGGACAAGTTTCCGGAATGGCGCGCCGGCAACGAATTCAAGGCCAAGCGCGAGGCGATGCTGAAGAAGTAACAGAAAGAGGCTGTCAATGGCGACTGAGACGTTGAATCGACCGATGACCGGCGACGAGATGATCGCGTTATCCAAACGCCATACGCTCTTCGAATGGTCGGCGCAGTCGAAGGTGGATCCGATCGCGGTGGCACGCGCCAAGGGCATCTATTTCTGGACGCCCGAAGATAAGCGCTACATCGATTTCAACAGCCAGCTGATGTGCGTCAACATCGGCCATGGCGACGAGCGGGTAGTCCGCGCCATCCAGGAGCAGGTCGCGACGCTGGCTTACGCCAACCCTTTCATGGCGACCGAACCGCGCGCCCGTCTCGGCGCCAAGCTCGCCGAGATCACGCCGGGCGACATCGACGCGTTCTTCTTCACCAATGGCGGCGCCGAGGCGAACGAAAACGCGATCCGGCTGGCGCGCCTGGCGACCGGCCGTCACAAGATCCTCGCGCGCTATCGGTCGTATCACGGCGGCTCCGCCGGCAGCCTGACCTTGACCGGCGATCCTCGCCGCTGGGCTTCTGAACCGGGCATCCCCGGCGTCGTTCACGTGCTGGACCCGTATCACGGCATCGAGCGCGGATGGGACACCGCGCAACAGTCGCTCTCGATGATTGAAGAGGTCATTCAGCTCGAGGGCCCGCAAACCATCGCCGCGTTCATCCTCGAGACCGTGACCGGATCCAACGGCGTGCTGGTGCCACCGGACGGTTACATGCAGGGCGTGCGGGCTCTCTGCGACAAGTACGGAATCATGATGATCTGCGACGAGGTCATGGCCGGTTTCGGACGCACCGGCGAGTGGTTCGCCATCAACCACTGGAAGGTCGTACCCGACATCATCACGATGGCCAAGGGCCTGACCGCCGCCTACGTCCAGCTCGGCGCGGTCGGGATGCGGCGGGGCATCGCTGACAAATTCAACGACAAAGTGTTCTACGGCGGCCTCACCTACAACAGCCACCCGGTCGCGTGCGCGGCGGCGCTCGCTGCGATCAGCGTCTACGAACAGGATCACCTGATCGAGAACGCGCGCAAAATGGGCGCGATCATGACGCAGCTGATGGCCGATCTCGCGAAGAAGCACCTATCGGTCGGCGCGGTACGGTCGCTCGGCCTGTTCGGGCTCGTCGAGTTGGTTCGCGACAAGGCGAAGAAGGTTCCGCTCGCCCCGTTCAACGGCACGTCCGAAGAGATGGCGGCACTCGGCAGGTTCTTCCGCCAGGAAGGTCTCTACACTTTCGTTCGCTGGAACACGTTCTTCACCAACCCGCCGCTCTGCATCAACGAAGAACAACTGCGAGAGGCATTTGCGATCATCGATCGCGGCCTCGACTTCACGGACAAGGCCGTGAGCTAGTTCGCGTGCGCAAACTGATCGAGCGCCGCGCCGCCGGGACCGTGCAGCTCGACGCTGCGCTCCGTTTCATGCGGGTCGTGTGGAGTCTGGAGCACGCGGTCCAGAGCACGTCGAAGCGGATGGAGCGTGCGATCGGCGTCACCGGTCCGCAACGGCTGGCGATCCGCGTGGTCGGTACGATGCCCGGCATCACCCCCGCCGAACTGGCCCGTACGCTGCATCTCGATCCCAGCACCGTCTCCGGCGTGCTGCGCCGGCTCGCCGCCAAGAAGCTGATCGTGCGGGACTCCGACCCTGCCGATCGTCGTCAGGTCCGCCTGCGACTGACCGCGAAAGGCGGGAAAGTGAACCGGCCGTCGCGGACCGGGTCGGTCGAATCCGCGATCCGCGCGACGCTCGCAACTTTTCCGGACGCGAAGATTCGAGCCGCGGTCGAGGTCATCGAGCGCCTGTCTGCTGAATTGTCGTCGTCGCCCGGACGACGTCGGCCGGCGTGAGATCGTCGGTGTCGCTCGCCGGCTGCGTGGTTCCGCCGCACAGGCGCGTCACATCTTCGAGCGCGAGCATCCCCACCAGCCGCGCGGGATCGGTCCGATGGACGACGGGCACGAGCGGGTGCAGGTGCAGTACGCGCATCGCAACATCGAGTGATTGATCCGGGTTCAGGTAAGGCCCGGCGATCGGTGTGAGCTGTGATGCCAGCGGTGCCTCGCCGTGACCTTCGGCCTGAAGGGCGGTGAGCTCGGCTCGCGAGATCGATCCCCACGAATCCTTGCCGATCGCCGCAAGAAAGTGATCGCCAGGCGTCTGAACGGCCCGCGCCAGGTTCCGATTGATCGATTCTCCTCCAATCAGCACCACGGCTCCGGGACTGCGCATCACATCTTCGACCGATTGCACGTTGATCTCACGATCGTCGTCGATCGCGGGGAGGTCGGTGCCGTCCTCCTGCGCGAGGAGATCGAACAGGCCGACATGCTGAAACTGCCGCGACACCAGGAAGGCGATGGTGTTCGAGATCATCACTGGCAGGACGATCGAATAGTTGCCGCTGAGCTCGACGATCATGATGACCGACGTAATCGGCGCGCGCACGACGCCGGCGAACATTGCTCCCATACCGACCAGCGCATAGACGCCGATTGGGCCCGTCACGCCCGGCGCCATGACACGCTCGAGCGCGCAGACCGCGCCACCCAGCATCGCGCCCATGAACAACGTCGGCGCAAACAGACCGCCCGGAGTGCCGCTCACGAACGAGGCGGCTGTCGCCAGCAACTTGAACACGCAGAGTGCGATGAGCAGGCGCCATCCGAACTGATCGTGCATCGCCTGATCGATCGATTCGTAGCCGGCGCCGAGGACCTGCGGGAGGCCGAGCCCGACCAGACCGATCAGAAGGCCGGCGGCCGCCGGTTGCAGATAAACGGTCCAGGCCGGCAGGGTCCGCACCCGGAGGCGCAGCTCTCTAATCAATTTGACGAACGCCAGGGAGACGACGCCGCCGATTAAACCGAGCAATGCGTACGCCACGAGCTCGGAAGAATGCTCAACGTGATACGGCGCGACCCGAAACAGCGGTTCGCCACCAAGAAACCACTGTTCGGTGACGACGCTGGAGACCGCGGCGAGGACGACCGCGCCAAGGACGCCGGCCGTCCATCGGCCGACGATCGCCTCGATGACGAACAGCACGCCGGTGATCGGCGAATTGAATGCGGCCGCCAGCCCGGCGGCGGCGCCGACCGGCGCAATGAATCGCAGACGGCCGCGCGACAGCTCGAGGCTCCGTCCCAGGGCCGATGCGAGCCCGGCACCGATCTGCAACGATGGATCTTCGGCGCCGAGCGACTGCCCGCTGCCGATTGCCAGCACCGACGTCAGGAATTTTCCGATCACGGTCCGCAATGGAATGTAGCCATCGTCCGCGTGCAGCGCCGTCCTGGTCTGGTTGACGCCGCTGCCACGAACGGCAGGGAACAGGTGAATCACCAGCACGGCGATCACCAGTCCTACCGCCGGCGGCACGAGCAGGATCCGTGGAAACGACGGCACCAGCGATGTGCCCAGCGCCCACAGCCGGAACCACTCGATCGACACGCGGAACAGGGCGACCGACAGTCCGGCGTAGACGCCGACCATGACGGCGATTACGAGAAAAATCTGTTCCTCGCGCAGACGGGAGCGCGGTGACGGAAGACTCATTGAAGCTGGCCCGCGTCCTGGCCCGCGAGGATCGCGAGGGCACGGTCGCCCACCGAGTCGGCGCCGCACTCGGCCGTGGGCAGCCGTTCGACCTCGAACACCAGCGCGATCGTTCTGTCGACCAGATCGGTATCGCGCTCGAATACCTGCGAATTCGTCTTGCTGCTGCGCTCGAGACGGGATTTGAGATCGGCCACGTGTGACTGTGTGTTCGGACTGGTTGACGCGGCTTCGCATCGCGCCAGCCGGGCGCTCGCAATCGCGACGCTATGTAGCAGGCGCTCCGCGCGCCCTTTCGCGCCAATCCCGGCGACGGAGGTGTCGAGGGCGACCACGCCGTCGCTGACGTCGAACATCTCTCGCGCCGTACCGTCGAGCGGCTCGCGCGCCGATGCTGCGAGCAGGAATCGGTGGGCTTCGACATAGTCGCCGGCGCGAAACGCGCTCTCGCCCGCCAGCCTTGCTGCGTTGCCGTTGGAAGGGTCGAGCACGAGTGCCCGTTGGAACAACTCAATGGCTCTGGTCGGCGCGCCGGCCTCGACCAGCTGGTTGCCAACCTCGATGAGCGTCTGCGGGTCGGGCGGAAGGTCGTCGATGAGGGCGATGAGCTCGGCCTGGGCTCGCATCGGCTGGCCGGCGGCCATCAGCAGACGGGCCAGTTCGAGTCGCGCGACGCGTCGCGCCGGCGGCGATGCGCTGTCCCATGTTCCGTCGACCGCGGCGTGATAGTAGCGGACCGCCTCGTCGCCCTTGCCATCACCGGCGGCGAGCCGGGCCAGCGCCAGATTGAACTGGCCATCGCCGGGTTCTTCGGTCCAAAGTGTGAGAAGGTGGGCTCGTGCTTCGGCCGGACGTTTTGCCGCGATCAACGCCGTCGCCAGTCGAAAACGGTCGGTTGTACGATCGGGCCGGTACGACAAGGCCGTCTCGAAATCGGCGACCGCGTCACCCGGCTGTTTCTCGAGGTCATGTTCGCCACGGCGGCTCCATTCGAGCGCCAGGGTTTGACGTCGATCGTGGTAGCGGTCGATGAATGCGTTCGTCAGCCAGAAGGCAGGTACGATCGATACAATCATCGCGGCCATCGCCAGGCCTCGATCGAACGTCCGCATCTCGGGGAAGTTCACGGTAGTGTCTTCTCCACGTATATCGTTGGTGTCCCATCAGTAGCGTGATCATGGACGACTTACACGATTACGAACTGGACCAGCCCGATCCCGAGTTTCTCGAGGCGCCGCCTCCGAAACAGTTCCCGATGGGCCTGTGGCTGGCGGTCATCGCGGTACTGCTGGGCATCGCCGGAGCCGGCTACATCGCACTGCATGTGCCGCCGCGTCTCGAGCTCGCGCCGATGGCTCCGCGCGCGGCCGCGCCGAGCCAGGAGGCAACGACCTCGCTCGGCGGGGTCGGCGATCCGATTTCGCTGCCGCCACTCGATGAGACGGACGCGGTGGTCCGTGGGCTCGTGCGGACACTGAGCAGTAATCCGATCGTCGGCAAATGGCTCAGCACCGACGGCCTCATCCGTAACTTCACGGTCGTCGTCGCGAACATTGCCGAGGGCGCGACGCCCGCCAAGCAGCTTCGTGCCCTCCGCCCGGACACGCCGTTCGATGTCACAGAGTCGGGACGTACTTTTTACATCGATGCCAGGAGTTACCACCGCTACGACACTCTGGCGCACGCGGTGGACTCGATCGATCCGCGCGGCGCTGCACGACTGTATGCAACGCTCAAACCACGAATCGACGATGCGTATCGGGACCTCGGAATTCAGGGACGATCCCTCGACCAGACGCTCGAGACCGCAATTGTTCGCCTGCTGGAGACGCCGGTTGTCGACGGCCGGATTCGGGTCACGCCAAAGGGAATCGGCTACCGCTACGCCGACGATCGCCTCGAAGACCTGACCGCCGCGCAACGGCAGCTGCTGCGGATGGGTCCGGAGAATATGCGGCTGATTCAGCAATCGCTGCGGCGAATCGCGGCGGCGCTTGGTGTCCGCGAAGGGCGGCTGCCCCCGACTCCGCATCAACCCTGAACGGCCCCGAATCGGATTTACGCCATCTGAGCGGATCGGATAAAGTGCGCCGGGAGCTGATCATGGTCAAGCGCCTGACGATCGTCCTGCTCGTATTGGCCGCAGTCGCCTTTCCGCAGGCCGCCGAAAAGACCGCCTGGTTCGGAACGCCACTGCCGCCGCCACTCAGCGACCCGCGTAGACCAATCATGAAGTACGACGATGCGTTCGGACCGTTGCCGGTCGCGTTCGCCCATCGTCCTGGCAAGTCTGACGAGCTGCTCGACGGCTCCGCCTTGAAAGCCGACCAGAAGCGCATCGTCGGATTCTCGCTCGAGAGCCAGAACGCTGGCGACAAAGTGTGGGGACGTCGCGCGACGACGCCGGCGTTCATGCACACGCTCGAATGGGCCGTGAACGAAATGAAGGCGGCGGGCCTGAGAGACGCGAAGGTCGAAACGTTCTCCGTTCCCGGCGCGATGTGGGTACCGAAATCGTGGAAGGTGGAACTGCAGGGCGACCCCGCGTTCGGAGCCGGTACCGAAACCATTGCGCTCCAGTCGGCGTTTCCGCAGCCGGGGGGCGTCTCGATTCCAGGTGGCAGTATCACGGCGCCGGTCATCTACGTCGGGCACGGGACGGATGCGGACCTCGCCGGTCGTGACGTCAAGGGCAGGATTGCCGTGTTGCGCGTGCGTCCGGAGCCGTCGCTGTTCGGCGCCGGTGAGCAGGGCGCGGCGTTGAAAATAGCCAAGCTCGGCGCGGTCGGTGTGATCAACGCGATCGAGGGCCCGGGCAATGCGCAATACGTCGATCCCCGTTTTGCCTGCGGCGCCGCGCCCTGCTTCATCATCGGCGGACAGGATGCCTGGTTTCTGCAGGAGGTGATCGGGAAGGCCGCGGCGGCGGGCGCGCTCGACCGCCTGAAGATGACGCTGTCGCTCAGCACCGAGGAGCAGGGCGCGCTCACCTCCGGCAACGCGATCGCCACGATTCCCGGCACGAGCGCGAAGCGGATCATCATCAACGCGCACGCGGATGCCTATTTCCAGGGCGGAGACGACAACGCCAGCGGCCTCGCGGTGCTGGTCGGGCTCGCAAAGTACTTCGCGAAGCAGCCACAGCCGGCGCACGCGCTGATGTTCGTCGCCAGCGGCGGCCATCACGGGCCCGGCAATGGGCCGACCTCACTGGTGGCGGCGCACCCGGAGTTGAAGGACGGCACCATCCTGATCCTGAATCTCGAGCATGTGGCGTACACCGACGTGGTGCGTGGCAAGGTTCGCGCGACCAACAACATCGGCATGACGTGGGAAACCAGCGTGACCGAGTCGGCGAAAGCCGTCGGCGTCACCAACGAGTCGCCGTTTCTCTTCGATCTGTGGAAGCGCGCATCGCAGTGCTTCGGCGTCGCGACGTTTCAGTCCGCCGGCGCGACCGCGCCCGGCGATCTGGGCGGCTATCGATCGCTCGGCGTCCCGATGACGCAGATGATCCAGTCAGGAACGTTCTACCACTCGTCCGGCGATGTCTACGAAGAAGTGCCGCAGGAAGGCCTCGAACGCGCCGCGAGATTTTATGCCTTCTTCGTCGAGGAGGCCGATCAGGCGCCGGAATCGTTGATTGCCGCCGGCAAGGGGTCGCCGTACCAACCAATGACCCAATCCTGCCCATGACGCGTCAGAATCCGAAAGGCTAAATGCAGGCTGCTGATTTCACGAGACTGATCTCGGGGCTCTCCTTCGTGCTTCTGATGGCGCAGGGGGCCGCGCAGAGTCCGGCGCAAAGCCCGGCGTTCACGTATCGAAAGGTGATGGTGCCGGTGCGAGACGGCGTCCGGCTCGAGACCGTCATTGCCACGCCGGTCAACACCACCGCGCCGCTGCCGATCCTGGTGCGGCGCACGCCGTACGGTGTGCCTGAGAACGCCGACTTCGCGAGCGGGCCGACCCTGAAGGATCTCAATCGGGACGGCTACATCTTCGTCGTTCAGAACCTGCGCGGGCGATTCGGATCGGAGGGCACGTTCGAATTGTCGTCGAAGGCCGATCTCGAGAATCCGAGAGCGACGAGCGAAACCACCGACGCCTACGACACCATCGAATGGCTGGTCAAGAACGTGGCGAACAACAACGGCAAGGTCGGCATGTTCGGCGTCTCGTATGACGGCCTGACCTCGGCGATGACGTTGCTGCGTCCGCATCCCGCGCTGAAGGCGATCTCGGAACAGGCGTCCCCGGCGGATCAATGGATGAACGACGATGATCATCGCTACGGCGCGCTGCGCGAGAGCTATTCGTTCGAGTACGCCGTCTACGAGCAGGCGGACAAGAACGCGAACACCCACTTCAACTTCGAGACCTACGACACCTACTCGTGGTATCTCGACCTGGGTCCGCTGTCGAACATCAACGCCAAGTACCTGCACGGCTCGATCCCGTATTGGAACTCGATCGTCCAGCACCCGGATTACGACGCGTTCTGGAAAGACGAGGCGTGGGTCACGCAGGTGAAGGGCGCGTTCGTCCCGAACCTGAACGTCGCCGGCTTCTGGGATCAGGAGGATCCGTGGGGGCCCTGGGAAATCTTCCGGCGCTCGGCGCTGAGCGATCCGAACCGTAACAACTTCATGGTGGCAGGTCCCTGGTTTCACGGGCAATGGCACAATCCGCAGGCCGAGTCGATTGGCCAGATCTCGTTCGGCGGTCACGATACGGCGGCGGAGTTCCGCGAGAAGATCGAGGCGCCGTGGTTCCGCTACTGGCTGCACGGTCAGGGCGGAAAGTTTCCGTGGAAGGCGTCCACCTTCCAGACCGGATCGAACAGCTGGAAGACCTACGCGGCGTGGCCCCCGCCGGCTACGAGCACCAACTTGTATCTGCAGCCGGATGGCACGCTGACCTTCGACGCGCCACCGTCGGGTGACCGATACGTGCAGTACGTGTCCGACCCTGCGAATCCGGTTCCGTATCGCCAGCGGCCGATCTCGCCAACCTATCCGGCCGGCGACTGGCGGCGTTGGGAAGTCGCCGATCAGCGCTTCGTCGATCATCGTCCTGACGTCGTGTCGTGGGTCAGCAAGCCGCTCGATCGCGACCTCACGGTGACCGGCGAACTCGCGGCGGCGCTGTTCGCGTCAACCAGCGGATCGGACAGCGACTTCGTGGTGAAACTCATCGACGTCTATCCGGAGAACGCCCAGGCCAACGCCTGGAACGAGCAGGCGGGACCACAGCCGGGTCAGTACGCACAATCGCTGAACGGTTACCAGCTGCCGATCGCGATGGAGATTCGCCGCGGGCGCTACAACCACAGCTACGAACATCCGGCGGCGCTGGTCCCGAACCAGCCGACGGAGTTCGCGATTCCGCTCCGAAGTCACGATCACGTATTCCTCAAGGGCCATCGCCTGATGGTGCAGGTGCAGTCGACCTGGTTCCCGCTGATCGATCGGAACCCACAGACGTTCGTTTCGAGCATCTACACCGCGAAGGCCGAGGACTTCGTCACCGCGACGCAGCGGATCTACACCTCACGCGAGCGGCCGTCGCACATCGTCCTGCCCGTCGTTCCGTAACGGGTGTCGCGAATCGCGGGGCTGAAAGCCTCGCGCTACTGATCCCGGTATGTGTCCCGAACGCGCTTCGAGAGCGCGAGGTAGGCCAGCCACGCGCCGTGATAGGTCAGCGTTGCGGCGACGTAGTACTTGGTGTCGCCTGGGAAACGGTTGTTCGGAAAATACGACGTGGTGTACACAAACACGTCGGTCGCCGCTGACGCCAGCAGCGCGGTCCGTGCCAGTGCCAGCGCACCGGGCTGAACGTTCTGCAGCGCGCGTCCGGCGGCCATACCGAATCCCACCACGGCGAGCCTGAGCAGCAGCACCGCAGCGACCGGCACACCGCGTAAGGAAAGTGCGGTCAGCGCTCCCGATGCGGTCACGGCGAGGCTCAACGGATGGAACACGATCAGAAGGCGGCAGAGCAGCGCCAGCCAGCCGCCGACTCGCGGCGGCGACCGAGGTTCCGATTGACTGGGCAGGCTCATTGACGATACTAGGACCATGATTGCACGCACCGTCCTGGCGCTGACGCTCGCGGTCGCCGCGGTCGATCCGGCGGCGGTTGCCGAGACTGAAAAATTTCGCGCCACGCACGAGGCTGACTTCAGGCGCGACTTCGTCACGCTGGCCGGCCTCTTCTCGCTGAAGGACGGCGGCAATACCATCGGCAGCGCCATCTCGAGCGACATTCTGCTGCCCAAACCCGCGCCCGAAAGGGTCGGCCGGCTGATCGTCAGCGCCGATCGCGTGCGATTCGAGCCGGCTCCGCACGCCGGGGTCACCATCGACGACCAGGCGATCACCGAGCCGGTCGACCTCAAATCCGACGAGCACGGTCCCGCCGATCAACTCGCCGTCGGCGGCGTAACGCTGTGGGTCCACATGAGCGGCGATCGCCGCACCGTCCGCATGCGCGACGTCAACGGTGTGCCGGCGAAAACGTTCGAGGGCTTTCACTGGTTCCCGATCGACCAGAAGTACCGCGTCACCGGCCGTTTCATCAGGGACGCGGCGCCGCGCGTGATTAGAAGTCCGAATCAGCTCGGCGACGAAGAAACCTTCACCACCGAGGGCATCGTCGAATTCACGCTCGATGGGCGCAAGGTGACGCTGCGGCCGATGACGAACAAGGGACGCCTGTGGTTCATCTTTCGGGATGCCACGAGCGGGAAGGAAACCTACGAGACCGCGCGCTTCCTTTACGGCGATCTGAAGCCGGACGGAACAGTGGTCGTCGACTTCAATCAGGCGTACAACCCGCCGTGCTCCTTCAGTCCGTACACGACGTGTCCGCTGCCGCTCAAAGAAAATCGGATGACGGTGCGGATTCTTGCGGGTGAGAAGGCCTATCCGCACCCGCCGTCGCACACCAGTCAGTAGCACCACGATGCACCTGTTTCTCGTCCATCATGGTCAGGCAGTCGGGCCGGAAGTCGATACGCGCCAGCCGCTGTCGCCGGTCGGTCGCGCCAGCGTGGACCGTGTCGCCGCGCTGGCCGCCGCACGCGGCGCGCGCCCGATGATCGTCTGGCACAGCGGGAAGCTCCGCGCACGGCAGACCGCGGAATCGTTCTGGAAGGCCTGCAACGCGCTCGCCGAGCTCTCGGCGACCAAGGATCTGCAGCCGGACGACCCCGCTCAGTGGATGCGCGACCGCGTGCGCGGTGAAACCCGCGACGTCATGCTGGCGGGCCACTTCCCCAATCTGCCGCGGCTGCTCGAACTGCTGGTCGGCCCGACGGGGGCTGCGCCGTTTCCCGCCAACGGCATCGTTGCCCTCGTCACCAAGGACGAGGGTGCGACCTGGAAAGAGTTGTGGAGAATAGACGGTTGAAGAATCTAAGGATCTGGGGAGTTGAGGATCTGAGGATATATCTGAGGATCTAAAAACCCACGCTCGGTGCACCTGCGCTTGCTCTCGGATCCTTAAACAATTCCTTAGATCCTCAAATTCTTAGATCCTCAAATCTTCTAGCGCGCGTTAGCGCTGGTGTGCTTGCGCGTAATCAATCGCAAACTGCTTCAGCGCGGCGTTGGTGAGTCCGAGCGCAGCCGCTTCGGTGTAGGCGCGGTCGGCGTCCCAGTGATCGATCACCATGCGCTTGATCATCCACATCGCGGAGACCCGGTTGCCCGACGCGCAGTGAATGTAGGCCGGGTTGTTCGCGGGCACGCTGATCGTCTGAAGAAACTGGTCCACCACGGCTGGATCGGGTGCCGAGCTGTTGAATGGGATGTGAAAGAACGCGATGTCAGCCGCCTTCGCGGCCGCGGCCTCGCCCTCGACGTTGGCGCCGGGCTCGTTCGACAGCCGCATGTTGACGATGGCGACGTAGCCGAGCTTCTTGATTTCCGGTACCGCCTCAGGCGTGGTCGCGCCGCCGCATGCGATGGTCGTTTCGACCTTGGCGAAATTGGTGATGCCGGGCACTGTCATTTTGGTCACCTGCGCTGATGCCGGGCGTACGCCGAAGGCAGCCGCGACGAACAGGACGACGGCGAACGATGCAGGCAAACGCATAAGCTCAGCTCCTCTGAAAAACCGGCTCAATCATGCTACGAAACGCGTCGTTCCCGCCACCAGGACAGGAACCGGCGCGCGCCCCGCTGGGTGCCGACGAAGATCGCCAGGCCAGCGAACAGCGCAATCGGAATCACCCAGTAACCCCCGCGCAGGTCGGCGTCGCCGAGCGGAAAATGCGCGCCAAGGGCGACAGGATAGCCGCCGATGAATTGCACGCCGACGTTGGCCGGAAAGATCGGCTTGAGCACGGCGAGCGCGATGAAACAGAAGGCGCTGAGGTATCCGATTAGCAGCCACAACGCCATGAAGAACCCGGAGACGGTGCTGACCGCGAGGTGGCCGACGGCGCGGACGATCGGCACCAGGTTGCCGGTGGCGACGGCCTCGTCAACGGTCCTTTCGGTCGAATAGGCCTGGGCCACTCGCAGAGGCGGGCCGAGTTGCGCGAGAATCTGCTCGAGCGCCGCCCGTTCGTTCGGCGATCCGTCGGCCGACTCGATCCGTTCGCGAACGTGCGACTCGATCTCCCGCACCGCGTCGCGAACCACGTCGGCCGGCAGGAAACTCTTCAGCGATCGCTCGAGCACGAACAGGTAGCCGTTGACGCGCGATTCGCCGACGTCAGAGAGGCGCATGGCCGGACCTTTCCGCGGCGTCCATCAGTCGGCCGATCTTCCCGGCAAACTCGCGCCACTCCGCTTTCATGTTGGTCAGGCGCTTCGCGCCCTGCCGGGTGAGTTTGTAGTACTTGCGTGGATGCGGCGCCTCGCCTTCGACCCACTCCGCTTCGAGCAGGCCTTCGCGTGTGAGACGGCCGAGGATCGGATAGATGGTGCCTTCGGTGACCACCAGGTCGGTGAAGTCTTCGAGGTGCTGGATGATCGCGAGGCCGTAGCGAGGACCTGCCGACACGGTGAGCAGGATCGCGAGATCCAGACCGCCGCGCCGAAGCTGTTCCTGCCAGGTTTCGTGAGACATACCTTGTGTCGCAAGGTATGACGGTCGCACGGTCGAAAATGTTCGAACCGGGCGCAAGCGGATCGAGGGTGGCGACGTGCCACCCCGCCCGGCTATTTTTCCGTGGTGATCGTAACCGGAGAGAGCAGCCGCACGGTCATCGGCGTGCCGGCTGGGAGTGTGGCCGCGTTTCGATCGCCCGCAGCGACCGCCGCCGAGCCCGCGCCGGCCCCGGCCGCGCCGCCGATCGCCGCGCCCTTGGCGCCACCCAGAAGCGCACCGAGAATCGTGCCGGCCACTGCGCCGCCGCCGACCTTTGCCGCGGTGCTGTTGCCCGGAGCCTCGCCGGACCGGATGATGGTGTCGGTGTTGATCGGCACCCGCGTGCCATCCGCCATCACCAGCGTGTTGAACCTGATGCCGAGCTTGGCGGTTTCCTTGAACTTGCCGCCGCGATCCACCTGCATCACCGATCCAACGACGTGTGTGCCTGCAGGAATCGCGACGTGGTCGCCGAACTTGACGTCGCGCGTCACCCGCGCGTCCACGCGATCCTCGACGCGGGCGGTCTCGCTCGTCAGGCGCGTCTCGGTCTGCAAGCCGATCACCGAGCCGGACTGAAGCACGAACTCTTCGAACGTCTTCTGCGGCGGTTCAGGAGCGTGTGGTGGTTCCGCCGGAGGCGGAATCGCCGTCGGCGGCGGCTCCATCGGGACCGGCAGCGGCGCCGGTGGCGGCGGCTGCTGAGCGGCGCTGCTCGGCCAGCTGTTCGTCAATTGCGGCGCCGGCTGGTTGTACGCAACGGTGCCGGCATTACGACTCGCGGGCGCCCGGGACGGCTCGGCGCGCTTGGTGACGGCCACCGGCGCCGGCTTCCCGGCTTTCGCCGGGGCCGCGGCAGTCGCCTTTGGCGACGTATCGCTGACGATGCCTTCGGTCTCCTGAACTGGGCGGTTCGGGGTGGCTTGCGGAGTCGCGGACGCAGTCGAGGACGGAACAGCGTCCTGCGTCTGCGCCGCCGCCGGCGTCGGGACCGCGTTCTGACGAGTGGCGATGTAACTGCCGCCCGCAGCAGCGCCGATGCAGGCGATGAAGAGTGCGGCAAACGCGAGGCGATTCGAAAGCATTTCGGACGCTCCTTGGACCAACCTGACCAGAGGCAAGCCGCGTACCCGGCCCAGCGTGCCAAAGAATCCCGTAAGTCCGTGGAAAGCGGCAGTTTACCAGATTGGGCCCCGGGGTCGCTGTCCCATCCGAAGGAACAAGTGTCCTGGGGTGAGTCCAGTCTCGGGTAAGATTCACTTATGTTTCGGCCGCGCTCGACTGGCCAAACCGTTGCAAAGCTGGGCAACGTGCGTCGATTGCTGTGCCTGCCGTTGGTCGCGATGCTCGCAGCCATCCTTGCTGCCGTCCCCGCGACTGCCTCCGCAGTGACGCTGGATCAGGTCGTTGCGCTGGCCCACGCCGGCGTCACCGACACCGTAATCCTGGCCCTGATCGACCGCGACAAAACCATCTTCGCTATCGAGCCGGAACAGATCGTCGCGCTGCAACGCGACGGCGTCAGCGAAGCCGTGGTTCTGGCGATGCTGAAGAGCGGCCGCGAGGAAGGCGAGCAGGCGGCGCGCGCGATCTCCGCCTACAACAGCGCGACCATCGCCGCGGCGATCGCGCCGGGTCCCGAAATGGTCGTCGTCGGCCACGGACCAGAAGTGCCGAACACGGCGCACGTGGACGGCTTCTATTCCGGCCCGCCCGCCTCCGGCTACTACTACGCCGCGATTCCTTACGCGTATCCCTCGTTCCGCAACCGATCGGTCCCGCCGCGCCGGACCGCCGCGCAATTGCCCGGCGTCCGCCCGTTGTGCATCGCCCAATCGACGACCGGCCGTTCCGCTGGAAGCTTCAGCACCGTCGCTGGTTGCCCAGGCGCGATGCCGCGCGCTCCCCGCTGAGATTTCAGATTTCAGCCTGCGGATTTCAGACTACGATTGCAGATTAATTTTGCAATCAGCCATCAGCCATCAGCCATCAGCCATCAGCCATTTCCCGGGAGTTCTCCTATGAATACGCGTATCGCCGCCTCGGCCGCGGTGCTCGCGCTGACGATCGGCTCGGGCTACATCTCGACGCCAATCCTCGCGCAATCGAAAACCGCCAAGCCTGCCGCGCAGAAGATCGATGACGAGTACACGCGGCACATCAAGGAGAGCCTCCAGGATCCGCGCATCACCACGGAGCTCGTCGATCATCTGCCGGCGTCCGACACCGTGCCCTCGCCGCTGAAGTTCCTGGGACGTTATGTCGGTCAGCCCGGCGAGCTGACATACGCGAAGGACATCTATCGCTACTACGAGGCGCTGGCGAAAGCCGCGCCGGCGCGTGCGAAATACTGGAAGGTCGGCACCACCGAAGAGGGTCGCGACATCGTGTTGCTCGCGATCGGCAGCGAAGACTCGATCAAGAACCTCGACAAGTATCGCGACATGCTCGGCGAGCTGACCGATCCGCGCAAGACCACCGAGGCGCGGGCGCAGCAGCTGCTGCACACCGCCAAGCCGATCTACTACGCGATCAGCGGCATGCACTCGCCCGAAACCGGCGGACCCGAAATGCTGATCGAGCTCGCCTACCGCCTGATCGTCGAGGAAACACCGTTCGTCCAGAATATCCGCAACAACGTGATCACGCTGATCACTCCGGTCATCGAAGTGGACGGCCGTGAGAAACAGGTGGACACCTACTACTTCAACAAGAAGCGTGCGGCCGGCGACGCCAGGCTGCCGCTGATGTATTGGGGCAAATACGTCCAGCACGACAACAACCGCGACGGCATGGGCCAGTTCCTGAAGCTGACCCAGGCGGTCACCAAGGAGACGATCGAGTGGCACCCGACCGTCATTCACGACCTGCACGAGGCGCAGACCTACCTCTATTCGTCCACCGGAACCGGTCCGTACAACGACGACATCGATCCGATTGTGGTGAGCGAATGGTGGACGCTCGCCCAGAACGACGTGATGGAGATGACCAAGCGCGGCGTTCCAGGCGTATGGACCTACGGGTTCTACGACGGCTGGGTGCCGAACTACATGTTCTTCATCGCCCACAGCCACAACTCCATCGGCCGCTTCTACGAGGTCCAGAGCTACGGGCCCGATCCTTACGAGGTTCGCCCCGGCGCCACGACCACCAGCAAGGAATGGTTCCGCCCCAATCCGCCGCTGCCGTTCATCAAGTGGGGACCGCGCAACAACACCAACATCCAGGAATCGGCGTTGATGTTCTCGCTCAACCACGTCGCCAAGAACCGCGAGCTCTACCTCGAGAACTACTGGTTGAAGAGCAAGCGCGCGGTGGACAAGGGCAAGAATGGACCGACCTACGCGTGGGTCATCCCGGCGACCCAGCGCCGCAAGGCCGACGCCGCCGACGCGATCAACGAGCTGCGGATGCAAGGCCTGGAAGTGTCGCTCGCGACCAACGCGTTCAAGTCTGGCGCCATCGACGTCAAGGCCGGCGATTACATCGTCCGCGGCGATCAACCGTTCCGGACCCTCGCCGACATGTATTTCTCGGTGCAGAACTACGCGCCGCAGAACCCGTCGCCGTACGACGACACCGGCTGGACGTTCCAGTACATGCGCGACATCAAGATTCAGCCGGCGACCGACAAGGGCATCCTCGATCAGCCGATGACGCTGCTGAAGGCGGACGCCAGGGCGCCGGGCGGAATCGAAGGCACCGGCAGCGTTCTCGTCGTCGAGCACACCGCCGACAACAACATCGTCACATTCAGGTTCAAGAACAAGGACGTGAAGATGCTGGCGGCAGAGGCAGATTTCGAGCTGGCGGGGCACAAGTTCCGCGCCGGCGCGATCATCGTGCCGAATGCAGACCGCGCCAGGCTCGAACCGATGCTGAAGGACCTCGGGCTGTCGGCGTGGGCGGTTGCATCGGCGCCAGGCGTCAAGACCCACGACCTCGATATCCCGCGCATCGGTTACGTGCACAGCTGGACCCGCACGCAGGATGAAGGCTGGTGGCGCGCGGCGCTCGACACCTTCGGTGTGCCGTACACCTATTTCGCCGATCAGAAGCTGAAGGAAGGGAACCTGCGCGCGAAGTACGACGTGATCATCTTCCCGCATGTGGGCGGCTCGGCGCAGTCGCAGGTCAACGGCATGGCCGTCACTGGTAATGCGCCGCTGCCGTACAAGAAGACGGCCGAGTTCCCGAATCTGGCCTTCGTCGATTCGAGCGACGACATCCGCGGCGGCATGGAAATGCAGGGCCTGCTCGAGCTCGCGAAGTTCGTCCAGGACGGCGGCACGTTGATCACCGAGGGCTCGACCACCACCATCTTTCCGGCTTACGGGCTGGTCAACGGCGTCACCGTCGAGGAGCCCGCGCAGTTGTTCGTGCGCGGCTCGATCCTGCGCAGCAGGTTCGCGGACAAAACCAGTCCGATCGCGTACGGCTACGACGGTGCGGATCTTCCGGTCTACTTCAACCAGTCGCCGGTGCTGAACGCCGCCGGCGGCTTCGGTGGACGCGGCGGTTTCGGTGGTGGACGCGGCGGTGCTCCGGGCGAGAACCCGAACGGCGGAATCGGTCAGAACGTGACGCCGAACGCCACTCCCGTTCACATTTCGCCATTCGAGGAAGCGGGGACGCCGGCTCCCTCGTCCGGCCGCGGCGATCGACCGCAAGTGGACGAGAACGCGGCCTTCCGCCAACTCGCCGCGCAGCAGGGCATCACGATCCCCGAAGGCCGCGCGCGCGTCGTCCTGCAGTTTCCGGCGAATCCCAATGACATGCTGCTGTCGGGAACGCTCGCGGGCGGTCAGGCGCTCGCGAACCGTGCGGCAGCGGTGGACGAGCCGCTCGGCAAGGGCCATGTCGTGATGTTTGCGGTCCGGCCGTTCTGGCGATGGCAAACACAGGGCACCTACTCCCTCGGCTTCAACGCGATCATGAACTGGAACGATCTCGACGCCGGCAGGACAGTTGCTCCGGCGCGTGGGACCACGGCGCCACAACAGTGAATCCGTCCGACCTGCTCGACAACAACCGGAGATGGGCTGCCGAATTGACGGCGGCCCATCCGGATTTCTTTCCAAAACTGGCCGCGCAGCAGGCGCCCGAATATCTGTGGATCGGGTGCTCCGATTCGCGCGTGCCGGCCAACGAAATCGTCGGGATGCTGCCCGGCGAGCTGTTTGTCCACCGCAACGTTGCCAACGTCGTCGTCCACACTGATCTGAATTGCCTGTCGGTGCTGCAGTTCGCGGTTGACGTCCTGAAGGTCAAGCATGTGATCGTGTGCGGACACTACGGCTGTGGCGGCGTCAAAGCGGCGTTCGACGATTCAAGGCTCGGGCTGATCGACAACTGGCTGCGTCACGTCCAGGACGTCGCGCACTTGCACGGCGCCGAGCTCAATGGTCTCGAGCCGGCCTCACGACTCGATCGCCTCTGCGAGTTGAACGTGGTCGATCAGGCCTGGCATGTCTGCGAGACCAGCATCGTCCGCGACGCCTGGACGCGAGGCCAGGCGCTCGCCGTCCATGCCTGGATCTACGGGCTCAAGGACGGACGGATCCGCGACCTCGGAGTCTCGGCCGCCAGCCGCGAATCGGCGATCGGCAACCGCGCTTCGACCTGACGCCGACCGGCACGTCAATGCCCGCACACGCTGAGCTCCGCCCGTTTCTGACGCCACGGCACTGAGATAAGCTGAGGGCCCCATGAGCCGTCCCTCCGACATCATTGTGGTCGGCGCTGGAATCGTCGGTTGCGCCGTGGCCTACGAACTGGCGCGCCGTGTCGCGTCGGTCGAAATCGTCGACGAACGGCCGGTGGCGATGGGCGCGACACAGGC
>DASXIR010000120.1:0-3454 GCA_036497895.1 Vicinamibacterales bacterium | reverse complement strand
AAGCCCCTCGAAACAGTCATTCCTTGACGTCCTCGACCGATCGCAGGAATTTGCGAATCTCCCGCTGCTTCACGAGCGACAGCGGATCGTTGACTTCCTGAATGACGATAAGACCCTGCGTCGTGACGGTCTTGATGGTTCCGTCGAGCAGCTTGTCGCCCTGATGCACGATGTACGTCTTGTTATCAGGTCCTTGAATCATCGCCACCAATACACCGCGACTCTCCATCACTCCGCGTACCGAAACATCGGTGACGCTCAAACCCGAAGGCCCTTCGCCTTTCCGCGACATGGCCCGCTGCTCGCCGCCGACGCCAACCAGACTGAGAAACGGATCGCGGCGGCCGTCCGGCTGATAGGTGTAGTTCTCGGCGGCAGGCGGCTGCGATGCCGCCGGTGCCGGAGCCGTCGCCGGCGCCGCAGCCGGTGCGGGAACCGGTTGCGCTGTTGCCGGCGTGGCGGGTTTCTGCGCCGGAGCCGGTTGCGCCGCGGCCGGCGCGCCAGGCTTCTGCGCGTAGGCCAATGGCGCCGCGGCCAGGAGCATCACGATGGTCAGATACTGAACGCGCATGATCAGGGAGCCTTCGGCGCGGGCGGCGGCGCTGCGCCAGGTTTCGCAGCGCCCTTGGCCGGCATCGGCTTCTCGAGCAGTACGAAGGTCGTCGCCACGCAGGTCGCCGTGATCGTGACGTTGCCGTCCGGTCGGTCGCGCCCCTTCACATCGAGGCCGGTGATGTTGACGATACGGGTGAACTTGCCGACGCGGTCGAAGAAGATCGCCAGGTTATGGTAGGTGCCGACGAGTTCGAGCGTAATCGGCCACTCGGCGTGCAGTTGCTTGGTGACCGTCGGACTGGGCTTGAAGCTCTTGATCTCGAGGTTCGACTGCCCCGCCACGACCTGCATGCGCCGCAGCAGGTCGGCGGCATCCTTCTCTTCAGGCAGTACCGCTTTGAGATTCGCGAGCCGGCCTTCGAGATCCACGACCTGGGCCTTGAACTCGTCGAGTTTCTTCGCCGTGGTGAGGCCGCGAGCGATGTCGGTGCGCAGCGCCTTGAGCTGCAACTCGCGCGAGGTCATATCGGCTCGCGCCGGCATCTCGTAGTAGTAAAAAAACAGGCCGCAGCCGGTCACCGCGAGGGCGACGAATGCGCCTATCTGCGCATACCACGGAAGTTTAGTGAGACTGAGTTCCATCGGTGATTCGCTACTGAGCCGTATCGGAAAAACGCCCCGTCGTCTTTACCCGCCCACCCGTCCCGGAGCTGGCGGTACGCCGGCCGGCGCGGCGCCCGCTGGCGCCTTCACGTCGGTCGGATTCTGAAAGATCGCTTTCAGACTGAACTTCACGAGATCAGCGTTCGAGCCGGCGCCAGCGGTGGCGGTCTCTGCAGTTGTGCTGACGATTTCGATCGAACGCTTGAAGTAACCGGTCGCTTCGAGATTGGCGACGAAATCCGAAATGCCGGTCAGCGTCGTGCACTTTCCGTCGATGGTGACGTCGGTCGCGCTCTGCTTCAATTCCGTGAGCCAGAGCATCGGCGGCAGCGAGCGGCTGATCTGATCGAGCATATGAACCGGGCCGGTCTGGCCCTTGCGCAGCTGTTCGATCAGCTGAACGCGCTGTTGGAGCTGCGCCTTGCGCTGTTCGAACTGCTGCACCTGCTGGATGATCGAGTGGAGCCGCACCGTCTCCTGCTGCGCCGATGCGATCTCTGTGTCGAGCTGCTTGGAGTCCCGGGTCACGGCCCAGTAGCGCCAGCCGATGAACAATCCGGCGAGCACCAGAATCAGCGTGCAGCCGATGGTCAGTTTGTGGCCGGTCTGGAGGATGACCGCGGCCTTCTTCTTCGGCGCGCGATCGGCAGCGAGCAGGTTGATGCGAATCATCGGTCACCCGCCCGTCGCAGCGCGAGGCCGACCGCGACCGCTGCGCTCGGCGTCAGCGCCTCCGCGTCGGTGACGCCCAGCCGCTGCGGCTCGAATGCGATTTTCCGGAACGGATCGAACATCTCGACCGTGGTATTGAAGCGTTCCTGCAGGGCGGTGGCGAAGCCTTCGACGCGCGACGCGCCGCCGCTCAACACGATCCGGTCGATGCGATCGGAGGAGGCGGTGGCTTTGAAGAAATCGAACGTCTTCTGGATTTCGAGCAGCACGCTGTCGGTCATCGTCGCCAGCACCGGCTTGACGGCTTCAGGCGCGACGCCTTCGACCGCCTGACCCTTCTTGACCATCTCGGCGCTCTCGAACGGCAGGTTCAGTTCCTTCTGCACCGCTTCGGTGTAGGCGTTGCCGCCGATTGAGATGTCGCGGGTAAACACCGACTGATCGCCGGTCACGATGTTGATATTGATGGCGCTGGCGCCGGCGTTCAGCAGAACCACAACCGCGTTCGGCTCGAGGCCGTAGTTGACCTCGTAGGCGTTCTGCAGCGCGAACGCGTCCACGTCGACGACCACCGGGACCCGCCCGGCCTGCGAAATCACGCCGGTGTAGTCGGCGATCTTTTCCTTTTTCGCCGCGACCAGCAGCACGTCCATGGTGCCGCTCGATTCCGGACCGGTTCCCGCGTTGAGAATCTGGTAATCCAGGTTGACGTCCTGGATGTCGAACGGGATGTATTGCTCGGCTTCCCAGTGAATCGATTCCGCGAGTTCCGACTCGGTCATCACCGGCAGGTTGATCTTCTTGACGATGACCGCGTTGCCCGACAGCGCCGCAGCAACTTCCTTGGTCTTGAACGACTTGTTCTCGAACAGCCGGCGGATGGCATCAGCCACCGCAGCGCCGTCGATGATCGCGCCATCGACGATGCTGTCGGGCGGAATCGCCTCGACGGCGAACGCGGTCACCTTGAAGCCCTTCCCTACTGGCTTCAGTTCGACGGCTTTGACGGCGCTCGAACCGATGTCGAGCCCGACGACGGCTTTGGATTTTCGAAGACCAAACACGTGAGTTATGTCCTGTCTCTTTGAAGCGAGACCCCACCGCAAAGCCGGTACCAAATCTCAGCAATGCGATTTCCCGCGAATTCTGGTGATCGCGCGCCAAATCCGCGATCGGGCCGGGAACTCAGCGGGCATTCGGGGTTACGAATTCGTCAGTCGATTACAAAACCGAAATCCGCTGTCACGGGGAAGACCGCGATTGCGTGCCCGTGCGGTCTGGTTTATCGGCCCGAGAGAGGTCACTCATCAGCCGTCTCCGAGACCCTTGACAGTACCCAGAAAGCCTCGTATGATTTGGGTTTACCGTTGCCTGGACTTGGCCGACAGGTTGCACGTCCGGGCGGGAAATCCCCCAACATCGGTTCGCGGGCTTTTTCGAAAGGGTTGTTTTAGGGATGTCTACGTTCATGGCCAGCGCCGAATCGGCGGCGGCGAACACTCGCTGGCACATCATTGATGCGGATGGTCAGGTTCTCGGTCGGGTCGCGACCGTCGCGGCGCGG
>DASXIR010000119.1:0-23458 GCA_036497895.1 Vicinamibacterales bacterium | reverse complement strand
CTCAGCGCCTTTCTCGACAACAGCGCGCGGCCGATCGTCATCGTCGGAGCGGCGTCGGCGTACATCGTGCTCTGGATATTTCTCGAAGGCGGCATCCTCGATCGGTACGCGCGCGACCGCGCGACGCGTCCGGCCGGGTTTTTCGTGGCATCTGGCGTATTCTTCTTCCGCTTTCTCCGGCTTGCAGCCGTCCAGTGGCTGACTTACGCACTGATCTTCAACGTCGTGCACAAGTGGCTGTTCGATGAGTTCTACCAGCGTCTCATCCACGACTTCACAGTGGAGCGAACCGCCTTCTTCGTCCGCGTTGCGCTGTACCTGCTGTTCGGCGCAATGGTCGCGGCGCTGACGACGATCTTCGATTACGCAAAAGTGCGCGCCATCGTCGAGGACCGCCGCAGCATGATCGGCGCAATTCGCGCCGCCGTCGGGTTCATCGCGCGGCACGCGGCCGCGACGACGGGCCTGTTCCTCGTCAACTTCGCGATGTTCATCGCGGTGGTGGCCGTCTACGGCACGATCGCGCCGGGCGTCTGGCGCGCCGGCCTGATGACGTGGATCGCCTTTGGCATCGGCCAGGCGTATGTGCTCGGACGACTGTGGGTCAAGCTGGTGTTCTGGGCGTCCGAAACAGCGCTGTTCCAGAGCCGCCTCGCCCACGCAGGATACGTCGCGAGAGCGGAACCCGTGTGGCCGGAGTCGCCGGCGGCAGAATCGCTGGCGCCCCTGCTGTAGTGTCTGCCTTCAGGCAGACCGGAACGATCGGTCGTGGCTGGTTCAATCAGCCGTCAGGTCCGCCTGAAGGCGGACACTACATGGGCACGGTCCGCATGAAGGCGGACACTACGTTGTGCTGCTCGCGTTCACGATCACCGCCTTGATCGCGTCAGCGTCGAGCGATTCGACGACCAGGAGCTGTTCCGCCATCGCGCGGACGGCGCTTCGGTGCCTGGCGATAATCTGCCGCGCCGTTTCGTAGCCCCGCATCACGACCTCGTGGACTTCCTCGTCCACCCGTTTGGCGGTCGCTTCGCTCATGCCCGCGCCGCGATCGTTTTCCCACGGATTGCCGGCGGCGCGATAGGCGAGTGGGCCGAGCGCAGCTGACATCCCGAACTCGCAGACCATTCGCCGGGCGATCTCCGTCGCCCGTTCGATGTCGTTGCCGGCGCCGCTGGTCATCTGCCGCAGGAACAGTTCTTCCGCAATCCGGCCGCCCATGAGAATGGCGATCTGCGCTTCGAGATAGTCGCGCGAGTGCGTGTGCCGATCGCCTTCCGGCAGCTGCATCGTCACCCCCAGGGCTCGACCGCGGGGGATGATCGTCACCTTGTGCAGCGGATCGGCATGCGGCAGCAGCGCCGCGACGACCGCGTGGCCCGACTCATGGTAGGCGCAGGTGATCCGTTCGTGTTCGCTCATCGACAGCGACTTGCGTTCGGCGCCCATCAGGACCTTGTCGCGCGCCTGATCGAAATCGCCGTCGGTGACGATCTGCCGACCGCCCCGCACGGCGAGCAACGCCGCCTCGTTGACAAGATTGGCCAGCTCGGCGCCCGAGAACCCAGGAGTGCCGCGGGCGATCTGCCGCAGGTCCACGCCAGCGTCGAGCGCGACCTTGCGCGCATGAATGCGCAGAATCTGTTCCCGGCCTTTGACGTCGGCGACGCCGACGGTCACCTGTCGATCGAACCGGCCCGGGCGCAGCAGGGCCGGATCCAGAATGTCCGGGCGATTGGTTGCGGCAATGACGACGATGCCCTGGTTGGGGGCGAAGCCGTCGAGTTCGACCAGCAGCTGATTGAGCGTCTGCTCGCGCTCTTCATGACTGAGCGAGTTGCCGCCGCGGCTGCGGCCGACCGCGTCGAGCTCGTCGATGAACACGATGCACGCCGGATGGCGTCGCGCATCCTTGAACAGCTTGCGGATCCGCGAGGCGCCGACGCCGGCGTACATCTCGACGAAGTCCGAACCGCTCGTGAAGAGGAAGGGCACGCCCGCCTCGCCGGCGATCGATCGGGCCAGCAGGGTCTTGCCGGTTCCGGGTGGCCCGACCAGCAGCACGCCCTTCGGAACCCGCCCACCGATCGCGGCGAAACGTCCCGGCTCGCGAAGGAAGTCGACGATTTCCTTCACTTCTTCCTTGGCTTCGTCAACACCGGCGACATCATTGAACGTCACCGTCGAGGCGTCGGTCGCGGCTTCACGTGCCTTGTTTTCGAGCGCGGGAATGCGGCCGGTGGTCACGCGATACATCGCGACGCCGAGGACGCCAAGGAAGCTCAACCCGACAATGAGAGCGAGGTAGTTGACAGCCGACGGCTCGTTCGCGGTTCGCACCTCGATGCGCACCTGCTTTTTCGCCAGGTCGCTGATGAACGCGGGGTTGGCGGTGACGTAGTTCGGCGGCGCGACGGTGTGAAAGGCCGGTCCGCTGGTCAACGTGAAATCGAGCGCGTCACCGTCAACCACGACGGCCGCGACGACGCCGGTGTCGAGTTGATGCAGGAGATCCGAAAACGGCACCGGCTGAACGACGGCCCGATCGCGGCCGCGGAGCGCAAGGCCGCCCACCACGAGCAGCGCCACGACGACGCCGGTGGCGATCACGAACAGACGTCGAGAATTCTGACGAGCGAACACAGCAGACTCCCGTTAGGGGTCGGACGCGACTGGTTGTGGAAGAGGAACTTTCTGCGGGTGACGCAGAAAATATGCCGAGATCTTACACGAGGCGGAATCGATTGTAAACGCTGAGCGATCAGTACTTTAGAATCTCAGCCGTATCGCGGTGAGGTCGGTGCCGCGATTCACGCGAGCGCTAGACATCGGCAAATTTGTAACCGACTCCCCAAACCGTGATCAGAAAGCGCGGCAACGCCGGATCGGGCTCGATCCGGCGGCGCAGGCGCTTCACGAGCGTGTCCACGCTGCGGACGGTGACGAACGTATCGCCGCGCCAGATTTTCGCGAGCAGCGCCTCGCGACTGAACACAATGCCGGCGTGGGTCGCCAGCAGATGCAGCAGCCGAAATTCCTGATCGGTGAGCTCGACGTCGCGCGCATCGACGCGGACGCGCCGCCGCGCCGGGTCGATCTCGATGCCATGAATCCGGACCGGCGGCTCGGTGTCTTCTTCCGGAACCCCGGTCTGACGAGGACGCCGCAGCAGCGCGCGCGCCCGCGCGACGAGTTCGCGCACGCCAAACGGCTTGGTCAGGTAGTCGTCAGCGCCGCTCTCGAGGCCGACCACCTTGTCCGGTTCTTCGCGCCGTGCGGTCAGCATCATGATCGGGACGTCGTGATTCGTGCGTCCGTTGCGGACGGCGCGGCACAGCGATAACCCGTCGATTCCGGGAATCATCACGTCGAGGACGAGCAGGTCGAAGCGATCGGCTTCGGTGCGTTTCAGTGCTTCGCGTCCATCGCCGACCGCTTCGCAGGTATAGCCCTCCAGGCCCAGATGGAGACACACCAGCTCACGGATGTTCGGCTCGTCCTCCACCACGAGCACTCGCGGAGTCATGCTTTTGTCACCGTTTGTCCATTTCACAGACATGGGATGGCCGTCACACTACATGAAGGGAGAATGACATGACAGCACAGGCAAAACGTCTGGTCCTCAGCATAGGTGCCGGCGTGCTCACACTCGGGCTGACGGCCGGGGTGTTCGCTTCTACACAGAATACGAGTCAGGAGCCTCCTCCGTTTAGGGGGCAGGGCGGGCGAGGGCCTGGCGGCCGGATGGGTGGCCCCGGCGGGGCGGGCGGCGCGATGGGCATGCTGCCCATGCTCGGGCCGCAGCTGCAGCTGACCGACGCCCAGAAGGATCAGATCAAGGCCATCGTCACCGCGCACACGGACGAATGGAAGGCGCTCGCCGATCGCGAGCGGACGGCGCGGTCGGCACTGAACGACGCAGTCACCGCCGACACGGTGGACGAATCGGTGATCCGGTCACGTAGTGCCGATGTCGCCATCGTGGAGTCGGATACGGCGGTGGCGCGGGCGCACGCCTACGGCGAGGTCCTGCAGATTCTGACCGCGGATCAGAAGACCAAACTGAAGGCGATAGAAGCGGAGATGAAGACTCGAATGAAGAACCGGCAGTCCGCGCGCCGGGAACACGTGAAGGAGCTGCTGGAGCGGTTCGGGCTCTAAAGGTTCGGCGTTCGGCGTCGAACGGTCCTAGGACCGTTCGACCGCTTCGATGATGTGCTTCGCCGAGATCCCGTAGCGGTCGAGCAGTTCGTCCGGCTTGCCGCTGCGGGCGATCTCGCGCACCGCCAGCCGATGGACAGCGAAACCGGCATCAGCGACCGCCTCCGCGACCGCATCGCCAATCCCACCCGCCGCGTAGTGATCCTCGACCGTGATTAAGCGGCCTTTCGTCGCTTGGGCAGCGGCCACGAGAGCAGCGCCGTCAACCGGTGCGAGTGAATAGAGATCGATGACGCGAATGGACGTGCCCTTCGTTTTGAGCTGGTCGTAGGCCTTCAACGCCTCGAACAGCGTCACGCCGGCGCCGATGACGGTCGCGACGTCGTTGTCACTCTGGCGCACCACCTTCAGGCCGCCAATCGGAAACGCCTCGTCGTTGCCGTAAATCACGGGCGTCTTCGGACGGCTGGTCCGCATGTACGCCGGGCCCGGGTGATAGGCCATCGCCGCGATCAGTCGCTCGGTGCTGACCGCGTCGCACGGATACAGCACGGCGTAGTTCGGTTCGCTGCGGCACATCGAGAGATCCTCGAGCGCCATCTGCGATGGTCCGTCCTCGCCGATCGACACGCCGGCGTGGGAACCGGCCAGCTTGATGTTGACGTTGCTGATAGCCGCCATCCGGATGAAGTCACTGGCGCGCGACAGGAAACAGGCGAACGTCGAGGGAAACGGAATCGCGCCCCGGGCGGCGAGCCCCATCGCCGCGCCGACCATGACCTGCTCGGCGATGAAGTTCTCGTAGAACCGATCCGGAAACGCCTTCTCGAACTTGTCGCTGAAGGTCGAGTTCTTGACGTCGGCGTCGAGTGCGACGACCCGCGAATCGACCGCGCCGAGCTTCGCAATGGCGGTGCCGTAGGCTTCGCGCGTCGCCACTTCTTCGCCCAGTTTGTAGCTTGGCGGAGCGATCGGTTTCGGCTCGTCCTTGGCGCGCGCCGGAGTCACCGGCTTCGGAATCCGGCTCGCCAGGCCCATCGCGCCCGGAGCCACCGGCACGAACTGCGTCTCCAGCTCCGCGAGGGCGCTGTCCAGCTCTTCGCCCTTCTTGAAGGCGCGGCCGTGCCAGCCCTCGCGTCCTTCGGCAAACGATACGCCTTTGCCTTTGATCGTCCGCGCCAGGATCATCGTCGGCTGACCCTTGATGGTCTTCGCCTCTTCCAATGCGGCGAGAACAGCCGAGAGGTCGTGACCATCGATCACGATCGGATGCCAGCCGAACGCCTTCCAGCGCCGCGCGAACTGATCCATGTCGTGCTGCCACATCGTGGCGCGGCTCTGGCCGAGGCCGTTGACGTCGGTGATGCCGCACAGGCTGTCGAGGCGATCCATCGCGGCCACGTCGGCGGCTTCCCACACCGAGCCCTCGGCCGACTCGCCATCGCCGAGCAAAACGTAGGTGCGATATGACGAGGCGATCCGCCGGGCGTTGAGCGCAGTGCCGATGGCCGCGCAAATACCCTGGCCGAGCGAACCGGTCGCGACGTCGACGAACGAAAGCCGCGGCGTCGGATGACCTTCGAGGTCGGAGCCGATCGTTCGCAGCTTCATCAGCTCCGCACGATCGAACAGACCGGCTTCGGCCCACGCGCTGTAGAGAATCGGCGCGGCATGCCCCTTCGACAGCACGAACCGGTCGTTGTCCGGGTTGTGCGGATCTTTCGGATCGAAGCGCATTTCGGCAAAGAACAGCGCGGCCATCACGTCCGCCATCGAGCAACAGCTGGTCGGGTGTCCGCTGCCGGCCTCGGAAGTCGATCGCACGGAATCGATTCGAAGCTGCGTGGCGATGTTGGTGAGAGCGGCGATCAAAGAAGCGCGGTCAGTAGACATAGGAACGCAAATTCTATTGCAAGTTACCCGCCGTGGCGAGCCATTCGCCGAGAGCAACGCCGTACGCGGCGCTCTCATCGAGTTCACCGCCGAGTGCCGGCGCGACCTGCACCAGCAGAATACGCGCGGCATCGTTCCGGTAATCGGCGTCCTCGGCGACGATGGCAGCGCCGCGGTAGCGCTGATCGGAGTGAAGCGTCGCCAGACGGCAGAGGACCCGAGCCGCTTCGCAGGCCAGGCGGACGCCACCAGCCGACGCCGGGTCGCGGCGCACCGGCTGCACCAGCTCTTCGGCCAGCATCGAATACGGCAGCCGGCCGCTGAACTCGAACGCGGTCAGCAGCGCCGACGCCGGATGCAGCTGATCTGCGATCGCGCCGCGCTGATGGGCGCCGCCATGGATCGTCGACGCCATCCCGCTGCCCGGTCGATAAGCGCCTCCGATAATGCGCTCGAGCTGCTCGATCGCGGCGGGCACAATCTCCTGCGGCTCGACCACGCCGGACACCTCCGATGCGCGCAGGCACGCCTGCACCGAGGCCGCCGCTTCCGCGACGCTGTTCGCGGCGGGCCACTCGTCGCGCAGGCCGGCCACCAGCATCCTCGCGGCGTCGATCAGCCGCAAATCGTCGGACAAGGCGGTCGCTTCGGCAAACAGCACGAGCCACGCCGCTCGCGCGGTGACGTCCTCGACCTCGGCCGCACGCGGCAGCGCGGCTGCGAGCCCGTCGCCGATCGCCTCACCGAGATCGTCGCGGCCGGTGGCGAGATAGTGACGCAGCAGAAACGTCAGGCCGGTCGCGTTCAGCGATTCGCCACCTGCGATCGCATCCAGTAACCGCGCAGCGACGATGTCGAGATCGACGATCCGTGTTTCGAGCATCCTCGTTCCGCCTCGCAATTATAATGAAGCGACCATCATCATGAGCCACACCATCACCCTGATTCCTGGCGACGGCATCGGTCCCGAAGTGACCGACGCCGTGCTCCGCATCCTGAAATCCTCCGGCGTTTCGATCGACTGGGAGTCGCACGCCGCCGGCGTGATCGCGTTCGAGCGCACCGGGCAGGCGCTGCCGGTGGAGTTGATCGATTCGATCCGCCGCAACAAGGTGGCGCTGAAAGGCCCGGTGACCACGCCGATCGGTCAGGGCTTTACCAGCGTCAACGTCGGCATGCGCAAGGCGCTCGACCTCTATTCGAACCTGCGGCCGGTGTGGAACCTGCCTGGCGTGGCGGCGCGGTTTCAGAACGTGGATCTGATCATCGTCCGCGAGAACACCGAGGATCTATATGCCGGCCTCGAGCACGAGGTCGTGCCCGGTGTGGTCGAAAGCCTGAAGATCATCACTGAGAAGGCGTCCACGCGCATCGCGCACTTCGCGTTTTCGTTCGCCCGCCGCAATGGTCGCAAGCGCGTGACCGCGATTCACAAGGCGAACATCATGAAGTTGAGCGACGGCCTGTTCATCGACTGCTGCCGTCGCGTCGCCCGCGAGTACACCGACATCGCCTACGATGAGCGCATCGTCGACGCCGCGTGTATGCACCTGGTGATGAACCCCACGCAGTTCGACGTTCTGGTCCTGCCCAATCTGTACGGCGACATCGTGTCCGACTTGTGTGCCGGACTGGTCGGCGGACTCGGTGTGGTCGGTGCCGCCAACCTCGGTCTCGAGTTTGCGGTGTTCGAAGCGGTGCACGGCAGCGCGCCGGACATCGCCGGCAAGTCGCTGGCGAATCCCACCGCGCTGCTGCTGTCCGCGGTGTTGATGCTTCGGCACATCGAGGAGCGGGCGGCGGCCGATCGCATCATGCAGGCGCTTGGTGGCGTGCTGACCGCCGGCGCGGTGCGGACCCGCGACCTCGGTGGAACGGCATCGACCAGAGAGTTCGCCGACGCCGTGTGCAAGGCGATCGAGGCGAAATAGGCCCGTCTTCGCGTGTTATAGTGCGAACACGGTCACATGCTCGATGAAGTCTCTCAGGCGGTCCTCTCGCGCGAGGAAATCCTCAAATTTCCACGCGATCAGGTCAACGCCTTCCTCGAGGAACTCCGGACCACACAGCGTCACAAGTTCTATCGCGCGCTGCAGCATCCGCTCTATCCGATCCTGCGCAAGATCGAACGCAAACACGAGCACCTGCACTACGTCACGACCGCGGCGCGCACCAAGCGCATCGTCTACGCGTCCAATCACAAGAGCCACACCGACTACCTGGTCGAACCGCTGGTCCTCGACGACAACGGCATCCGTCCGCCGCTGATCGCCGCCGGCATCAATCTGTTCGGCGGACCGCTGGGCCTGATCCACAAACACGTGACCGGCGCGATCCCGATCCGCCGCAACATGAAGGATCTGGCGTATCTCACCACCCTCAAAGCCTACGTCGCCGAAATTCTGAAGAAGCACGATCTGTTCTTCTACCCGGAAGGCGGGCGCAGCTACAGCGGCGAATTGAAGCCGGCGAAGACCGGCCTGTTCAATGCGGCGCTCAGCGCCGAGCGGCCGGATCTCGTGGTGATTCCGGTGGCGGTGGCCTACGACCTCGTGCTCGAGGACCACATCCTCGCACACCAGAGTCTGAAGCGCCGTCAGCGTCCGTTCGGCCGCGAAGTCGCCGAGATGGTGCGCTACGCGGTCGGCTACCGCTCGAGAGCGTTCGTCACGTTCGGCGCACCGATCGACGTCGGCGACCGCGACGGCCACTCGCGCAGCGATGTGTTGGAACTGGCGCGGCTGGTGCGCGCGCGAACCGGCATGTTGTACAAAGTGCTGCCGACAGCGCTGTTCGCAGCGGCGATGCGGCCGTCGCTCACCCGCCGCGATCTCGAGTCGCGCATCGATTCACTGATCGAGGAACTGTCGGCGCGCCACGCCAATCTGGGCGTGACCAGCGGCCGCCAGGCGATCGAGGAAGCTGCGGAACCGCTCGAGACGCGCGGCATCATCGTCGCCGAACGCGGACGCTTCCGGGTCCGCGAGCGCACGGTGCTGCGCTATTACGCCCGCACCATCGAACACCTGCTCACGACCACCGGCCGGACTCACTGATGCTCGATAGCGCGTCAAAGACTTTTTTCCACTTTCTCGCTCAAAGCGCCTCACTCAAGAAACTGGCTTCGCGGTACGGAATGCGAAAGCCATCGAGTTTCGCGCGGCGTTTCATCGCCGGTGAAACCGTCGAGGAAGCGATCGCCGCGGCGCGCGCGGTCGAAGCGCGCGGCCTCGCCATCTCGCTCGACCTGCTGGGCGAGAGCGTCCGCAATCTCCAGGAGGCCGAGGCGGCCACCAAGGGCTATCTCGCGGTGATCGACGCGATCATCGACTCGGGCATCGAACGCAATGTGTCACTGAAGCTGACGCAGCTGGGGCTCGACGTCGACAAGGCCAGCGCCGTGGACAACCTGCGCAAGATTCTCGAGCGTGCCGATCCGGCCGGCTTCTTCGTCCGCATCGACATGGAGAACTCGCCGTACACCGATGTGACGCTCGATATTTTTGAGACGCTGTGGTCGCACGGTCACCGGCGACTCGGCGTGGTGCTGCAGTCCGCGCTCTATCGGAGCGAGGACGATGCACAGCGGGTGACCGCGCTGGGGGCAAGGGTGCGGCTGGTCAAGGGCGCGTACAAGGAACCCAAGAATGTCGCGCATCAGGCCAAGGCGGACGTCGACGCCGAGTACGCGCGGATGATGAAGCGGCTGCTGGCCGAGGGCACTTATCCGGCGATCGCGACGCACGACCCGGAGATGATCGATCTGGCACGCGCGTTCTCGCGCGATCACGGCATCACCAGCGATCGGTTCGAGTTCCAGATGTTGTACGGAGTCCGCCGCGACCTGCAGGCGAAACTCGTAGCCGAAGGCTACCGTGTTCGCGTCTACATTCCGTTCGGCCGTGAATGGTTTCCTTACTTCATGCGGCGTCTCGGCGAGCGCCCCGCCAATATCGGTTTTGTCGTGCGGGGCGTGCTGGGAGAACGTGGGTAATCCGTTGCCGAGATAAGTCAGCCGGCTTCCGGTCTAAATACCCCTCACGGCGAGCACTGTCCGGCTGGCCGGCCGGCGCGCATCTGCAGCAAGTCACTCGACACCAGACAGTTACAGCCTCGAACGCCCCTCCGGCACAGCTCTTGATATTGCAGGGATCCCAAGAAGTGCCGGCGGCATCCTACAAAAGGGGCCGGGGCGGCTGGAGGACCGGAACATGGTGACGAACTATCCGCAATCGATGGCGCACAACGGGCTGCAGACGCGAAGCGACGCAGCGGGCGTGAGTGTGCTGGTTCGCATGCGGCAGGCGTTCTGTGGGTTGCACGGACACGACACGCTGCTGCATTTCGAGCAGGAGCGCATGTCGTTGCGCTGCGTGTCGTGCGGCCACGAGACCCCAGGCTGGAGTCTGGACGAAGCGAAGCCGACAGTCACCGTCCGCGGTGACGCACGGCGGCACCGTCTGGCGCGCCCGCAGCTGGTCAGCGATCGTCGGATCGCCTAGCCCGGCTCAGGACGCGAGAAATCGCTGTCCCAGCGCCACGAGCGCATCGCGGCACATGATGACGTCCGCGATGCGCACGTATTCCTCGATCGAGTGGAGGCCCGCGCCGCCCGGTCCGAACAGCACCGACGGGATTCCTGCGTGCCCGAGTACGGCCGCATCCGTCCAGAAACTGGCACCGGTCACGGCCGCCAGCCCCCCGACGCTCTCCAAAGCGCCAGTGAGCGCGCGCACGATCGCGTGGTCACTCGCCACCTGATACGCGGGCCGGCTGAACATCGCGGTCGCGGTCCCGCGAAACGTCGGATCCACTGCCGCCAGTTCATCCAGGATCGTCTGAACTTCCTCGAGTGCCGTGAGTTCCGGCTCCGTTGGCAGGAGGCGGCGCTCCATCTGCAGCGCCGCCCGATCGGGATAGCTGCTCAACTCCCGGCCGCCGTCGACGAGCGATGCGTGGAGCGAACCGGTGCCGAGAAGCGGATGCGCCGGCCTCGCCTGGAGGGCGGCATCGAGTGCTTCGAGTCGTCCGAGCACGCGGCCAAGCCGAAGGATCGCGTCCTGCCCCTCCGCGGGACGGCTGCCGTGGGCAGCCTTGCCGAGGACTTCGACAGCCACCCACGCAAATCCCTTGTGTCCGATGGCGACCGCCAGGTCAGTGGGTTCGGTCACGATGGCGGCGTCCGCACGCCAGTGTTCGACCAGCGCATCCGCGCCAATACTCAGGTGTTCTTCGTCGACGACGGCAGCAACGACGAGGCGCCCGGAGGCGAGCCCGCCGTTGCGGGCGAGCGAAGCGGCGGCGTCGATCATCGCAGCGACGCCGCCTTTCATGTCCTGTGATCCGCGACCGTACAGGCGTCCGTCGCGCTCGACCGGCACGAACGGATCGCGCATACCAGCCACACCCACGGTGTCGGTGTGACCGCAGAACATCAGCGCGGGTCCCTTCTTCTTCCCTTCCAGCACGCCGATGACATTCGGCCGTCCAGGCGCGACCATCTCGATCGCCACGTCGAGGCCGGCGCCACGCATGTGGGCGGCGATGAACTCGGCGATGTGGTTCTCGCCCGCCGCGCCCGGCACGAGCGTCGGGTTGACCGAGTCGATCGCGATCAACTCACGAAGCAGGCGGATGGCGGCATCCATACTTGGTCCTTGGGGCTTGGGGCCTGGTTCCTGGTCCGTCCATCGTCCTTGGTCCGTCCTTGGTCCGTGGTCCTGGGTCCCTGCTCGGTCCCGGGTTTCTTTCTGGGTCCCGAGTCCCCGCTCGGTCCCGGGTCTTGCTTCGGTCCTCGGTTCTCGCTCGGCTCGGTCTGCGTTTCTTGATTGGTCCGTGATCGTTGCGTTCGTGATCGTTACGTGAATCAGTAATCGTGGCTCGCGTCTTGGACCAGGGACAATGGACTAGGAACGGACCAAGGACCACGGACGGACCAGGAACCCAAGTCCCACGCCCCAAGGACCAGAGACCAGATGTTATCCTGCCGCATGACCCGGGTGATCGCGATTACTGGAGGCTCGGCTGGGATTGGTCGCGCGACGGCGATCCGTCTCGCCCGCAACGGTGCCGCGATCGTCGTCTGTGCACGGCGGGCCGATCGGCTGGATTCGGTCGCGGCGGAGATCGTCGCGGCCGGCGGCCAGGCGCTCGCTATTGTTGCCGACGTGACCCGTGAGGACGAGATGCGCATGCTGGTCGCCCGTACCATCGAGCGGTTCGGACATCTCGACGTGATGGTGTGCAATGCGGGTTACGGCCTCGCCGGCGCGATTGACGACATCACGCCGGACCAGATGCATCGGCTGATGGACGTCAACTACAACGGCACATATCTGGCGACGCGAGCGGCGCTGCCGGTGTTCCGCCAACAGGGGTTCGGCCACATCATCATCGTGTCGTCCATCGTCGGCAAGCGCGGCGTGCCGTACATGGGCGCCTACGCGGCGACCAAGTTCGCGCAGGCCGGTCTCGCCGAGTGTCTGCGATCGGAGCTGGCCGGCTCCCGAATCAACGTCACCGTCGTCTACCCGGTGTCGACCGACACGGAGTTCTTCGACGTGATGACGCGTGAGACCGGACGGTCGGTCACCCGCGCGTCAGGCCCGCGTCAGGATGTCCAGTCCGTGGCCGACGCAATTGCCCGGGCGATCGCTCGACCCGTGGCTGAGGTCTTTCCACATCGATCGTCGCGCGCACTGGTCTGGGTGAATGCTTTCGCGCCCGCATTCACCGATCGATTGATGAAGCGATTCGGCCGCAAGCCGCTAACATGACTCCTCTCGAACGCGCGGTGTCTCTCGCTGAATCGGTGCACGCCGCGGGCGGCCGCGCGCTGATCGTCGGCGGCTGGGTTCGCGATCGGCTGCTCGGGTTGCCTGATGAAGCCAACAACATCGACCTCGAGGTGTTCGGCCTGCCGGCCGAGCGACTGAAGGCGCTGCTCGAGTCGTTCGGCCGCGTCGAGGCGGTGGGTGAGAGCTTTCAGGTCTACAAACTGGGCGACCTCGACGTTTCGTTGCCGCGGCGGGATTCCAAGTCCGGCCGCGGCCACCGTGGTTTCGCCGTCACCGGCGATCCGGACATGTCGATCGAGGAGGCAGCGATCCGGCGCGACTTCACGGTCAACGCAATCTCCTGGGATCCGCTGACCCGCGAGTACTTCGATCCCTGCGGCGGGCGCATCGACCTCGAACGCCGCATCCTGCGCGTCGTCGACCCGCGCACGTTTGGAGACGACAGCCTTCGTGTGCTGCGAGGCGTGCAGTTCGCCGCTCGCTTCAATTTTGTGCTCGAGCCGGAGTCTGCGACGCTCTGTCGGGCGATTCCGCTCAACGATCTTCCAGCCGAGCGGATCTGGGGCGAGCTCGAGAAGCTGCTGTATGCGGCGAAGCCATCGATCGGCTTCGCGCTGGCGCTGGAGCTTGGCGTCGTCGCCAGACTCTTTCCGGAACTGCAGGCGCTGGTGGACTGTCCGCAGGAGCCTGAATGGCATCCGGAAGGCGACGTCTGGGTCCACACGCTGCAGGTGATCGATCAGGCGCGAACGCGCATCGACGATCTGCCGCGGCCGCAACAAATCGCGGTGATGCTTGGAGCGGTCTGCCACGACTTCGGTAAACCGGCAACGACGGCGTTCAGCGACGGCCGGATTCGGTCCATCGATCACGAAGAACAAGGCGTCGCTCCGGCGACGGGGTTCCTCGATCGTCTGTTGATCTTCACGATCGACGGCTACGACGTCCGCAAGCAGGTGCTGGGCATCACCGCGCAGCATCTCAAGCCCGGTATGTGGTTCAAGGCACGCGAGCGCACCGAGGTCGGTGACGGCGCATTCCGGCGGCTGGCGCACAAAGTGGACCTCGAACTGCTCGCGCGAGTCGCGAAGTCCGACTGTCAGGGTCGTCAGCCCGGCGTCTTCGATTGCACCGCGATGGATTGGTTCCTCGAACGCGCGCGGGCGCTCGGCGTTTCGAATCGTCCGCCCGAGCCGATCCTGCTGGGACGTCATCTCCTCGCGCTCGGCGTGAAGCCGGGACCTCGCGTCGGCGAGATCCTCAAGGCGGTCTACGAGCAGCAAATGGACGGCGCCGTCACGACTGTGGACGAAGCGATCGCGGCGGCCACCGGATTGCTCGATTCACGCTGACGTCCGCAGGCACCTGTGGCACAATCACCCGCCGTGAGCCGACTGGTCACAGCGCTCGCCCTGGTCGCCGGACTGGCAACGGCCTCGCCGTGCCTGGCGGAACCGAAGTGGACCATCCTCCACGACGGCGCGCTCACCGTGCTGGGAGACCAGTCACCGTCCAGCCTCCACGAAATCGCGATCCAGATTCAGCAGTTTCGTTCGGTGGTCGGCGGCCTGATTCAGAATGCCGACCGTCCGCTCTCGGTACCGACCGTCGTATTCGTGCTCGGCACGCACAAGGCGATGGAACCGCTGCTGCCGCTCTACAAAGGAAAACCCGCGACGATCGCTGGGTATTTCGGCCAGGCCAGCGACTCGAACTACATCATCATGTCGCTCGACGGCTTCGAGGAATCGTCCGAGATCACGTTCCACGAATACACCCATCTGCTGGTCAGAAACGCCGTCAAGGCGTTGCCGGTCTGGCTGAACGAAGGCCTGGCGGAGTACTACAGTTCGTACGCCGTGATCGACCACGGCAAGGCGGCCGTGGTCGGCCGCGCGATCAAACGGCACATCATCCTGTTGCGGCAGCGGTACGTGCCGATCGCCGAGCTCATCGCCGTGGATCAATCGTCTCCGATGTACAACGAAGGGGAGCGGCGTTCGATCTTCTACGCGGAATCGTGGGCGCTCATCCACTACATGCTGCTCGTCAGACCGAACGGAGCTGCCGCGATCAACAACTACACCAGCGAGATCGCGGCGGGTCACACACCGATCGACGCATTCAAGACGGCGTTCGGAGCGTCGCCGGCTGACGTGGACAAAGAGCTCCAGGAATATCTCCGCCATCTGACCTTTCCCGCGATTCGGTTCACCTTTGCGACGCAGTTGGCCTTTCAGGGTCCGGCCGCGGGTCGGCCGTTGACTGCAGGCGAAGCGGACGCCTGGATTGGCGACGCACAGCGCCGTGTTCAGCGCGCGGAAGAAGCCACGCCGCGCATCGAGAAGGCCGCCGCGACCGAGCCGCAAACCGCCATTGGTCAACTCGCGTTGGGTCACCTGCGGGTCTCACAGCAGCGGACTCCCGACGCGCTCGCGGCATTCGACCTGGCCGCAAGCCTGGCTCCGGACGACTTCCTGACCCAGTATGTCAGCGGTATTTCGCGCCTTCGCGCGGCGCCAACGGCCTCGACGGAAGAGCGAACCAAAACGCGCGCGGCGTTGAAGCGCGCGACCCTGCTCAACGGCGCGTCATCGGATGCCTACGCCGCGCTCGCCTACGTGCAGATGCTCTCTCACGATCTGCTGCAGGAGGCGCGGACGTCGATCGAACACGCCATCGCGCTGTCGCCGGGACGCCTCGATTACCGCCTGCGCTACGCCGACATTCGAATTCTTCAGGGCGAGGTCGAAGCCGCACGCGCGGTGCTGACGCCGATCGCAGCCATCACGACAGACACCGTTGCGTCGAAGCAGGCGCAGGTACGACTCGATGCGATTCTGGAACACGAACGTCCGGTGACGCAGCGAACGGATGCGTCATCGGCCGAACCGGCGGCTGCCGGTCGTGCCGCGACGTCGGGCCCGGCGCCGCTACCCTCACGGGCAAGGACCACCGTCAACCGGGGTGACTTCGTGATGCGTGCGGTCCGCCCAGGCGAATCGCAGGCGTTCGGCACGCTTCGCATTGTCGACTGTGCGAGCGGCAGCGTTCGCTTCACGATCGAGAGCGACGGTCGAACCGTGGTCGCGGCTGCGGCAAAAATGGAAGATGTCGACCTGGTGGCTTTCCTCGACGACAAGGACTTCGCGCTGTCGTGTGGACCGCATGTCTCATCGGACCGCGTGTATCTCACCTTTCGGCCCGACACGAAATGGGCCAGCCCATCGGTCGGTACCGTAGTCGCGCTGGAGTTCGTGCCGGCCAGCCACGTTCCCTAGCGCGATTCGCGCGCAGCACCGATCCGGTCGAGGCCTGACGCGCATGTACAATCGGGCATGGCTCGATACACGCTCGTCTACGGCGTCCGGCTGGTTCCGGTTGACTCGCTGAAAGGCGTCGCCGACGCGACCTTGAAACTTGTGGACGGCACCACTGCCGGCCTGACGCTGCACACCTTCGACGGCACCATTCCCCAACTTCGCCGATCGCTCGACCGCAGTCTCGACGCGTTCTTCGATCTCCTGCCCGGCGCCGACGAGGACGACCTGCAGAAATTCGGAGACTAGTACCGCCGGCGATCCGGGAATGATTCGCGAGATCTCATCGTCACCCCTCAACCTCCTGTTGGCGCTGGCGCCTTTGTCCTGGTATCTGGCCGCCACTGCGCCGGACTCGCCCTGGGTGTTCGTGACGGCTGCGCTCTCCCTGGTGGCGCTTGCCGGCCTGATCGGCCTGGCCACCGAACAGCTCTCGCAGCGCGCCGGGCCGGCGTGGGGCGGATTCCTGAATGCGACCTTCGGTAATGCCGCCGAGTTGATCATCGCTGTGGTCGCATTACGCGGCGGTCACGTCGCGCTGGTCAAGGCATCAATCACCGGCAGCATCATCGGCAATCTCCTACTCGTGCTGGGGCTCTCATTCTTCGTCGGCGGCATCGACCGGCGGTCGCAGACATTTCACCGCCTCTCGGCGAGCAACACCTCCGCGATGCTGTTCCTCGGCGTCGTCGCACTGGTCATGCCGGCGGTGTTCGATTTGTCGCTCTACGGCAGCCTCGTACCGCAGCCGCCGGCGATCAATCGCCTGAGCTTCTGGAGCGCGATCGTGCTGATTGCCGCGTACGCCGGCAGTCTGGTCTACGCGTTCACCTGCCAGCGCGATTTGTTGCGGCCAAGCCGCGATGGGTTGGCAAAGGCGAAGGCCGGCGCGGCATCAACGGATCACCTGGCGTTTTCGCCCTGGCCATCGATCGTGTTGCTTGGCATCGCGACGGCACTGACCACGACCCAGGCCGAGTTGCTGGTCCGCGGTCTCGGGACCGCGCTCGTCCAGTTCGGGTTCACTGAATTGTTCGTCGGCGTGATTGTGGTCGCGTTGATCGGCAACGCCGCTGAGCACTACTCCGCGATCGCCGCGGCACGACGAGACGAGATGACGCTCGCGGTGGAGATCGCCATCGGCAGCAGCGCGCAGATCGCACTGTTCGTGGCGCCTGCGCTGGTGCTCTACTCCTTCGCGATTGGGCGGCCGATGTCGCTGTTGTTCGACGCCTTCGAGATCACCGCAATCGCGCTCTCGGTGCTGGCGACCTCGACGGTGGTGGCGGATGGCCAGAGCAACTGGGTGGAAGGCCTGTTGCTGCTGTCGATCTATCTGATTCTCGCGCTGGCGTTCTATTTCGTTCCGGCGTCGCTCGGCTGACGTTCCCTCGGCTGACGCATCGCGCGATCGACGCTAACTCCGCGAGGCCCGCCATTCCTCGAGCAGCCGCGCCGCGTTGCCGGCCACCGAGTGCAGGGTCGGCGTCCAGCCGAGCGCCCGGGCGCGCGGGCTGCGCACCAGTTGGTCGAGCGCGAGCGCGTCAGCGAACGGGCCCATCTTGCTGCGCGCTTCCTCGATTGGCACGTAGCGGACATCCGGCTTCACTGGCAGGTACGGCCGAATCGCGCCGACGATGTCGTTGACGCGCTCGTCGCCTTCGTCGTTGGCGTGGTAGACGCCGCTGGCGTCGGGGTTGGCGACGATCCGGGCGTAGAGATCGGCCAGATCGCGATCGTAGATCAGCGGCCAGTGGTTGTTGCCGTCGCCGACGACGCGGACCAGCCCGTTGCTGGCGGACTTGAAGATGTCGCCCACCATTCCCCTGCCGCCGCCGTACACGACTCCGGGCCGGACCACAATCGTCCGCAACTGATGGTTCGCGGCATCGAGCACGAACTGCTCCTGCGCGGGTCGAAAGGCGACAAGCGCGATCGGATTGATCGGGGCGCCTTCGTCGGCCGGCTCCGGGCTCCTGCCAAGCACCCATACGCCCGACGTGTAGATCAGAAATCGCCGCGCCGGCGTCGTCGCCGCATTGGCTGTGCGTGGACGCCTGGCCGAAGTAATCAGCGTTTCGAGCGCCGCCTGGTTGATTTCCGGACCGCGGCCCGACGTCGTGTCGAACGCGGCGTGGACGTAGCCATCCTGACCGTCCGCACTGGCGCGAAACGAGTCGGGATCGGCCAGGTTGCCGATGATTGGATGACCGCCGCGCTTGCCGACGCGGCGAGCCTTCTCGTTGTCACGTACGAGCGCGGTCACGTCGTGACCGGCGCGCACCAGCGCGTCGAGCACGGCGGATCCGATGTAACCGGTCGCGCCGGTCAGGAAGATTCGCATCGCGGTCGCTTATCATAGTTCACAGGTGGCCCGCGACACGCTGATTGACTTTTTCGCCGACCTCTCCACCGCGCGCGGCGAGTTCCTCGTATACGACGATGGCTTCCGCAGCCGCGGCTACTCGTACGCGGAAGTCGCGCGTGCAGCGCGCGGCTGTGCGGCGCGTCTCCACGCGCTCGGCATTCGCAAGGGAGACAAAATTGTCTTCTGGAGCGAGAACCGTCCCGAATGGATCGTCGCGTTCTGGGGCTGTCTCCTCAACGGCATCATCGTCGTCCCGGTCGACTATCGAGCATCGCCCGATTTTCTCGATCGAGTGACGCGCATTGTCGGCGCCAAACTGATGCTGGTCGGCCAGGACGTCCCGACGGTGGATTTCAGCAAGGGCGGCGTGCCGGTCTGGCGGCTTCAAGACCTTAACTGGAGCGACGGGACGCCGCCGGTGGTTGCGATCGGGCGCGACGACCTGGTCGAGATCATCTTCACCTCCGGCGCGACCGCCGAACCGAAGGGCGTGGTCATCACCCACCGCAACGTGCTGGCGAACATCGTGCCGGTCGAGCGCGAAGTCCTGAAGTATCGGAAGTGGGGACGGCCGTTTTTCCCGTTGCGGTTCCTGAACCTCCTCCCGCTCAGCCATATGTTCGGTCAGGCGATGGCGACCTTCATCCCGCCGATGCTGCCGGGAACCGTCGTGTTCATGCGCGGCTTCAACCCGGTGGAAATTGTCACGCTGGTGAAACGCCGGCGGATCTCGGTGGTCGTGTCGGTGCCGAAGATTCTCGACGTACTTCGCGAACATGTCGTACGTGTCGATCCGATCGCAAAGGACGCGGCCAGCAAGTCCGGCATCCATGTCGCGAAGCGCTGGTGGCGTTATCGGCGCCTGCATCGCGCCTTCGGCATGAAATTCTGGGCCTTCGTCGTCGGCGCCGCGCCCCTCGACGGGGAACTCGAAGCATTCTGGTCCGAGCTGGGCTTCGTGGTGATTCAGGGTTACGGGCTGACCGAAACGGCGCCGATCGTGACCTTGAATCATCCATTCGGCACGAAGAAGGGATCGGTCGGAAAGGCCATCGCAGGCGTCGAGATGAAGGTCGCGGCCGATGGAGAGATTCTCGTGCGAGGCGAGAACGTCACGCAGGGCTACTTCAACGCTGATGCGGAGACCGCGACAGCGTTCGAGGACGGATGGTTCCACACCGGCGACATCGGCGAAATCGCGGCCGACGGCCAGCTGTACATCCGCGGCCGCAAGAAGGAAATGATCGTCACGCCGGAAGGGCTGAACGTGTTTCCGGAAGACGTCGAGCGTGCGCTGAACCAGGTACCGGGCGTCCGCGATTCGGCGGTCATCGGCCTGACGCTGGGAACTGAAGAACGCGTGCACGCGGTACTGGTGCTCGATCCGGGCGCGGATCCCGACGCCGTCGTTCGACAGGCCAACAGCACGTTGGACGACCATCAGAAGATCCGGCGCGCGCTGGTGTGGCCCGAGCCGGAACTGCCGCGCACCGAAGGCACGCGCAAGCTCAAACGCGCCGCGATTCGTGAGTGGGCGCGCGGCGGCGGCCTTGCGCCGCAGTCGCCGTCGGGCGGCGGCGATGTGCTGGCCGCGTTGATCGCGAAGTATGCGGGACGAGCGGATGTGTCGCCCGACACGACGATCGAAGAGCTGGGCCTGAGCTCGCTCGATCGAGTAGAGCTGATGGTCGCACTCGAGGATGCGTTCAACACGCGCGTGGATGAAGGGTCGTTCGCTCAGGCAAAAGACCTCGGCCAGCTGCGATCGCTGATGGCACACGCGGCGACCAGCGACACGGCGCCGTCCGAACCGGTGAACTTTCCGGCGTGGAATCGTTCGTGGCTGGCGCGCGCGGTGCGACGGGTCAACCTGTCGACGTGGATTCTGCCGCTTGCGCGCGTCTTTGCATGGATGCGCGTCTCCGGCCTCGAGCACCTGCGCGATCTCGACGGTCCGGTGATTTTCGCGGCCAATCACCAGAGTTTCATGGATGGCCCGGTGATCATGGCGGCGCTGCCGAGCCGTTGGCGTCACGCGGTCGCCCCTGCGATGGGCAAGGAAATGTTCGCGGCGCATTTCTTTCCGGCCAGGCACGGCCGGCTCGCGTGGTTCACCAACAGCCTGAACTACTACCTCGCGGTGTTGCTGTTCAACGCCTTTCCGCTCCCGCAGCGGGAAGCAGGTGCGCGACAAACCTTGCGCTACATCGGCGAGCTGCTGGCCAGTGGTGACTCCGTGCTCATCTTCCCCGAAGGACGACGGTCCGAAACCGGCGCCATCGACACGTTCCGGCCCGGCATCGGGATGATCGCGTCGCGTCTTGGCGCCGCGGTTGTTCCGGTCTATATCGACGGCCTGCAGCACATCCTCGGTGTTGGCTATCACATGGCGCGGCCCGGTCGCGTGACTGTCAAATTCGGTTCTCCACTCCGGCTCATCGGCGAGGACTACCAGACTCTGGCTCAGCAGGTCGAAGTTGCTGTGCGTGAGCTCGGAATGTCTCATTAAACGGACACTCATCCGCTCAGGCGGGATATTTAGAGGCACACCTGACCAAAAATCCGCAGCACAAACCAGGGACGGATTTTGCAGCCTCTTTAGACAGAGAGATGAGGAGGTTCCAAATGGGAATCAGTCGAGGCTATCGAGCGCTTCTTGGGGCAGTAATTGTTGCCGGCACGCTCACCGCGTCCGACGCATCCGCGTCGACTCGCGTATATGTCAGGATCGGGCCGCCCGCACCGATTGTCGAAACCCGGGTCGTCGCGCCAGGACCAGGCTATGTCTGGGTGGGTGGCTATCACCGTTGGGACCACAACCGGTACGTGTGGGTTCCCGGACACTGGAATCGCCCGCCGCATCATCATGCCGTGTGGGTGTCGCCGCACTGGTCGCATAACAACCACGGCTACTACATGACGAATGGACACTGGCGTTAAGCGCCGAGGCGGTCATGTAAATCAGGGCATCCGGTCAGTGGGATCCGCACCAACCCCATTGGCCGGATTACTTTTTTTGGAACGGTCCTCCCGTCCAAGCGGCAATCAATACCAAATGAGCACATAACTGGATAAACCGGCTCAATATGTGGCACAATCTTTGTTTGAATGAAAGGACGTGCTAGCAGTTGAGCAAGGATGATCTCATTGACATGCAAGGCACCGTGGTCGCCGTTCATAGCGGCGGGTTATACCGGGTGCAATGCGACGCCGGCCACGAAGTGCTGGCACAGCTCAGCGGCCGGATGCGCCGCTTCCGTATCAAGGTGGTTCCGGGCGATCGCGTGACCGTTGGCGTATCGCCGTACGATCCGGTCCGAGGCATCATCACCTTCCGCGCACGCTAGCCAGAAACAAGTTTGAACTCGAACACAACCGACAGGGGTCGCTCGAGCCACGGTCCCCGCCGCCGTTCCGGTGGGCGGCCCGGTGGTTCGCGGAAGCCTCAGCACACTCACGCGCCCCGCGCGTCCACGGTGCCGGCGCTCGAACCAACGCCCTGCGATACCACTCCGGTACCGTATGCGAGCCTGGCTCTCGATCCGCGCCTGCTTGAAGGCATCCGCGACCTCGGCTACGTCGACACCCGGCCGATTCAGACAGCCGTCATTCCGCTGGCGCTCGGCAACGATGATCTGATCGCCTGTGCCGAAACCGGCACCGGCAAGACAGCTGCGTTCGTAGTGCCGACGCTGCAGCGGATTCTGACGTCCGGCGCGCGGACACCGGCGGCTGGCGAGACGATCAAGAGCCGTGTCCTGGTCCTGGCGCCGACGCGCGAACTGGCGGTCCAGATCGAAGACGAAATCCACGGCCTCGCTTATCACACCGGCGTCACCAGCGCCGCGGTCTACGGCGGCGTCGAGATGGGCATGCAGGAACGCGCCCTGAAAGCCGGCGTCGACATCATCGTCGCCACGCCGGGCCGGCTGATGGATCACATGCGTCAGCAGAACGCCGACTTGAGCCGCATCGAGCTGCTGATCCTCGACGAAGCGGATCGGATGATGGACATGGGCTTCTGGCCCGACGTCCGCCGCATCATCACGGCCATGCCGGCGGTCCGTCAGACCCTCCTCTTTTCGGCGACGATGCCGAATGAAGTGGTGGAGCAGGCGCTCGAAATCACGCGCAACGCGAAGTACGTGCAGGTCGGGCAGCGCAGCGCGCCGGCCAAGAGCATCACCCACCGGGTCGAGGCGGTCGGCGCCAACGACAAGGTCAACTGGCTGATCGATCACCTCAAGCGTCCTGAAGGGCCGGTGTTGATTTTCACGCGGACGAAGATCGGTGCTGATCGCCTGGCCCGCCGGCTGGCGGCGGCCGGCGTCAAGTGCACCGCCCTGCACGCCGATCGCAGCCAGGATCAGCGACGCATTGCGGTCGAAGGATTCAAGGGCGGCAAGTACAAGGTGCTGGTCGCGACCGACATCGCCGCGCGAGGTCTCGACATCGATGCGATTCACACGGTGATCAACTACGAAGTGCCCGATTCGCCGGACGCCTACGTGCATCGCGTCGGCCGTACCGGACGCGCGGACGCTGTGGGACAGGCGATCACGCTGGTCGCACCGGAAGAGCGGCGTGCGCTCGCGTTCCTGGCGAAATCCGTTGGCGTTGTTTTAGAATAAAAAGACGAAATGTCAGATCCATTCAGCGCGTCGCAGCCGATCGCTCCTGAGCCGCTCGAGGCCCAGTCCGGCGCCGAGGCGCCCGGTGTATCGGCCGCCGTGGTGCGATTCAAGTCGTGCCGCTGGCGGCGTCCGCCCGAAGACGGTCCCGAATGCTGCGGCCACCGCGACGTGCTGCCGATGGCTGGCACGACCGGCTTCGATCCGGAAGCCTGGTGCCCCGACTGCACGTTCTACAAACTTCGCCGCACGCCGAAGAAGCGCGACCCTAACGAGTACCGGTACTAA
>DASXIR010000118.1:0-21335 GCA_036497895.1 Vicinamibacterales bacterium | reverse complement strand
GTCGGGCAACATCAGCCAGACCTTCCAGGTTGACACCACCGGCGGACCGTCACCGGTACTGGCGACCGTGATCGCGAACTACGGAGGGGTGACGCAAACGGCTGGCTTCACGATCGGCGTGATCGCGCTGTCGGTTCCGGTCACGTCGGTGCCTGGCGGCCTCGCCGTCACCGGTACCGTCAGCCTGCCGTCGCCCGCGCCTGATGGCGGCGCCGTGGTGGCGCTGTCGAGCAGCAGCCCGAGCGCGATGGTGCCGGCCACGGTGATCGTCACACCAGGCACCACCTCGCAAACATTCACGATCAACACGACCAACGCGCCGCCGACGACGACCGCCGCGATCACCGCGACCTACGCCGGCGCCTCGCAGTCCGCGACGCTGACCGTGGTCGCGTACCCCAGCATCGTGCTGGTGTCGTGTTCACCGACCACACCGAGCGGAGGCGCAACCGTACAGTGCACCGGCACGCTCTCGGGGCCGAGTCCCCCACAGGGTTGGAAGCTGGTCGGCGCGAGCAGCGATCCAAGCGTGACCGTGCCCGCCATCATGGTGCCGCCGTCGAGCACCACGTTCCAGTTTGCGATGACCACCACCGCGGTGACCGTCCTGACGACCGTGACCGTGCAACTTTACGACGCACAGAGCGGCCTCCCGCTCTGGGGACAGGCGATTTCAGTCACGCCGTGACGCGAGGCTGACCCCGCGGTTCTCGACCATCCGCCGCGGCCTTGAAAGGAGCGCGCCAGACACCGGGCATTTCCGGCTCCGATGCGGCGCGTCCAACCGGCATTCCCGCCCCGGGCCTCGCCGGCCATCCCTGTTGCACCGCAGGCGATGACCTTCATAATGTCCGGTAGCCGGATGGCGATCCCCAACAGCTACGACATTCTGCAGGCGGTGATCCAAGCGACGCCGGACGCGATCTTCATCAAGGATCTCGAAGGTCGCTACGTACTCGTGAACGAGGCGTTCGTCCGTTTCATCGGCAAGTCGGTCACCGACATCGTCGGCCGCAACGATTTCGAGCTGTACCCCGCCGAGGATGCACGTAATTTCGTCGACGCCGATCGCCGTGTGCTGGCGACCGGTGAAGCGCAGGCATTCGAGGGAACCGCGACCGGAGAAGCCGGTCCTCAGACCTATCTGGTGACCAAGGGCGTCTACCGCGATCCGCACGGCACCATCCTCGGTGTGTACGGCATCTCGCACGACATCACCGAGCTGACCCAGGCGAACGAGACGCTGGCGGCGACGCGGGACGCGTTGTTCCGGTCGCAGAAGATGGAAGCGGTCGGACAGCTGACCGGTGGCATCGCGCACGACTTCAACAACATCCTCGCGATCATCCTCGGCAATGCCGAACTGCTGCGGATCCTGCTGCCGCGCCAGACCCAGACCGACGAGATCATCGACGCCGTGGTGCGGGCCACGCTCCATGGCAAGGAGCTCACCAGTCACCTGCTGTCGTTTTCGGGCCAGCGGCTGCTGAACCCGCAACCGGTGGACGTCAACGGGCTGGTCAGCGGGGTGGTCCGCCTGTTGAGCCGCACGCTTGGAGCCACGATCCAGGTCACCACCACCGCCACGCACGAAGCAGGAATGGCATTCGCGGATCCGGCTGCGCTCGAAGCTGCGGTGCTGAACGTCGCGCTCAATGCGCGGGACGCGATGCCCGAGGGCGGCGCGCTCACGATCCGCACGTCCACGGCGACGATCGGTTCGCCGCCGAGGAACGACGACGATCTTGCGCCGGGACGTTACACACTGATCGAGATCGACGACACCGGCTGTGGCATGCCGCCGGACGTCCTGGCGCGCGTGTTCGAGCCATTCTTCACCACCAAGGGAAGCGGCCGCGGCACCGGGCTGGGATTGAGCATGGTGTACGGCTTCGCCCGGCAGTCCGGCGGAACTGTGACGGTGACCTCGGCGGTCGGCCGGGGCACCTCGGTCAAACTGTTCCTTCCGCTCGCCGCCAGCGAACCATTGCCGGACGCGGTGGAGCTCGATCCGATCGGCAAGCCCGCGATCAAGCGGACGGTGCTGATCGTGGAGGACGAAGCGGACGTCCGTCACGTCGTGCGCCGGCAACTCGAGAATCTCGGCCACCGAGTGCTGGTCGCCGAGGGTGCCACCGAGGCGCTGCTGCTGTTGCAGGGGCCGGGCGCTCCGGACGTTTTGCTGACCGATATCGTGCTGGCGACGGGTATGAGCGGTCTCGATTTGGCGGAATCGGCCAGAGCCCTGCGGCCGAAGCTGCCGCTGATCCTCATGTCAGGCCACATCGCGGGGCCGGAGGCGCAGCGGCGCATTCGCGAGAGCGGCGCGCCACTGTTGTCCAAACCGTTTACGTCGGCGCAGCTCGAACGCGCAGTGACCTTATTGTTTGCCTGATTTCGCCGCGTCCTCGGCTTCCCTGGCCCGTGCGCCACGCAGCATCCCGCCCAGCGAATAGTTGCCCTCGTGGCACGCGTATTCGTAGAGATTCTCGGCGGTCGCGTTCCACGGATACTCGCCAGACCAGGCCGAATCCCATGTCTGCGGATCCTCGACCGTGAAGCGATAGAGCAGCGTCCCCGGCCCGGTGCGGGTCAGTCGCTCGATGACGTGGAGCTGATCGCTCGAGCCTCGAAACTGGGTCTTGTTCGTGAAGTTCGTGGTGTCGATGACCAGGCTGTCGCCGTCCCAATGCGCGACCGAATCGCCCATCCACTTCCGGATGGTTGGCGGCAGATGTGGACCACCGATCCGGATCACCCGCGCGTCGTGCACCATCTCGTTGAGGATCATCACCGAGGTCGGCGTCTGCACGATCTGTTTGAGGTTGTTGTAGAAGTAGTTCGGCAGCGTCGGCGGTCCCGACGTCGAGCCGAACCCGAGCAGGCAGCGCTCGGCGAGCGGCCGAACTTCCGGACCGTCGAACGCTCCGGGTGGTCCCGCGGCCGCGCCTTCGGCCGCGTCCGGCGACACCGCGCCGGCGAGAAACGCCGCGTTTCGCCGCCGCGCTTCCGGCTTCATCGCCGGCACTCTGCCGTCGATAGGATCGACGACCAGCGAACTGCGCTTCTGACCGTCCACGATGATCATCTTGGTGCCGCCGGCGAGCCAGAAATTGTTATAGCCGCCGACCACGCCGCCGCCGGCGCGTTCGAGCACTTCGAGATACGACTTAGTGGGCGAGGTATCGCCGCCTACCGGTGGTGCTTCGCGATCGCCTTTGAGCGGCGCGTCGTTTTTCACCTGGCGATCGGCCTCGTACTGTTCGAGCGCCGCCGCTTCCTTCTCGGTCAGGATCAGATTGGCACCGTTCGGCCGTTCCACCGGCGTCATCGTCGCAACATCGTAGACGCCCTGAAGATCGGCGTGCCCATCCGCTGTGCGGGGCGCGACGTACGGCGTGGCCGGCTTCTTCACCGCCGGCGTCTGGGCAAGAAGCGGAACCGGGATCACAACGACGGCCGCGATCGCCGCCGTGACGGATCCGACGAAAGCAGCCAGAGGGTGGTTACGCATAGGCCAATTTTCGTCCTCTCCGCGTGGTTGTCAACTATCGCCTGGGCGAACCTCCAACGGCGTTGCCGGCGAGGAATCGTCCGATGTTGTCGTTGAGAAACGCGCGATCGGCTGGGTTACCGCCGGCGCCGGCGGGGTGACCCCACAGCGACGGAATCGGCAGCAGCGACACGTGGGGGATGAACTGGGCCTCGAACCGGGCATCACCGACCGGAAAATACAGGTCGGTCTCCGACGGCATGTACAAAACCGGGACCTGAATCGATCGGAGCGCCCGCTCGACGTCGCCGTTGAATCCCGGCGTGGTTCCGACGTCATGTCTCTGCCAGGTGCGGGCCTGCAGAATCAGGTCGTTGGCGTCATTGTTCGCAAAAAATGTCTTGCGGCGGCTTTCGATTTCCTGCTCGAGCGTGCGATCGGGCGCGTTGGTCTTCCACAGTTCGCGCCGCCACCATTCCTGCGAGTACAACCAGCCGAGCCACACCATGCCGTACGCTTCGATTCCTTTCTTCGGAGGCTCGGTGTAGTCGCCGCCTTTGAACGCCGGGTCGGTCGTGAGCGCCGCGATCTGGCCTTCGAGCCGGACGATGCCGTGTGGCCACGCTTTCGCTGTACCGGAGGTGGCGACGATGCGATCCGCGAACGTCGGATAGCTGACCGCCCACTGAAACGCCTGCTCCGCGCCCATCGAGAAGCCGATGATGGCGCGCACGTGAGTGACCTTGAGATCTTCGACCAGCAGCCGGTGGACCGCGTCAACGTTGTCGCGAATCGTCATCACCGGAAAGCGCGGACCATGAAACGGCTCCGGCGTGTTACTCGGCGACGACGAGAATCCGTTGCCGAACAGCTCGGTTGCGACCAGGAACAGCGTCGCCGGATCCAGCGCACGGTCCGGGCCAATCAGCCACTCGTAGCCATGGTGGTTCGCCATGTAGTGCGACGGCAGCAGCACGACGTTGTCCCGCGCCGCGTTGGGGTGGCCGTAGGTTCCGTAGACGACGCGCGCTTTCGGAAGCGTGACGCCGCTTTCGGTATGAAAGTTGGCGATCACGAACTCGTGATGCTCGGCTGAATGCGGTGCCGCGGTCTGCGAGGCCGCGGGGCGTGCCGCGGCCAGCGTCAGCGCGACGGCAAGAAACGTCGATATCCTCATCCGACGAATTGTGCGCGAAAACACGCGCCGGCGCCGCCGAAAAAGACCAGCGCGGCGTGCCTCGCGATCAGTAGTAGATCGACGGGTCGACCTGTACTCTTGGCGGCCCGACCTGCTCGCGAAGCTTCAGTTTCCACTGATCGCCGACCTGCACCCAGGTGTCGCGGTAGGTAATCTTTTCGTCGAGCATGTGTGATTCGCCGGGCTTTCCGTAGCGACCTTCGGTGTCGACGATGGCGCGGGTGGTTGACGCTTTGACCGTGGTGACCGCGCCGCCGGGCACCAGCGCGAGCTTCTGGATTGGCTGCTCAGTCGATTCGACCGGACCCGCGTGCATGATTTGATCGCGCATTTCCGGCCACGCGTGGCGCTGACCCGCAGCATCGACGAAGGCCCAGTCCGGGGTGTAGAGCACCTGGTAAAACTGATCAGCATCCTGGGTGGTGGCGAACTGGAGCACGGCCTGGCTGATCTCGTCATACAGCCCCTGGAGATCCGTTTGAATGGAAAAAAGATCCGGCGGCGCTCCGAGGGCGAGCGTCAAAGCGAGCGCGATGATGTACATGACGTGTCTCCTTGTCTAAAAGCGATAGCCAAATCCGAACGTGAGGCCCTGCGCGTTCAGCGGGTCGTCGGCTTCGATCCGCGAGAAGCGGTAGCCGATGTCGGCCGCCCAATGCGCGGTCACCGGAACCTCCACGCCGCCGCCGAGCGTGTACATGAAAGCGGTCGATGAGGGCGGCGCGGTGAAGTCTCCGGCGCTGACCAGAGCGGCGGTGACATTGGCGCCGGTCGTCGGCGTACTGCCGTCGGGCAGCGTGCCGCTGCCGCTGTTGAACGTGAAATCTGCAGTGGGCGAGAGGTGCGCGAACCCGACGCCGCCGAGCACGTACGGCGTGAAGTGCGATGACATCGGAATCTGGTAGCGGAGGCCGCCGACGGAGTACGTCGCCGGCACGCGGGCGGTGCCGGTGACGGTCAGCCCGAGGCTGGTGGACAGTAATCCGGTGGTGGTGTCCACGGCCGGCTGGACGTCTGACGGCTGCAGGTTGTGGTACTGGCCGAAGTTGCCGAACACCATCAGGTTCGGAGCGATCCGCCAGCCGCCCTCGATCAAGTAGTCGCCCGACGTCGTCTCCGACGTCGTAGTGAAGCCGCCGGCGCCGTTCAGGTAACCGCGCTCGGATTGCGCCAGCAGCGGCGCCGCCATGAGAAGAGTCAATGTCATCGCCGTCACGATCGATCGCATACCATCCTCCGTCCGCGAATGTCATAAGCAGTTCGACAACATTTCGTCAGGAGTGCGATCGCGCTGACTTTCGGAGACGACCTGTGACGTCGCGGCATCAACTGCTCACTTTCCAATTGGGCAACCGCTGTGCCGCGCGTTGTGTGCCGGCCGACGCACGCGAGGCCGAGAGGAGAGCGCGCGCTGCGCCTTATTGTGCGCAGTGTCGGTGTCGTCGAACGATGTCGTCGTGTCACCAATCGAGCACGAGCGTGAGCGTCAGGAGGGCGGAAAGAAATCGTCGCGCTCCAGCCGAGAACACATGACGAGACATGCTGTCACCAGCGTGTCACCAGTTGGTCGCAACTCGGTCAACTCTGCTCCGTCGAACCTGAATGAGAGCCAGCGCTGAAGGAGAGTGAGGCAGTCATGAGCAGGATGAGCAACGCGATCAGAGTAAGCGGGAATGCGGCGGCTCGTGTGTTGGCCGCCGTTGTGGTGATGAGCGCAGCCGGTGTGTCGATCGCCAGCGCGCAGACGCGAGTGGTCGCCAGTATTCCGTTCGACTTCATCGTCGGCGAAACCGTGATGCCGGCGGGCAGCTACACCGTGCAGAGCATCGCCGACGTAACCGGGGTGATGTCAGTGGAGAGAAGCGATGGGCGATTCAGCGCAGTGACGCTGGCGCAGCCGGCAACGTCCCGCGAGCCGTTCACCGCGCCACAGCTGGTGTTCGACAAGTTCGACGGCCGCTACTTTTTGTCGAAAGTCGTGGCCGGCCCCGGGAACGAGCAGGAGATTACGCTCACGCCGACGAAGATGGAACACGAACTGACGGTGATTAACGCCGAGCCTTGAGTGTGGCATTCGGTGCTGATCGAGACGCGCTTCGTCAGCCGATCGCGATGGACACGGCGACCACATGTGCGTATCGCATTGCCCATCTCGGTCGAGCTGGCGGGTGAGGATGAGTTGCCACGAACGAAAAAGCGGCCGTTTTATTGAGAAAAGCCGGGGGCACGAGCTCGATGCCATCGGCACGCTGATTGCTCTAAAGAACGATCGCCAGCCTCGTTCCGCGTTCTGCGGGACGAAAAATGACCCACCCCAACGTCGGGAGGCGTACTTGGCCTCCCGTCCCGTCATCTCAAAATGGCAGACGAACTCCGAGCATCAGCACGCGCGGCGGCTGGACCGCCGTGGTGAGTCGAGACGAGGGTCCGGTCACGGAATACTCTTCGACCTCGAGCGATTGATTGAATAAATTGTAGGCGTCGATCATCGCCGTCAGTTTGCGATCGGCGATGGTGAACGTCTTCTGCAGGCGCGCGTCCACCGTCATCGAGAAGCTGAAGCGGGTGCGGCCGTTGCGGAACGCGCGCGCGAAGTCGGCGCCTTGATTCAGATCCGGTTCGATCACGATGCGCGCGAAATGCTGACCGTCCTGATAACGGCCGATCGCGCTGATCGACCAGTCGTGCGAGAACAGATAGGTCAGCGCGGTCTTGATGGTGTAGCCGCGTTCGGTGAAGACACGACCTTCCGGATTGGTGCCGGAGTTGGGATTCGCATAAACGTCGCCGAGCACGCCTTCGTCATTCTGGAGCGGGCCAAAACCGCGGTTACCGGCAATCTCCTCCGATCGTCCGGCCGTCACGCCGGCCATCGCGAAGAAGTTCTGATGGCGCAGCTGGCCGACCAGCTCCGCGCCGACGAACGTCGACTCGTCGCCCGCAGGATTCGCCGGGTTGGTCAGCAGATAACGGTCGCCACCGAACGTGGCCGGCGAGCGGTTGTAGAAGATCAATGTCTGATCGTCGCCGGAGCCGGCCGTGTCCACGCCCGGATCGGGAACACTCACCGTGGTGTAGCTCGAAAGCGGCACGCCGACGTTGACCACGCCCATGATGTTGGTCTCCCGCCGGCCGATCGCGGACAGACGAAAGAACGCCGACGGGATCGGGTGTGCTTCAAATCCCAGCACCGCTTCGTGCATCACCGGCCGCTTCAGTCCCGGATCGATCGCGGAGAACGAAGGATCGCCACCGGTACCGGGCCCCCAGCGTTCGACCAGAGGACCAATCGCATCCGGCTGCGGCAACCCTGGCGTCGTCGCCGTCCATCGGTAGACGGCCGCGGTTGCCGCCGCTGGATCGCCGTAAGCAAGTGCCGCGAGCGGCAGCCGGTGCGCGTACTGTCCGTACTGGCCGAACGCCGCGAGATGCCAGAAGTCGAGCATCGCCCAGTGAAAGCCGGCGCGGGGCATCACGTTGCGCCAGCTCACCGGCGTTGTGGCCCCTTCCGCGGAACCGTTGATGGCTTCGAAGCGGAATCCCGCATCGATGGTCAGGCTTGGCAGGAGCGCGACCGTGTCGCTCGCGAAAAACGAGATGTTCGACGACCGCCATTGCGAAATCGCGGCCGGATCGGTGAAGTCCCAGACGCGCGCCGGAATGCCGTTCACCAGTTCGCCGACCCGGCTGGGTGGGATCGCCTGATTGGTTGACGAGGCGCCGGTGTAGTCGAGCCCCACCAGGACGTCGTTCCTGGTCCCGTTGCCCATGGTCATCGATTTGTTCAACCGTCCACCGAACGTCCATGTGTGATCGCCGCCGACGCCGGGGTTCAGCAGATCGGGAATCGGGACGCCGGTGACGCTGTCGGCGACGACTGAACCAAGTGACAGGAGATCCGTCGAGCGCCGGCCGATGGTGTAGCTGCCAAAGAGGCGCACGCCGGTGTCACCGTTCCCCAGGACTCGCTGCCACGCACTCTGCAGATGCAATCCGCTGTTGTGCTGAGCGGCGTCAGGCTGGCCGTACACCAGACCGTTGGCTGCGGCATCGCGGGCGCGCTGCACCCACCCGACGATTCGGATTTCGTCCACCTTGGTGGGCGTGCTGACGAGGTTAAAGAACGCGGATGCCAGGCTGCTGTTGAGCGTGACGGGATCGCTCCGATCGAACCGCGTCGAGTGCGTCCACGACGCCGACAGCAAAGCGCCGACTTTTTCGGGAACCAGCGGTCCGCTCAGAAACAGATCCCCGTTCACCCACGAGTTGACTCGCGAAATCGCGGGCGGCGATGCGGTGGAGCTGCCGGCGTTGAAGGCGGGGGGCGAACCGATGAACTGCAAACTGCGCATCCATTCAGACGACGCGGGCCGTCGCGGCAGGAGGGTGACGGCCACGCCCGGCGCGGAGACGTCAATCGGCATCAGACCGGTTGCAACCTGCACGCTGTCCCAGGACTCGACGCCGGGAATAAGCAAGGGCGCGCCGTTGCCGATCGGATTGGTGATGTCCACGTCGCCGACGCGGAAGGCGGTCTGCGTCCAGGTGCTGCCGTGCGCGCCGAAGCGTGCGGCCGAGCCGGGATTCGAAGCTCCGGGCTGGATTCGGTCGACGATCGTGTCAGGCACGACGGTGTCGGCGAGCGAGAACACGCTCTCGGTGACCGGCAGAATGCCCAGCGTATCGACGGTGAGTGTCGCGCCCAGCGGCGGCCGCTTCTCGATCGCTGGCTGCGCCGGTGGCTGCGTCGGTGGCTGCGCGTTCGCACGTCCGCTCAGGAGCATCAGGGCGGCGATTCCCGCTGTCAGGAAGCCGGTCACGCCCGGCCGGCCGGGATAGAATCGGAGCATGCCGGAAGCCACTTCCAGTAGCGCCGCCTTCATTGACGCGATTAAGGCTGGTGAGTTTGAACGCGTGAAGGCGATGGTGTCGGGCGATCCGACGCTCATCGACGCGCGCAGCCGAACGGGTGAAAGCGCGATCCTAACCGCTGTTTACCATCGCCAAAAGGAAATAGTGAACCTGCTGGTGGCCCGAGGGGCCGCGTTGTCGCTGTTCGAAGCGTGCGCGGCCGGCGAAGTCGAACGGGTCGAACGCCTGCTCGCCGACGATCCATCCGCGCTCGGCCATTACAGCGGTGACGGCTGGACGCCGCTGCATCTGGCGGCGTTCTTCGGCCACGCGAAAATCGTCGAGATGCTCCTGGCCCGCGACCCCGACGTGTCCGCCCGTTCGCGCAACCCGAACGGCAACACCCCGCTGCACGCCGCCCTGGCCGGCAACCACAAACTGGTCGCCGGACTGCTCATCGGCGCGGGCGCCGACGTCAACGGTGCCGACGCCGCCGGCTGGCGGCCGCTGCATCTCGCCGCCGCCAACGCCAACCTCGATTCGATCAAGACGCTGGTGGCGCAAGGCGCCGACGTCGCCGCCGCCAACAACGAAGGGCTGACGGCGCTGTCGCTGGCAACGGAAAAGAACCACCGCGAAGCGGCCGCGCTACTCAGGCGCTACGGCGCGTAGCAGTTCGCACGAGGCACCTCGCACGAAGCACCTCGCACTATTTCTTTTCGATGACGATCGACTCGATGGTGATGGGCTTCAGCGGCCGATCTCCCGGCTTGCTCGTCGGCGTGCCGCCAATCTTCTTGACGACATCCATACCTTCGACCACTTCACCGAAGACGCTGTGGCGATTGTCGAGCCATGGCGTTGCCGCGAGCGTGACGAAGAACTGACCGCCGTTGGTGTTCGGACCGCTGTTGGCCATCGACAGGATCCCGGCGCCGGTGTGATGCAGCGTCGGGTGGAACTCGTCGGCGAACTTGTAGCCCGGACCGCCGGTGCCATGCCCGAGCGGATCGCCGCCCTGGATCATGAAGCCGTCGATCACGCGGTGGAAAACTGTGCCGTTGTAGTACGGCTTCTTGCCCTTTTGCCCGGTTCGCGGATCGGTCCACTCCTTCGATCCCTCCGCCAGGCCCACGAAATTCGCGACCGTGTTCGGGGCCTCCGCGTCGAACAGCTTGACCGTGAACTTGCCGTCACTCGTCGTAAAATGCGCGTATAGCATGGCCAAATCATACCGCTACCTTCACTACGACGTCTTCACCGGCCAGCTGTTCGGTGGAAACCAGCTCGCCGTCTTCCTCGACGGCCGCGGGTTGGCGTCTGCGACGATGCAGGCGATCGCGAAAGAGATGAATTTTTCTGAGACGACGTTCGTGCTGCCGGCCGAGCGCCAGGACACCGACGTCCGCATGCGCATCTTCACGATTGGCGAGGAACTGCCGATGGCGGGTCACCCGACCATCGGCACGACATTCGCGCTGGCGCGTACCGGCGTCATCGATGCGACCCGTGCCGGATTGGTATTCGGTCTCGGCGTCGGTCCGACACCGGTGTCGCTCATCTGGAAGGGCGACGAGCTGAACTTCGCCTGGATGACGCAGGGGCTGCCGGTCTTCAGCGAACCGATCGCTGATGCGCGGCTCGCCGCCGAGGCGCTGTCGCTGCCGGTATCGGCCCTGCTTGGCGCTTCAGCGCCGGTGCAGTCCATCAGCTGCGGTGTCCCGTTTGTGTTCGTGCCGCTCGCGTCGCGGCGGGTCGTGGACGAGGCGTCGCCGAATCGCGCAGCGATCGGCCAACTCCTGCGGGCCTCGAAATCCACCGCGCACGGCGTGTTTCTGTTTTCTGCGGAGCCAGGGCCCGACGGCGCGACGGCATACAGCCGCATGTTTGCACCGGGACTTGGTATCGAGGAGGATCCGGCGACCGGAAGCGCCAGCGGTCCGCTTGGGTGCTACCTGGTCCGATACGGTCTGGCCGGAGCCGACAAGGCCGATGCGATGCTCAGCCTCCAAGGCGCCAGGATGGGCCGGCCGAGCCACGTGCACATCTCGATTGGGCTGACCGCCGGACAGATCTCGAGCGTGCGCGTCGGCGGCGAGGCAGTCCTGGCAGGCGAAGGCACGCTGTACCTGTAAACTACATGCACATTGCGAACGGTACTTTTTCCAAGGAGACGAAGCATGATCCGTAAGTTCGTGGCCACTGCGCTGGCCGTTGGAGCGCTCGGTTTGACCGCGTTCGGACAGGCCGATGAGACGGCGCCGGCGACCTACAAAGTGAAGTTCGACTCGAGCGCTGGACCGTTCGTGGTCGAAGTGCACCGTGCCTGGGCGCCCAACGCCGCGGATCATCTCTACACGCTGGTCAAGGCCGGCTTCTTCGACGAGGCGCGCTTCTTCCGCGTCGTGCCGAATTTCATGGTCCAGTTCGGGATCGCCGGCGACCCGGCGATGCAGGCGAAGTTCAAGGCAAGCATCAAGGACGATCCGGTCAAGGAGAGCAACAAGCGCGGCTACGTGACCTTCGCGCAGACCAGCGCGCCGAACTCGCGCTCGACGCAGATCTTCATCAACTACAAGGACAACAGCTTCCTCGACTCGCAGCGGTTCGCGCCGTTCGGCCAGGTCGTTTCCGGCATGGACGCCGTGGACAAGATCAGCGCCGACGCTGGCGAGAAGCCGAACCAGGGCAGCATCCAGTCGCAGGGCAACGCCTACCTGAAGGCGCAGTTCCCCAAGCTGGACTACATCAAGAAGGCGACGATCGAGAAATAACATCTGCGATTGGGCGATCGGGCGATCGGCGATCTCAATACATCGCTGCTGGCTCGATCGCCCGTTCGCTCGACACCCCGCCTACCAGTCGGAGTCGCCCGTCCGGTCGCCCATCCCCCGATCGCCGATCCCCCGATCGCCGATCCCCCGATTCTCGGCCGTCTTCATATTCTTCAGGTTGTCGTCGAGCGGCGGGTTCATCGTGTGCCACTTCGTCGCCCGCTCGTAGGCCAGCGCCACGCGCAGCACGCTCGCTTCGTCGTAGAGGCGCCCGGTGATCATCAGCGCTTGCGGCAGTCCGTTCACGAAACCGGCCTTCAGACATGCAGCCGGGTGTCCGGTCAGGTTGGTGATACCGAGGCTGGCGCTGCCCGTCGGCGACAGGAACACGTCGTATTTCGACATCAGCGCGTCCATCTGCCGATTGAGTAACGTGCGTGCCCGCTGCGCCCGGATGTACTCGACCGCAGGAATGAATCGCGACGACCGGAATGTGTTCGGCCAGGCGCCCGGCCCCTGTTCGGTGAGTTCGTCGATCCCCTTGCTGCGCGTCAGGTCGTCGAATGCCGCCGCCGCTTCCGCACTCAGGACGAATCCGATCGCGTTGGCGGGAAACTCCGGCAGCGTCATCGGCTCGAGTTTCGCACCCGCTCCACGCAGAACATCGAGCGCCTCTTTCAGCAGCCGGTTGCGCTCCTCGGCGCGCTGACGTGCTTCTTCCGGGCTCACACCGCCGCGGCCACCGCCGCCACCGCCTCCAGGGCCGCCGATCGCGTCGAACTCGTTCGCGATGTAGCCGATCTTCAGGCTGCTGAGCGGCGTCTCGGGATTCCAGTTGAACGGCGCGTCCACACATGTCTCGTCGCGCCCGTCGCTGCCGTAAATCGCATTGAACACCAGCGCGCAGTCCTCAACGCTCCGGCACATCGGTCCGATCTTGTCCATCGTCCAGCTCAGCGCCATCGCGCCGTAGCGGCTGACGCGACCGTAGGTCGGCCGCAATCCGACAACACCGCAGGTCGAGGACGGCGAGATGATTGAGCCGCGCGTTTCGGTGCCGATCGCGAAGGCGACGAGGCCGGCCGAAGTCGCCGACCCAGGACCGGCCGAAGATCCGCTCGAACTGTTGTCCGGCGACCACGGATTCCGCGTCGATCCGCCAAACCACACGCCACCCTGGGCCAGCGCGCCCATCGACAGCTTCGCCACCAGCACGCCGCCCGCGTCACGCAGACGCTCGACGATGGTCGCGTCCACTTCCGCAATCCGGTGCTCGTACGGTTTCGCACCCCACGTCGTCCTGATCCCCTTGGTGTCGAAGAGATCCTTCACGCCGAACGGGATGCCGTGCAGTGGACCGCGGTACTTGCCGGACTTGATCTCCCGATCGGCGGTCGCCGCCTGCGCCAGCGCGAGCTCCTCGGTGAGCGTGACGACGCAGTGCAGTCGATCGCCGTATCGCTTCAACCTGCCGAGATACATCTTCGTCAGGTCGGTGGATGTGATCCGTTTGCTCTCGAGCAGCGACGCGAGAACCATGACCGGTTGGAAGGCCAGATCCTCGAGCGATCCGGGCGTCACCTGCACGGCTGGCGCCTTGCCGACCACGAGTTTCGCGCCGCGCGACGACTTGCCGGTCGGCTGCTTGCCGGGCAGGTATGGCCGGAACGTGATCGCCGGCTCCGTGTCGAGCGGTACGGTCAGCTTGCGCAATTCCTCGTAGCTATCGAGATTGCGGCTGACGCTCGGCGCCGCCATCTCGTCTTCGGCGTCGGTGAAGGACACGCCGTCGAGTTGTTCGGCGCACTTCAACACGTCCTTGGCGAAACGCGGCTGGGCGCCTCCGCCGCGTTGACCTTCGACGATGGCGGGTAGGGTGACGGTGGCGGCGACAGCTGCCGGCACGGTCTTGATGAAACGACGGCGTCCGATGGAATCCTTGGATTTGTGCATCTATTCCTCGAATGAATATGGCGGTCGTAGAATTTGGCGACTGTCGTAATGTCCGGCTTCAGCCGGACTTGCTAGTGTCGGGCTTTAGCCGGACTTTTTCCACCCCAAAGCCGATAAGATTCCTGCGTGCCCCCGGTCAGCCCTCCCAGCGCGCTCGATTCGGCCATCGCGGCGCTGGCCGCTGGCGTCCACCGCGATCCGTTCGCGATTCTCGGTCCGCACGACGGTGTTGTCCGCGCCTTTCAGCCGGCGGCGGTGTCGATGGAGCTGCGGCTGGTTTCGACCGGCGCGCTGCTGCCGATGACCAGGCGTCATCCTGCCGGCGTGTTCGAAGTTCGTTTCGATCAGGTCCGGCCGGCGGATCAGGTCCGGCTAAAGCCGGACACTACGGTGAGTGCAGCGACTGTGAGTGCGGCGACCCCGGTAGTGTCCGGCTTCAGCCGGACCGACGACCCACCCGACTACCGTCTTCGGATCACGTTTCCCCACGATCATGTGATCGAGATCGACGATCCATATCGCTACGGGCGGGTCCTGACCGACTTCGACCTGCACCTGTTCGGCGAGGGCACGCACAAGCGTGCGTTCGAAAAACTGGGCGCGCACCGGATCACCGTCGGCTCGACCACCGGCGTGCATTTCGCGGTGTGGGCGCCCAACGCCGACCGCGTCAGCGTCATCGGCGACTTCAACGGCTGGGACGGCCGGGTTCATCCGATGCGGTTGCTCGTGCCCGGGGGCGTATGGGAGGTGTTTATCCCTGACCTGCCGGACGGGGAGAAGTACAAGTTCGAAATCCGCACGCGAACCGGCGCGATTCTGAAGAAGACCGATCCGTTCGCCCGCGCGTTCGAGGCGCCGCCGCAATCCGCTGCCATCGTCCACGACACCACGACCTATCGCTGGCGCGATCAGGCGTGGCAGGCGTCGCGTCCGGAGCGGGCCGCATGGCTGGCGCAGCCGATGACGACCTACGAGGTGCACCTCGGATCGTGGATGCGCGTACCCGAGGACGGCGATCGCTTTCTGACCTACCGCGAGATGGCGGCGCGGCTGGTGCCGTACGTGAAGGAGATGGGCTTCACGCACATCGAGCTGCTGCCGGTGATGGAACATCCATTTTCCGGCTCGTGGGGTTATCAGGTCCTCGGCTATTTCGCGCCGACCGCGCGTTTCGGTCCGCCCGAGGATTTCAAGTTTTTCGTGGACGCGTGTCACCAGGCTGGATTGGGAGTCATCCTGGATTGGGTGCCCGGACATTTTCCCAAGGACGCGCACGGCCTGGCGCAATTCGACGGCACCGCGTTGTTCGAGCACGAGGACCCGCGGCAGGGCGAGCATCAGGACTGGGGCACGCTGATCTTCAACTACGGACGCAACGAGGTCCGCAACTTCCTGCTGTCGAACGCACTGTTCTGGCTCGAGGAATATCACGTTGACGGCCTTCGTGTGGATGCGGTCGCGTCGATGCTGTACCTGGATTATTCGCGCAAGGCCGGCGAGTGGATCCCCAATCGCTTTGGCGGACGCGAGAATCTCGATGCGATCGGGTTCCTGCAGCAGTTGAACAGCCTGACCCACGGTGAACATCCAGGCACGATCACCGCGGCAGAGGAATCAACCTCGTGGCCGGGTGTCAGCCGTCCGGTCCACCTCGGCGGACTCGGTTTCACATACAAGTGGAACATGGGATGGATGCACGACATCCTCCACTACGTCCACGAGGATCCGATCCATCGGCGATGGCACCACACGCTCATCACCTTCTCGGCGCTGTACATGCACAGCGAGAACTTCATCCTGCCGTTCTCACACGACGAGGTCGTACACGGCAAGCGCGCGATGCTCGACAAACTGCCGGGCGACGTCTGGCAGAAGCACGCCACGCTGCGGACGCTGTACGGCTACATGTACGGCCATCCCGGCAAGAAGCTGCTGTTCATGGGCAGCGAATTCGGGCAGTGGCGCGAATGGAACCACGATCGCAGTCTCGACTGGCACCTGCTCGATGATTTCGCGCACGCCGGGATGCGGCGCTACGTGCAGGATCTCAACCACCTGTACGCCGGCGAACCCGCGCTCTACGAGCGCGACTTCGATCCGGGTGGCTTCCGCTGGATTGACTGCAACGACAACGAAAACAGCGTGGTGTCGATCGTGCGCTACGGCCACGACGCCCGCGAGTTCCTCGTGATGGTGTTCAACTTCACGCCGGTCTCGCGCGCGGGCTATCGCATCGGCGTGCCGGAGGCCGGGTCGTACGCCGAACTGCTCAACAGCGATGCCGCGCTGTATGGCGGTGGAAATATCGGCAACGGTGGAACCGTTCAAACCGAGCCGATCGCCGATCACGGCTTCGACCAGTCGCTTCGTTTGACCGTACCGCCGCTCGGCTGCCTGATCCTCAAGCGTCGCCGGTAAGTGACCTCGTGGTCAACGTGTCGATCCGCAACTCCCGCTCCACCGCTGTCGCCCTCGTCACGCTCGCGACCTTTACCGACATCGTTGCTTACTCGATTGCGGTTCCGGTACTACCTGACCTGAGCCGCCATCTCGGCGCATCGCCGACGATGATTGGGCTGTTGTTCGCGTCATTTGGCGTAACCTTGCTGACGGTTTCGATGCCGATGGGGGCGGCGTCGGATCGGATCGGCCGGCGCGTGCCCTTGGTCGGCGGGATGCTCGTCCTGGCCGCTGCCACTGTACTGTTCGCGTTCTCGCGTACGCTGCCCTGGCTGTTCGCTGCCCGCCTGGCGCAGGGCGCGGCCGACGCGGTGACGTGGGTCGTCGGCTTTGCGTTGGTCGCCGACCTGTATGCCCAGGACGAACGCGGCCGGGTCATGGGTCTGGTGATGTCGGGCACCAATTTCGCGTTCATGTTCGGGCCGACCCTCGGCGGCTGGCTGTACGAAGCCGGCGGAATGCGATTGCCGTTCCTGTTCGTGGCGGCGCTGGCGCTGGTGACCGCTGTCGCGTTCAGTTGGCTCGAAATTCCGGCCCATCGTCGATCTGTCGATGGGGTGGCGATCACCACCGTCCTTCGCGTGCCGGAGGTGGCCGCATGCGCGGCGGCGGTGCTGGCTGCCGCCGCGACGATCACCATGCTCGAACCGGTGCTGCCGCTGTTTCTTTCCGCGAAGCTCGGGATCGGACCAACCCGCATCGGGTTCGTATTCGGCGCCGGCGCGGTGGCCACGACCACCCTGCATCCTTTTTACGGGCGCCTCGTGGACCGCTTCGGCGGACGCCGATTGACGATGGTGGGGCTGATGCTGGTGGCGTGCGTGCTGCCGATCGTCAGCCGGATGTGGAGTTATCCGTCGGCCATCGCATTGTTCGTGCTCGAAGCCGCGACCGTCGCCCTCGTCATCACGCCGTCGCTCGCGTATATGGCCGAGGCGACTTCGGCGGCCGGCGTCGGCTCATTCGGGATTGGTTATGGCATCTACAACGTGGCGTGGGGTGCCGGTTTGCTCGTGGGGCCCGCGCTCGGCGGATTTTTGTTCGAGCGAATCGGCTTCGGGCGCCTGACGCTGGCGTGGTCGCCGGCCCTGCTGATCGTCACCGGGCTCGTGTGGAGAGTACAATCCCACCGCTCACCTTGAGAGGAGACTGTATGCATCGGATTCGTACCGCTTCCGTCGCCGTCATCGGATGTTTGTTGGCTTCCCAGGCCGTCCGCGCCGACGTGCGTGCGGACGAGAAGTCGCATACCGAGTTTGCCGGCGCTCTTGGACACATCGTCAACATGTTCGGCGGGAAAGCCGCCAAGGAAGGCACCTCGTCGTCGGTCGCGGTCAAGGGCGATCGCAAGGCCACGATCGGCGACCAGACCGGCCAGATCATCGACCTTGCCGAGGAGAAGGTCTACGACCTGGACATGAAGAAGAAGAGCTACAAGGTCACCACGTTTGCGCAGATGCGCCAGCGCATGGAAGACGCACAGAAAAAGGCGCAGGAGACCGCGCAAAAAGAGGAGCCGAAAGAAGCGAAGCCGGCGTCGGCGCCGCCCGAGAACAACATCGACGTCGACTTCGACGTGAAGGATACGGGCCAGAAAAAAGTGCTCAACGGCTTCGAGACCCACGAAGTCGTGATGACGATCACGCTGCGCGAAAAGGGCAAGAAGCTCGAAGAGGGCGGCGGCATGGTGCTGACATCGGACATGTGGCTGACGCCGAAGATCGCCGCGATGAAAGAGATTCAGGACTTCGACATCCGCTACGCCCAGAAGCTGTTCGGGCCGATGGTCGCCGGCGCCTCCGCAGACGAGGTCGCCGCAGCCACTGCCATGTATCCGTTGATGACGCCGGCACTTGTCAGGATGCGCACCGAAGGCTCCAAGATGAACGGCACGTCGATTTCGACGGTGACGACGATGGACAGCGTGAAGTCGGCCGACCAGGTCGCGAAGGACGCGCAGGCCAAAGATGCGGACAGCAAGTCGTCGACCAAGACCCCGGCGACGGTCAGCGGTCTGATGGGTGCGTTCGCGAAGAAAGCCGCGGCCAAGAAGATGGCCAGCGGCGACGATACCAGCAACCCTCGATCGACGTTCATGACCAGCACGACGGAAGTACTCAGAGTCGTGACTGAAGTGGCGGCGGCGGACGTTGCGGTGCCGGCGGGCTTCAAAGAAAACAAGTAGGCATGCTCAAATCCGTAGCGGTACTCGCCGTCCTGACTGCTGTCGCGTCGCTCTCGGCTCAAGCGCCGGTCACCAAGAAACCGGCGGCTGAAACGCCCGAGGCTCGCGCCGCCCGCATTCACAGGCAGGCTATCGTCGTCGACACGCACATCGACACGACGCAGATGCTCGGGCGGGCCGGCTGGGACTTCATGGAGCGGCACCAGCCGGTTCCGGACAAGGATGAAAATCAGGTCGATCTGCCGCGGATCAGGGAAGGCGGTCTGAGCGCCGCCTTCTTCTCGATCTACATGCCGGGCACGGTCACCGGGCCCGAAGCCGTGAAGCGGGCGCTGGTGATGATCGACAACGTCCACCGCCTGGCCGAACAGCATCCGGATCAGATTGTTCTGGCGACAACCGCGGCACAGGTTCGGGCCGCGAAAAAAGCGGGGAAGTTCGCGGCGCTGATGGGCATGGAAGGCGGGCACATCATCGACGACAGTCTGCCGGTCCTTCGCGATTATCAGCGACTCGGCGTTCGCTACCTGACGTTGTCACACAGCGTGAACACCAGCTGGAGCGACTCGTCCGGCGACAAACCCGTGCACAACGGGCTGACCGATTTCGGCAAGGACGTCGTGCGCGAACTGAATCGCCTCGGCATGATGGTGGACGTCTCGCACGTATCCGACAAGACGTTCTGGGATGCGATGGAGACGAGCAAGGCGCCGCTGGTGGCGTCGCACTCCTCGATGCGAGCGTTGTCGGGCCATCCGCGCAACATGACCGACGACATGGTGAAAGCCCTGGCGGGGAAGGGCGGCGTGGTGATGATCAACTACTACACCGAGTTTCTCTCCGACGACCTGTACCAGGCGATTCTGAAGAAAGTGCCGCAGGCTGAACAGCCGCGCGTGTCGTGGGAACGGATCGTGGACCACATCGACCACGCGGTGAAGCTGGTGGGCGCGACGCACGTCGGCCTCGGCTCCGACTTCGACGGTTCGACGGTGCCCGATGGTATGGAGGACGTTTCCAGGTTGCCGAAGATCACCGCCGCGCTCCTCGCGAAGGGGTACTCGGAGACCGATGTCAGAAACGTCCTCGGCGAGAATATCCTCCGTCTGCTCGACCAGGTCGATCAGGTCGGCCGTCAGCTGCGCGCCGAACAATGATCCTCGCGACGCAGGTGGGACGGCAACGGCGTCCCCTTCCACCACCCCATCAATACATCGCGATTTGTGACTTGAGGTGACGCGGTTGCGACATCGCGTGACATTGACCACTTCCTTCTCGAATTCTTGCGCGAACACTACGCGATCGGTCCTTATGCGAGCGCTACGATCGAAAGGTGAACATTTCCGCGATCTTCATCAAGAGACCGATCGCCACCAGCCTGCTGATGGTCGGCATCGCGCTGTTCGGCATCATCGCGTATCGCGCGCTCGGCGTCAGCGACCTTCCTAACGTTGACTTCCCGACCCTGAACGTCGGCGCCGGACTGCCCGGTGGCGATCCGTGCACCATGGCCTCGGCGGTAGCGAGCCCGCTCGAGCGTCAGTTCACGACCATCGCCGGCCTCGACGAAATGACCTCGTCGAGCTCAACGGGCAGCTCGAACGTCACGCTGCAGTTCGACCTCAATCGCGACATCGACAGCGCCGCCGTTGACGTCCAGACCGCGATCGCCGCGGTGATGCCGCTGCTGCCGGCCGGCATGCCGGCGCCGCCGTCGTTCCGCAAATTCAACCCAGCCGATCAGCCGATCATGTTTCTCGGCCTCACCTCGGACGTAGTGCCGATGTACGTCCTCGACGACTACGCCGAGACGATGATCGCGCCGCGCATCTCGATGGTCAGCGGCGTCTCGCAGGTACAGGTGCAGGGCGCGCAGAAATACGCCGTCCGCGTCCAGGTCGACCCGAACCGGCTGCACGCCCAGGGCATCGGCCTCAACGAGATCAACTCCGCGCTGCAGAACTGGAATGTCAACACGCCGACCGGGCAGCTGTTCGGCCGGGACGCGACCTTCAACATCAAGGCGGAAGGTCAGCTGATGAACGCTGACGCGTTCAAGCCGATCATCGTGTCCTACAAGAACGGCGCACCAGTCAGGCTCAGTCAGGTCGCGACCGTGCTCGACAACGTCGAGGACAACAAGAACGCGTCGTGGCTGTACACCAAGGCCGGAGCCCGCCGCGCCATCAACCTGCAGGTGATGCGTCAGCCGGGCAGCAACACCATCGAGGTGACCGACGCGGTGCGGGCGCTGCTGCCGTCGTTCGAGTCGGAGCTGCCGCCGGCGGTCCACCTGACGATTCGCGGCGACCGCTCGAAGAACATCCGCGAGGCCTTCAGCGACATCCAGTGGACGATGCTGATCACGCTGATCCTCGTGGTGCTGGTGATCTTCGCGTTCCTGCACAGCGGCTCGGC
>DASXIR010000117.1:0-10257 GCA_036497895.1 Vicinamibacterales bacterium | reverse complement strand
GTTCAGGCGCTGGGAATCGTGACCGGTGCTGCGCTGGCAATCGTCCCCAACCCGCGCGACCTGAACGACCTGGTCGCAACCATCAAGCGCGTCAAGCCGACGTTCTTCAACGGCGTGCCGACGCTCTATATCGGCCTGCTGAATCATCCTGAAGTACAGAAAGGCAAGGTCGATTTCAAGTCGATCCGGCTTTGCTTCTCCGGCGCGGCGCCGTTGCTGGCCGAAACCAAGAACCGCTTCGAGGCGCTCACCGGCGGTCGTCTGGTCGAGGGTTACTCGCTCACGGAGGCGATGATGGCGACCTTCGTCAACCCGGTGAAGGGACCCAACAAGCTCGGCTCGGTCGGCATGCCGCTGCCCGACGTCAACGTCCGCATCGTGGACAGCGACGATGGCACGCGTGAGCTACCCGCCACAACAGTCGGCGAGGTCATCGTCTCGGCGCAGCAGCTGATGATCGGGTACTGGAATCATCCCGCGGAAACCGCCGCCACGATTCGAGAGATCGTCGAAGATGGCGTGACCAGCCGCTGGCTTTACACTGGCGATCTCGGCTATCTGGACGAGGAGGGCTATCTCTTCATCGTCGATCGCAAGAAAGACTTGATCAAGACCAGCGGCTACCAGGTTTGGCCGCGGGAGATCGAGGAAGTCATCGCGACACACCCGGCGATTGCGGAAGTCGGCGTCGCATCGATCCCGGACCCGACCAAAGGCGAAGCCGTCAAGGCGTGGGTGGTTCTGCGCGCCGGGCAGACCGTCACCGAGCAGGAACTTCGGACCTTCTGCCGCGACAAGTTGGCACCCTACAAGATCCCTTCGCATGTGGAATTTCGGACGGAGCTCCCAAAGACGATGGTCGGCAAGGTGTTGCGTCGTGTGTTGCGCGATGGCCATTGACCGCTTGCGGCGGCTCGGCGACCAATCCCTCGACTCGTGAGCAGCACAGCGACCGTCGCATTCGTCACTTATTCTGGCGTCCCCGATCTCACGATGGACGATCGTCTCGCCGTGGAGGCGCTTGTGATGCTCGGCGTGCGCACGGATGCTCTATGCTGGGACGACCCGAGTGTTGAATGGCAGCGCTACGACGCGATCGTCCTGCGATCGACCTGGGACTACTACCTTCGTCTCGCGGAGTTCGTGGCCTGGATTGATCGGCTCGAAGCAATCAGCGCGAGGCTCTGGAATCCTCCACGGTTGGTGCGCGGTAATCTCGACAAGCGTTACCTCACCGAGCTGCGGCATCCGCATCTGGCGCCGCCGCCGAGTGCGTTCTTCGTACGAGGTGCGCGGATCGATCTCGCGGCACTGCTCGAGGCACGCGGGTGGACCGAGGCCGTCATCAAACCGACGGTGTCGGCTGATGGCTTCTCCACCGAAAGAACGTCGCGCGCGACTGCCCTGGACGATCAGTCTCTGGTCGAAGCGATGGTCGAACGCTCGGACATCGTGATTCAGCGACTGGTGCCAGAGATTCGGACCAACGGCGAGCTGTCGCTGATGTTCTTCGGCGGCACGTTCAGCCATGCGGTGAACAAACGGCCTACGCGCGAGGAGTTTCGAGTGCAGGAGCGCCTTGGCGGCACCATCGCCCCGGCGATTGCGCCGGCCAGACTGGTGCGACACGCCACGGACCTGATCGCGACGAGCGCGGCCGACAGCCTCTACGCGCGGATCGACGTGGTCGTCGCCGAAGGCCGGTTCGTGCTGATGGAGCTCGAACTGGTCGAACCGAGCCTCTTCCTGGCGCACTCGCCGGCTGCGCCAGCGGCATTCGCTGAGGCTGTGCGTCGCGTCGCAACGACCTGAAGGTTGATCTCAGCCGGCGGCGCTTCACGTAACCGCTTACGCCCTTGGTTCGGCGATTACCTGCTTTCGCCTGAAAACACAATGGTTTAGGGCGGCACGGACGCGGCATGGCGCTTGCCTCGTCGTGTCTGGAAGACAACTCATTCGGAGGTCAGGTATGTCGCTCTTTCGTTCGCCCGTTCAGCTTTCGATTCTTGCCGTTACTTTCGCTCTTGCCGCGACCGCGTGCGGCAGCAGCTCCACCACCGCCCCAACGACGCCCGCGGCCGATGTCACCATCAGCATCGTCGGCGTCAACGCGGCGCAATCGTTTTCACCTAATCCGACGACGATGAAAGTCGGTCAATCGGTGGCGTTCAAGAACAACGACACGATCGCCCACGATGCCACACAGGACGCCGCGAAGTTCACTACCGGCACGCTCGGCGCCGGCGCCACCAGCGCGGCGATTGCGATGCCGACTGCGGGAACGTTCACGTATCACTGCGCGATTCATCCGGGGATGATCGGCACGATCACCGTACAGTAGCCGCGGCCAGCCGCTTGCCTTTCATCAACACGTCTATCGAGTCGGGACGTCCGTTGACGAAGTCGACGCGGGTAAGGCCGTCGGCGGTCTGGCTGACGACGCCGGGGATCGACAGCCAGGTGAGGTACCAGCCGCGCGGTAGCACGACCGAGTTGCGCGGACGGCCGAGACTGCGCTCGAAGGCGAACTCCTCCCCTTCCAACCGATAGCTTTCGGGCGCAGTGTAGGTCTCGGAAAGGCGCAGTCGAATCGACTGCCCTTTCTTGACGCCTGGAAACGGCGTCACCACCACTTCCTGATCGGGCGCGACGCGCTCACCGCCGAGATCGATGCCGGTCGCCTGCGCCTGCGCACCGGTGACGATCTGAGCCTTCAGCGTTTCACCGGTATCCAGAATCAACCCGGACGGATTCGACACTTTACTGCCGGTCCTCACCACGTTGAGATACTTGTCGATGCCTTCGCGCGACTCGGTGTAGTCGTGATAGAGGCTGAAGGCATTGGTATCCGGCTGCTGCAGGAAGTAGACGATGTCGCGATCCTGGCTCGAGCGATCGCTGAGGCGCGATCGTTCGGTCGGCCCCTGCGCGGCCGGCGGCTCCCAGCTGCGCGCGTTGGTCAACGGGCGCGGCACTGCGGCCGCACCTGTCGGTACTCCCGCTCTGGCCTTGAGCAACAACGCCACCGGGCCAGGTCCCTGATGCATGAAGCTGACGCGCACGCGACCCGAAGCGTCGGACAGTACCTGCGACGGCACGTTGCACTCGGTCAGCTGATAACCGGCCGGGAGAACGAATGTGGCCCGTGGCAAGCCGATGTTTCGGCTGAAGACGATGGCGTCGCCCTGAAAGCGGTAGCTCTCGGAGCCACGGTAGGTGTGGATGACCCGCAGCCGCGCCTGACCGCCGTGATCGGGGATCGGGCGCGCCAACTGGATGCGGAGATAGCGGCTGCCGGCGTCGGCATCGACGAGGCCGCCGGCCTTCGCCTGTGCACCGCTGACCTCGTCCACCTTCAATGGCGCGCCGGCCATGAGATCGGTGACGCCATCGCCGGCCGCGCTCGGAACGGTCGTCAACCCGGTTCCGATTTTGTCGAAGAAGATCGTGGCGCCGCTGGTCGTCACACTGACTTCGTAGTCGGTGCGAAAAGACGATGTTTCCGGCGCCAGCAGATCGTAGGTCGCACGCTCGTCCTGGGTGGTCTGACCGATACGGGCTGCGGTCGCGCGCGCCGTCGATTGCGCGCGCACGTTCAGCGAGACTGACTCCACGGACGCGAGGGCAAAGACGAGTACCAACGCGGCCATTTTCATGTTCATCGAGGCCTCATCAAACGGTCGGGCTGAAGCCGGACACTACAGAATCGTTCAGAAGAGTTCAGCGTTGCCCGTTTCAGGAATCCAAATCCACATCGCAGCAGCCAGCAGGAAGGCGCCGCCGGCAACGGCGAAGGCGCCGAAGAACCCGTGCGATGTCGCGAGCGATCCGACCACGAAAGGCGCCGCGGCGCTGGCAATGCGGCCGGTGTTGTAGCACACGCCGGCAGCGGTTGCGCGAACCGCCGTCGGGTACAGCTCGGCGATGACCGCGCCGAAGCCACTGTAGTATCCGGTTCCGAAAAATGCGACGAGCGGACCGAGCACGAGCAGCAGCGCCGGCGTTTTGAGAAAGCCGTACAGGGGCAGCAACACGCTGGCGGCCAGCACGAACGTCACGTAGGTCTTCTTCCGGCCGATCGCGTCGGCGATGTACCCGAAGCTGACATAACCGAGCCACATGCCGGTCTGCATGAGGATCACGAAGAGGGACATGACCGAGGAAGACAGGCCGATGCCGCCACGGTCCGGGCCGAGCGCCAGGTAGGACGGCACCCAGCTGTTGAGTCCCCACCATCCGAACAGCGTGCAGGCGTTCATCAAGGTCACGAACACCGTGATCTTCGCAATGGCGGGTGTGAACAACAGGCTGAGCCGGCCGCGATCGGCTTTCGGCGCGTCGCGCCAGATTTGTGGCTCCTCGACGTTGCGTCGGATCCACATCGTGAAGAGCGCGGGCACGACCCCGACGAAGAAGACGCCGCGCCAGCCCCAGATCGGCATGACGATCAGATTGACCAGCGCCGCCAGGCCGTAGCCGATCGCCCACGAGCTCTGAACGAAGGCGAGCGCCTTGCCGCGATGCCGGGCCGGGAACGACTCCGACACCAGCGCGGCGCCGGTGGCCCACTCGCCGCCCATGCCGAGTCCGAGGCAGACGCGGAAGATGGCGAGCTGGACCACCGTCTGCGAGAAACCGCACGCTGCGGTGAACACCGAATAAACAAGGATCGCCAACATCAGCGCGCGCTTGCGGCCGTAGCGATCCGCGATGACGGCGAAAATGATTCCGCCCGCGGCGGCGGCAAGCTGGGTGATCGAGCCGAGCAGACCGTTGGCCTGCAATGTGAGATGAAGCGTGGGATCGTTGATCAGCGCGGCGCCGACCAGCGCGAACAGCATGACGTCGAACGAATCGAGCATCCAGCCGAGCGCGGCGGCGACGAACGCGTAGCGGGCCCGAGCATCGGCTTCGGTCCACCAGCTCAGGAAACTGCCGCCTCCATGACCCTTTCCATGGCTAATGGCTAATGGCTGATGGCTAACGGTGAATGGACCGATGGACGATGGTTCGCTGGGCGATGGCTGGGTCGACGATGATCCGCGCGACGACGTCACTTTTCGCCCAACGATTTGACGGCGACGCCGGCGGCTTCGAGGCCGGCGCGAATCCGGACCGCGAGCTGATCGGAACCAGGAGTATCGCCGTGCACGCAGATTGTTTCCGCATGCAGTGGAACCACTGAGCCGTCGATCGCAACGACGGTGTGATCCCTGACCATCCGGACGGCGCGGGCGACAACCGCGGCCGGATCGTGAATGACCGAGCCCGGCTTGCGTCGCGACGCGAGCGAACCGTCCGGCTCGTAGGCACGGTCGGCGAACACCTCGGCGGCGACGCGGAGACCAGCGGCACGTCCGGCGTTGAGAATTTCCGAGCCAGGCAACCCGAACAGAATCAGCGACGAATCGAAGGCCGCGACGGCGTTCGCGATCGCGCTCGCCAGTTCGAGATTTCGCACCGCCATGTTGAACAGGGCGCCGTGCGGCTTCACATGCTGGAGCGGGACGCCTTCGGCGGCGGCAACGCCGGACACGGCCGCGATCTGGTAAAGCACGAAGTCCTCGGCTTCGGCCGCGGTCACGTTCAGTTCGCGCCGGCCAAAACCAACCAGATCGGGAAAACCGGGATGCGCACCAACCGCGACTCCGTGCTCCTTCGCCAGGCGGATGGTCGCGCGCAGCACCGACGGATCGCCGGCGTGAAATCCGGCAGCGACGTTCGCCGAAGTAATCGAACGGAACAAGCCTGCATCGTGGCCGATCGCGTAGGCGCCGAACGATTCGCCGACGTCGGAGTTGATGTCAATCCGCATAGACACAAGCTTACTTGCCAGTCTCCGATGTCGTCTTTTCGTCTGTCGACTTTTCGGGTTTCGGCGGACGCGGCCGGTTCATCGACAGGCTGACACCATTCCAGAACAGCTCCACCTTACGCTCGACCTCGTGGTGGCCCTGGACAAGATAGTCGAGGACCGCCTTGTCCCACTGCAGCCCGGCGTTGGCGACCAGCGTCATCCAGTCGCCGCGGGCCGTTTCGTCAGGCGCCTCCGTGGTGCCGTCCCAGATGGTGACGTTCGGCTGCCTGGTCATGAAATCCTGGCTGGTCGGCGTGGCGCGCGCGCCCTTGATCGCCTTGTAGATCAGCACCCCGTTGGTGAAATCGAGCTTGAAGTTCTTCTGGTCGAAATCGAAGCTGTAGCGCTTGTAGCGATCGTACGCGCGCTCGTTGAGAGCAACAGTCGCCGGCGCGGCTTTCGCGTAGTCGGTGATCATATTGAGCAGCTTCATCTGCTCGTCCTTGTGGCGCGGATACCGTGGGTCGTCGAGCCACGCGAATCCCGGCATCCACCAGCCGCGCATCGTCCAGTAGTCGCGGGTTTCGACCGAGCGCGTGCGCACCCAGGCCGCATACTCCGAAAAGATCTGCACCCATTCGTGCGACGGGTAGCCGTGCGGGTTCAGGAAAATGTCAGGCAGCCAGGTGCGCCAGATCTTGGGGCGGATGCCGCTATCCGGATAGATCGGATCGGGATCCCATTGCGCAGCGACCACATCCACGCCGAGCGGGCCGAGGTAACCGGCGTGGAGCATGAAGTTGGGGTTGATTTTCTGCAGATCGTAGGCGAGCTGCGCACCGTCGGCATTGGTGATCGGATGCACCACGACGTTCACTTTTTTCAGTTTGTCGCGATAGGCCGGGTCGGTCAGCAGCAACTCGGCCATCTTGAGGACGTGGCTGGTTGACGACACCTCGTTGGCGTGCTGACGCGCCGAATACACCACCGTCGGCTTCATCGTCGTCTGCTTGGCCTGCGACCAGTGCGACGCTTCGATCGGCGGCATCAGGTCCATCGCCCAGACGTCCTTGCCGAGATAGCTCTGGCCGACCTTGTAGACGGTTGCCTCCTTGAACGCGGACATCTTCGCGAGAATCTCGTACGCCTCCGGCGGTGGAATCGGCGTGTCCCACTGCACGAGAGGCGCGTCCGATCGCCGATCTTCGGATCGGCGATCGGCGATGTATTTCCTGATGTCAGGAAAAGCGGCGGGCATCCCGTGCGAATCGAGCGTGGCGACGATCTCCGTGCCAGGCTTGCTTTCGTGCTCCCAACCGATCGTGACCCGTAAGTTACCGAGATCGTTGTAGGCCAGCGCGTCGCGGTACAACCTCGCGTCGTGGAGGCGAGCGAGGTTGGTGAAGACAGCGTTCGCCTGCTCGGCGGAAATCATCGTGCGATCGACCCGAGTCTCGTCGGTGCGCTTGACGAGTGCGTCACGCTCGTCCTTCTCGGTATCGACTTTCAGGCGTAGATCGAGACGATCGACGCCGTCCTGCCCGGCGCGTACTCTGGCCGCAAGGGTCTGCGGACGATCGACCGCAATCTTCGGAATATCGAGCCGGACCTCACCAGCGCGGCCGCCGCGCTCGGTGTACTCGACGACAACGGAGGGCCTGGCGGCGTCGAATCCGGTAATCGAGATTCTGGCGCGGCCCGGCTTGCCATCCGCTCTCGGATGCATCACGGGAATGATCCGTCCGGGATAGGTCAGGCCGGCACCACGTGTGAACCGTCCCATCACGTCGAAGAAGTGGATGGTGTTGAAGTAAATCTCTTCGTGCAGCGCTTCCATCGACGAAATCTGCTCCTGGTCAACCGGCAGTCGGTAGTCAGGCTCACTCATTGAGAGATCCACCGTGAGCTCGCCGAAGAACGGCGCATCTTCCGGCCGTGGCTTGCCGTTGCTCAATGCCATGACGTGGTCGTAGAGCGCCGGCAGCGTCTTGGCCTGGAAGTGATCCCAGAAGCGTTCGGGATCAGTTTCGATGCGCTCATCGATGACCGTACGCCCAGCCACGTCGGCCTTGATCCAGCCGGTTGTGACGCGGACGTGCTCGTAGTCGGGGAACCGATCGAAAAATGGCCGTTCGACGAATTTCGGATCGAATGTCCGTTTGAACAGCACACCGCCATCTCTTGCGGTGGCGGTGACCTCGTAGGCGGGCGAGCCAATCGGCGCTTTCTCGAACTGAATCTTCTTCAGATCGATTTTCAGTTCGTTCGCAAGGATTTCGTCGATCGGATAAAGCTCCAGCAGCCAGCGGCTCGGGGCGTACATGCCCTGCTGCGTCCAACCGGCCGGAGGTCCGATTTCCGCGAACCTGATGGTGATCTGTTCGACGGCTTTTCCGTCGAGTGCCGGCCGCACGACGTCGTAGAGCCAACTGTAGCCCTGCTTGTAAGCCGAGAGAACGGTAACGGAGGTGGCCTTGTCGTCGGCGCCGGCCTTGACCAGCTCGGCACGCGCCTGCTGCTCGACCTGCTTGCGGACTTCCGGCGGCTCGCTGAGCCGCGCTTCGATCGAGACTGGCTGTCGCTTCTTCAGCGATGGAATCACTTTGGTGCGAAGGGTGGCCCAGAACGCGTCAACCTCTGACGGGATGACGAAGTCTTCGTCGACCAGCGATCGGCCGTGCTGCACGTCGAGGTTCTGGACATCGACGGTGAGCGCCGCAGCCTGGATCGTCGCGGAGGCCTGCTGCTTGACGACGGCCGCGAGGCCGTCCTCGGCTTTCTCGACGAACACCTTGACGCGAGCCGACGCGAGATCCTTTCCCTTCAATTCACTCGCGAGGCGATCGAGCTTATACAGGCTCATCGCCGCCTGGCCGGCCGGGGACCGTCCCGCCACGAACTTCCGCACATCGTCTTCGACATCGTCCAGCGTCGTGCGGTCCTTGCCTCGCTGCCAGATATGCGGAAAGGTCTCGGCCAGTTGCTGGACCGCGCGGTTGACGCCGGCCGCGTCACCTCCGGTGACGACCAGTGCGCTCTTTTCTCCGAACGCCTTCTTGACGACTTCGATGTCGCCATCGCCAGGCTGCAGATCCGGCGCCGTCCATTTGTGACTCTTGATCAGGTCATCGGTGATCGGGTGTTCGGTGCCGACGAGGACGAGCATCGGTTCGGTGTCCGGCGCTTGAATCGCTTTCGGCGGCTTGGCGATCGGTATCGCCATCCCGGTCGATTCGAGGCCGAGACGCGCCGCGAGATCGATGACGCCAGAAGTACCCTCGCCTGCCGCGCTGAGCAGTACGTCCACACGATCCGGAATCAGGTTGTTATCCGAATCGCCCAACCCGCCTTCGTTCGCGTAGAAGGTCGAGAGATCGAAATTCTCCTTGGCGGCGCCACCTGGGCGACGGGGCGGCGGTGGTGAGGATGCGGTGTCCGCCGCGGCCAGCGTTGCGCCGACGCGGGGCAAGTCAACCGGAACTGCGCCGGAACCTGGCGCGCGCAGTCGAACGAGCACGGTCCGAACATTGACGTAGGAGAGCGGGCGTTTCGGATCGCGGCCGCTGGTCGCCTTGAACTGATTCAGCGCGACCTGGGCCTTCACCACGTCTCCGAAGTTCGCCATCTGCAGATCCAGCGTCAGACGCTCGACGCCATCGGTATTGCGATGCACGAGCATTGCGGTCGCAGTGGCCGACGCCGCGGTGATGCCCTTGCCGGCGAGAAACTGCTTCACGTCGGCGGCGATCTTGTCGGTGGTCGGGCCCTTCTGATCCCAGACGTAGGGAAGGTGGCCGCCGAGCATCACCGCCGCAGTGTTCAAGCCATCGTCATCTGCGGCGAGCAGGGCGAACGCCGGTTTGCCGCCGGCAGTGAACGCGGCGATCAATCCGTCACCGGCTTTGAGGCCCGCTCCTCCGATCGCCTCGAGGGTGACGCCTGACCCGGTGAGCGACTTCGCGCCGACGAAGATCTGCGGCGCGGCCGCAGCGGCGGGAGCCGGGGAGCCGACCGCGGCCGCTTGAAATACTTTGGCGAGCGGCAGGTTCATCGCCGACGTTTCGAATCCGAGGCGCGCGGCGACGTCGGCTGCGGCAGCCGTCTCACCGTCAGACGGGTGCTGCGGCAGCACGATTCGCACGTCGACGAAGTCGATCACTTCGTCGCCGTTCCGATCCTGGAGAATGACTCCCGGCTTGAAGAGGTCTGATAAGGCGGTGCCTGGCGCCGGTGGATCCGCGCGTTGTCCGGAACCCGAAAGGGGGCTGAGAGCGATGGTCAGGGCAAGCAGGGCGAGGCGTTTGGCCACCTCAAGAATCTACCAGTACAAACAAAAGGGCACCGCGTGATTGCGATGCCCCCCTGCTCCGCTGATCTGGCTCCCCCAGCAATTCACGGCGCCCTGCCGTAATCAGATCAACGATGATCTGGTCGTCGCAATTGACGTACCCGCGCTGTTT
>DASXIR010000116.1:0-15358 GCA_036497895.1 Vicinamibacterales bacterium | reverse complement strand
CTCCATCTGGCGGAGCGGCGCGGGAGGGAAGACTAGGACATGGATTGGCTCGCGGCGTCGCTCCACGACCTTCCGGCCTTATGCCTGTTCCTGAGCATCATGCTCGGGTGTTTCATCGGCCGCTTTCATTTCAAAGGCGTTGGCTTCGGGTCCGTGGTCGGGACTCTCCTCGCCGGCATCGGCATCGGCATCCTGGCCAAACCCGAACTGCCCGATTTGCTGCGCTGGGCATTCTTTGACCTGTTCCTGTTCGCGATCGGGTATTCGGTCGGGCCACAGTTCTTCGGCAGCCTGAAAAAGGAGGCCCTGCCTCAGATCGTGCTCGCGCTGGTCGTCGCCTTCAGTGGTCTTGCAACGGTGATCACCGTCACGGCGGCCTTCGGCTTCAACGAAGGCATTGCGGTGGGGCTGTTGTCGGGTGGTATGACTCAATCGGCGGCGCTCGGCACCGGACTGAGTGCGATCGGCGAGTTGCCGATTTCCGACGCAGACAAGGCCAGACTGGTCGATGATGCGCCGCTGGCGGACGCCATCACGTATGGGTTCGGTGATCTTGGCCTGATCCTGTTCCTCACATGGCTTGGTCCCAAGATCATGCGTGCGGACCTCAGGAGCGACGCGAAGGAGCTCGAAGAGAAGCTCTCAGGCGGCAAGCCCACCGGTCCGGTGTTTTCCGCGGCCTACTACACTATGCGGGCCTATCGCGTCGACAGCGCAGGCGGACCCGCGTCGAACATCGCAACGCTCGAGGATCGCTACGCCGCCGCGCGGATGTCTGTTCAGCGGGTCGAACGGGAGGGCACGCTGCTCCCGCTGGATCCGTCACTGACACTCATGCGGGGCGACCGGATCGTGATCTCCGCGCACCGGTCAGCGTTTCTGACTGCGGAGCGCGATATCGGACCAGAGATAGACGACCCAACACTCCTGTCGATGCCGATACAGACAGCGGCTGTGGTCGTCACCAGTGCCGCCGTGAATGGCGCAACGCTCGGAGCGCTGGCACTGCATCCAGGCGTCCGTGGCGTCTACCTTCAGTCGCTCCAGCGCGGCACCGTCTCGGTGCCGCGAGAACCGTGGACGGTTCTGCAACGCGGCGACCTGCTACGAATCGTTGGCGCGCCCGACGATGTCAAACGCGCGGGGGCGCATATCGGGTTCGTCGAACCTGATCTGGCAAAAACTGATCTCATGTTTGTCGCCGGTGGAATCTGTGCGGGCATGCTGCTCGGCCTGATCAAGATGACAGCCGGTGGCGTCGTGCTCGGACTGGGCGCGGCAGGTTCGATTCTGGTGGTCGGCCTCATCGCGGGCTGGGCCCGCAGCCGTTACCCCGTATTTGGCGCGATTCCCACCGCGGCGCAACGGCTGCTGATGGACATCGGCCTCATCGTGTTCATCGCCGTCGTCGGCATGCACGCCGGCCCTCATGCCGTTGAGGCCTACCACACGAGCGGCGGCGCATTCTTCGCCAGTATCCTGATCGCCGGGATCATCGTCACGGTCGTCCCGCTTGCGGTCGGCGCCATCGTCGCCCGCTACTTCCTGAAGATGAGCCCGTTGATGACCCTCGGCGGTCTCGCCGGCGCCCAGACCTGCACTCCCGGATTGAATGCGCTGCGGGAGGCGAGTGGCAGCAATATCGGCTCGCTGGCCTACACCGTGCCGTACGCGATCGGCAACATTGTGCTCACCGTATGGGGACCCGTCGTGGTCGCCATCGTCCACGCGATGAGGACGCCATGAAACGTGGGTTCGACATCCTTCGCGACAAGGCCGTCAATCAATCGATCGCGTTCCGGCGCCGCGATCGCGATCGTCTTGGTCTCACCGGGCTGCTGCCGTACGACGTGGCGACGTCGCGACAGATGGTGGACCGGGTGATGACCAACCTCGATCGTCTGCCGCGCGATATCGACCGCTATATGCAGCTGTCGGCGCTGCAGGAGCGAAACGAGCGGCTGTTCTACCAGACCGTGATCGCCCACGTCGAGCGCATCCTGCCGCTCATCTACACCCCGACCGTCGGCGAAGCCTGCCGGGAGTTCTCGCACATTGCGAGGGAACCGAAGGGCTTTTTCATCACGCCGGCAGACCGCGGACGGATTCGGCGGATTCTGGGCAACTGGCCGCAGCGCGACATCCGCGTCATCGTCGTCACCGACGGACAGCGAATTCTCGGTCTCGGCGACCTGGGCGCCAACGGCATGGGGATCCCGATCGGAAAGCTGGCGATCTACACCGCCTGCGCCGGCATCGATCCGAACGCGTGCCTGCCGGTGACGCTCGACGTCGGGACCAACAACGAGGATTTGCTGAAGGACGAACTCTATCTCGGGTATCCGCGGCGGCGCCTCCAGGGCAAGGCCTACTTCGATCTCGTGGAAGAATTCGTGACCGCCGTGCAATCGCGCTACCCGAACGCGCTGATCCAGTTCGAGGATTTCCTGACCCCGAACGCCTACGCGCTGTTGAATAAATACCGTGACCGGGTGCTCTGTTTCAACGACGATATCCAGGGCACCGCGGCGGTGTCCCTTGCCGGCGTCTATTCCTCGACGCGCATCACCGGCGTGCGATTCCGGGATTTGAAAATCATGTTCCTCGGCGCCGGATCGGCGGCGACCGGGATCGCCGATTTGATGACGGCCGCGTTCGTCGAGGCCGGCCTGACCGAGGACGAGGCGCGCCGCCGGCTGTGGTTCGTCGACGTGAACGGCCTGGTCGTGAAGGCTCGTGGCGACCTGATGGCGCACAACCTTCCGTACTCGCACGACCACCCACCTCTGGGATTTCTGGATGCGATTGACGCGGTCCGGCCGCACGTCCTGATTGGCGCCACTGGTGCTCCCGGGACGTTCACCCAGGCTGTGGTCGAGCGGATGAGCGACATCAACCCGCGCCCGGTCCTGTTCGCGTTGTCGAATCCGACCTCACGGGCCGAGTGCACGCCGGAGCAGGCGTATGCGTGGAGTGGTGGTCGCGCGATTTACGCGAGCGGCAGCCCGTTCGCGCCGGTCACCTACGCCGGCCGGGTGCTGCGTCCGGCGCAGGGGAACAACGCCTACGTGTTCCCCGGCATCGGCCTCGGCGCCATTGCCTGTCGCGCGCGCACGCTGCCGGACGAACTGTTTCTCGTCGCGGCGAAAACGCTCGCGAATCTGGTCCGGCCCAGAGATCTGGAGGAGGGCGCGCTCTACCCGCCGTTGCAACAGATTCGGAAAATCTCTTTGGGTATCGCGGTGGCCATCGCCACCAAGGCGTATGCGATGAACCTGACGCGACAGCCACGTCCACCGAATATTCGCCGAAGCGTCGAGGCGCTCATGTATCGGCCATAGGCCGCAGCGGACTACGACTGCAGGCGGTCAAACCTTCAGGACGGTGTCTCGAGCTGCTTGTGACAGTACTCGCAGTCGCCGCTGATCTTCGCTCCGTCCTTTGTCGCGTGTGAATCGTCGTGGCAGCGGAAGCATCCGTTCGACGTGATGTGGCCTTTGTTATCCGGATAGCTGCCCCAGGTCACCTTCATCGATGGAAACACGTTCCGGCGATACAGTTCCTGCACGGCACCGACGGTGGTGTCCAGGGCATGCTGGTCGATGCCCGACTGGGTCCGATAGAAGGCGCGCAGCCCTTCTTCGATGGCGCGGACGCCAGCCTCCTGGCTGGGATAGCTCGCCTTGACCAACCGGACACTCTCGCGCCTGGCAAAGGGGAGTTCGTGGCTGACCGCCGCCACGGCGATCGCCCGGTCGACGGCTTGCTCCGGTGTTGGAGAAATGGGATGGCCGACGGTGTTGTGGCAATCGATGCAGTCCATCGTCCGCCGATCAGACTGGCGAATTGTGTCCGGCTTCGTATCCTGGGCGATGAATTCCCTGACCGTGCCTTTCGCGTCGGTGACGCGGACGTAAGGAATCGTCTGTCTCTCCGCATCTGTCGCCACGTATTCCACCCGCGTGGACGGATCGGCATGCCAGTGAATGCCAGTCGCCGATGACTTCGTGACGCTCATGTGCATCTGCAGCACCGTCATGGTCTCGGTATTGGCCTGGTCGTCGGCATACTCGCGGAGCACCTCGACGCGGTCTCCAACAACGCGTCCAGGTTTATGACAGCTCTTGCAGGTCTCGGCCTGAGCGCCGGGTGCCATCTTCGCACCGGGCGGAATCGGCCTCTCATAGGTGTTGCCGACCATCATCACCAGCTGACGCACGCCGGAGAGTTTCGCATGCACGAGTGCCGCGGCGCCGTCGCCGATGTGACACTCGACACACGGCACACCAGCATGCACGGCGCCATTCCAGGCCGTGAACTGCGGGTGCATCGGTGTGTGACACGACTGCCCGCAGAAGGCCGGCGTCTCCATCGCGTGCAGACCGCCGTAGCCCGCCAGCAGGATGATGACGATGTTGACGGCGGTGAGGACCGCGATCGCGAGCGCCGTTCGTCTGACCTCGACGAGACGGAGATCGATGACCGGCCATTCGGCCACCGCCGTCGGATCGCGCAGCAGCTTCCGTCGTTCGAGCCACATGCCCGCAGGGATGAGCAGCAGCCCCAGCACGAAGATCGCGGGGATGCCGATGAAGATCACCAGGCCGGCGTACGGGTTGTTGAACATCCCCGCAAGCATGGCGATCACCATCGTGACGAACACCACCGCCGAGGCGGAGGTGATGACGACACCGACGATCGCCAGCGGATGGCGCGCGAGCGTGATGATCCTTGTCACGAGCGCGCCTTACTTCAGGCTCTGCATGTAGGCGACGAGCGAGTCGAGATCGGCCGCCGGCAGACTGCCGTACTTCGCCGGCATCGGCGGCTTCTTGGTGGAGTTGGCCTTCGTCGCCGCCTCTTTCGGATGCGTGATCCACTGACGGATATCTTCGGCGCTCAGCTTGGCGCCGACGCCGTCGAGCGGAAAGGTCTTGCCACCCTTGCCGGCGATCGAATGGCACAGCTGGCACTTTTGAGCGGTGTAAACCGCCTGGCCCTTGGCGGCGTCCTGGGCGGCGGCCGGCATGGCCAACGTGAAACCGGCGACGACGAAGGTGGTCGTGATGATCAAGCGTGTCGTGCTGAACATGAGCGGCATCGGAACCCTCCAGAGACAGAAATTAGATCGCCGATTGTGCTACCAGAGATATCTGAGAGCGATCGTTCCCGAGTTCGTAGTGTAAGGCCGGTAGACATAGCCGAGCACCAGTGAACTGGGTTGAATGATGCTGTTGACGACGGACGGATCGAACGCGAAGTCGTAGACTCGGAACGGCTCGTACAGATACGCGAGCGACAGTGCCAGCCGTTCGGACAGCCGGTGCCGCACGTCCAGGTGCAGCTGCTGCAACTTGTTGAATACATTCGGCAGTTGCGACGGCGGCGGCAGCGGCCCACCGGCGACGATGCCGTAGAGATAGCTCCCCTCGGCATAACTGAAATCGTAGGACACACGCGCCTCGGTCTTCGGCCCGAGCCGCGGGGGCGTGAAGTAAATCGAGAAGTAGTTGACCGTCTCGGCGGTGTCCACCGTCCAGTCGCGCGTCGGATCGTTGAAGGTGTCCGAGCTGGCCGAGCGCGAGCGTTGAAGTCCCGAGTATCGCTCGAAGTTGTAGTTAGCGCCGGCGCGCAGGCCGTTCGGCTGCTGATAGTCCGCCGCGGCCGACACATTGTGGAAGCCGGTATGCTGAAGGCCGAAGTAGCTGTCGGGGTAATCGTCGTCACCGATTCCGCCCGAGACACTGAATGTCCACAGGTCGTTCGGCACGAAATCAACGATCCCGGTGACCTGGTTGCGGCGCCGGTTCGCCAGGTCGTAGTAGCGCATGTCGGGCTGCTCGCCGATCTGGATGAGCAGGTTCTTGTCGAGTCCGGATCCGACACGGCTGCCATATTCATATTTCGCGTGGAACGTCATCCACTGCGTGCCGACCGCATCGGCGGCGAGGCGAAGGGTGTTTTCGAACGTGCTGGCAAAGGTGCGATCGTCGTAGCCGGTATGGTTCCCGGTGTAGCCGACCGTCAATGCCACCGGATGGAAGCCGGTCCAGACCGCGTCAGCATCGAGCGTCGCACGGCTATGTGCGAAGAGCAGCGGGCCGTTTCGCGGTGAGGTGGAAACCGAGGTGTCGTACGCGACGTACTGAGGTATCGCAGTCACCGGCGTTTGGTTGTCGTAGTTGTAATCCCGGAATCGCGCGGTGAACTGCCAGTCCGTGATCGGGTGTGATACCAGGTTCAGGTTGGTCGTGAAGACGTGCGCCTCGGCCTCGGCAGTCGCGCGAGGCAGCGGGATTTGCGGCAGCGCCGAATTGATCGTGAATGGGAGCAGTGGCTGATTGTTGTTCCAGAAGCCATAGGACACGAAGCCGGTGAGTTGGGTGTGCCGATCGAACTTCTTGTAGCCGGCAGCACTGATCGTCTGGGCCGAGTTGGTCGGCCACAACTGGGTCCGTCCCTGACCCGGCGCACTCGTCGAATCGGTCAGCCGCAGAGGGTTGTCCCAGACCAGCGTGGGATCGAGGTTGTTGAACCACGAGCCGTCGTACGCGACGCGGAGCATGCTCCGACCCTTGGTCCACTCGGTGCCGACCGTGAGGTCGTTGGTGCGCGAATCGTAGGGCAGCGCCACTTCGACGTCGTTCGAGAAACCGAACGTGCCTCCGTACGGCAATTCGCCGCTGTGCCGGGTCGTCGTGAACGCTGCCTTCACGTCGAGATCCGGCGTCGGCGTGGCCACGACGTTGAACGAGCCGATGTGACGCTGCTCCATCAAATCGAACTGTGGCGCGATCGGCAGGTAGGCCGACAGGGTTGCTCCGCCGCTCTGGATCAGCGATTGCGTCGCATCCGGGAGGAGAAGCGGACTTCCTGACCTGCTGTACGGAGTCTTGGTGTCGATGCTGTAGAACTGGGGAATCTGGTCCCACAGTCCAGAAATGACGAAGCGGCCGGTACGTTCGTAGCTGCCCGTATATTTTTGATCGCGGTAGCCGACGTTGTCGGCCGTCAGCCGGTACAGCCAGTTTCCGTCAGTGTCTTCCTTCGCATATTTGAAATCCGTGAACACGACGCCGCTCCGCAGATCCTGGAAGCGCTGGGCCCGCGCCTGGTCGCCGGAGATACTCGTGATCCGGCCTCCGACCTCGAATTGGCGCCACGTCGGATCGAACAGGCTGCGCGTCTCGGCGCCGGTCGCGGGTGCCGCCGGCGCCGGGTCCTGTGTCGCCGGCGCCTGATCCTGTGACGTCGCGTCCTGTGGCGCTGCGTTTTGTGACGCTGCATCCTGACGGTCGGCAGGCTTCGAGTCTGTCGCCGACCCAGCGGCGAGAGGCGCCGGACCCTGCGCCAGCGCGGACGGTGGCAACGTCAGGGCGATCCAGAAGGCGAGATGTGCGATGGCTCGAACACGCATAGTGGCCTCCGACCGCTACCGCAGGAAAAACTGACCCGATGGGTGATTCGACCCGTGAATGTTCTGGTGGCAGTTCATGCACGAGCGTCCGAACATGCGATTGCTCTTCTTCACGGTGATCGCGTTGTTGTCGTAGATGCTCGATGGATGGCTGGTCGCGATGTGACAGCGCTGACATAGCATCGGCTGACGTACGACGAGCATGCGGTCGTTCGACGAGCCGTGCGGGTCGTGGCACGTCACGCAGCTCTCTCGGACCGGGGCGTGCTCCCACAACACCGGCCCCCGCATCTCCGCGTGGCAGCTGTAACAGGACTCGTTGATCGAGCTGCCCACCTTCAGCGCCTTGACGTTGCTGATCGAGCCGTGCGGGTTGTGGCAGGACGTGCACTCCATTTTGCCCTCGCGCACCGGCATGTGCGCGACCGCACGTTCGGTCTTGGCCACCTGCAGGCGATGACAGGTCACACACACCTGAGTCTGGGTCGCCTGCACCAGCTGATAAGTCTGCGATTTCGGACTGTGGACGCTGTGGCACGTCCCGCACGAGAGATTCCGCCGATCGTGGGTGCTGCCGTCCCATCCGGCGTGCTCGCCGCGGTTGTGGCAGGTCAGGCACGTCTCGTTCATTTCGGCGGGCTTGATCTGCCCGAACTTGCGGATGTGTCCCTTCGCATCGTCGTCGACGTGCGCCTGGCCCGGGCCATGACAACTCTCACAGCCGTGGGTTGCGGCCGGCGTGCGCGGGTTTTTCACCTGCGCGTGGAGCGTGCCCTTGAGCGAGTCGGCCTTGTCCGAGTGACAGACTTCGCACGTATCACTGCCGACATAGCCGGCGGCCGGCTCCGGCGGTTGTGCCGCGGGCTTCGATCCGGTCGTGACCGCGAGTTGCTGAGGGGCCGGGCCGGCGGCCGGGGCGCCGCTGGCGGCCGGGGTCGCGCCGCCCGCGTACACCGCCACCGTGACGGCCCAGATGCCGATCGGAGCGAGCCACCATGCTGATTTCATGTGCCGCCGTCCTTTCGCCGTCATCGCAGCGCCAGCCTGAAGTTTGCGCGTTCGTACGACGCCGGATCGGGGATCCGTTCGAGGCTCATGTTGCCGCGCATTTCACTAAGCGATCCCCATTCGTGTTCTTCCATCCACGACTCGATCTCGCGCCGGACGGTTCGTAAATGGCCGGGGCCGTGACGCAGAAGCGCCGACACCATCTGTGTCGCATGCGCGCCGGCCATCGTGGCCTTGATAACGTCGGTGCCGGTGTGGATGCCACCGGTGATGGCGAGAGACGCCTTGACTCGTCCGGCGAGCGCCGCCGTGCCGCGAAGGCGGAGTGACAGGTCAGATGAATTGGACAGCGGCAGCGACTGGACGATCTCGAGCTCTTCAATGTCGATGTCGGCCCGGTGAAAGCGCGTGAAGAGCACGAGTCCGTCGGCGCCGGCGGTGTCGAGCTGACGGGCGAAGTGTGCGAAGGCGGTGAGAAGCGGCGCGACCTTCACCGCGATCGGCATCTTCACGCTGCGCTTCACCGCCTGCAGCGTGTCGATGGCCTGCCGCTCGACCTCGGCCGCGCTCATGGTCATGTCGCTGGCCGCGTGATACAGGTGCAGCTCGAGGCCGTCGGCGCCGGCGTCCTCGAGCAGCTTTGCATAAGAGGTCCAGCCGCCGGCCGTGATCCCGTTGAGCGAGGCGATGACCGGAATGCCGACCGTGTCCTTGACCCGGCGCAGATGCTCCAGGTACTCGTCCGGCCCCAGCGACACTTCCGATTCCGTCTCGAACGAGCCGGCTTCGCTGAAGGAGTCGTTATGGGACTCGAGGAAGAAGAAGGTGTCCATTTGCTCGGCGACGATTTCCTCTTCGTAGAGTGATCGGAGCACCAGCATCGCCGCGCCCGCGTCTTCGAGCGCCTTGACGGTGTCGAGGTCGTCGCCGAGCGGTCCGGCGCCGACGACCAGAGGATGGGGCAGGCGTTTCCCGAGGTAGGTGGTGCTGAGATCCATCACTTCTCCTTGGCGTCAGTGGACACGGGTTGATCCGCGACCGCCTCGAATGCCGGAACCTTCATGCCCGCCAGCTGTTGGTAGACGGAAAATCGGCGCTCGGCCGCCGCCTGTGACTGCGCGACGAACATCTTGTAGCGGGCCGGATCGGAGCGCTCAATCATCCGGAACCGCGATTCGTTGCGCATATAGTCGGCCACCTTCGCCTTCGGCTGACCGTAGTCCAGGTGCAGCGGCGCTTCGCCTTGCGGAATACGCCGCGGGTCGAACCGATACAACGGCCAGACGCCGGAATCGACCGCCAGCTTCTGCTGCGACGCGCCCTGCGCCATGTCGTATCCGTGCGCGATGCAGTGACTGTAGGCGATGATCAAAGACGGCCCTGGGTACGACTCCGCTTCGACGAACGCCTGCGCGGTCTGCGCCATCTTGGCGCCGAATGCAACCTTCGCGACGTAGACATGTCCGTACATGTTCGCGAGCAGGCCGAGATCTTTCTTGCCGACAGTTTTGCCAGCGGCCGCGAACTTGGCGGAGGCGCCGAGCGGCGTCGCCTTCGAAGCCTGACCGCCGGTGTTCGAGTACACCTCGGTGTCCATGACCAGGATGTTGACGTCGCGCTGGTTGGCGAGCACGTGGTCGAGGCCGCCGTATCCGATGTCGTAGGCCCAGCCGTCGCCGCCGATCAGCCAGACGCTCTTCTTGACCAGGTAGTCGGCGAACGTTTCCAGCCGGCGGGCTTCGTCGAGCTTCACGCCGGCCAGCTTTTGCCGCAGTGCGACGACGCGTTCGCGCTGCGACGCGATGCCGGCCTCACTCGATTGATCCGCGTCGAGCAGCGCCGTCACCAGCCCGTCGCCGATTTGTGACGCGAGCTCGTGGACGAGGCGCCGCGCGCTGGCGCCGTGTGAATCGAGCGCCATCCTGAATCCGAACCCGAACTCCGCGTTGTCCTCGAAGAGCGAGTTCGACCACGCCGGCCCCCGCCCATTGCGGTCCGTCGTGTAGGGGGTCGTCGGCAGGTTGCCGCCGTAGATCGACGAGCAACCGGTCGCGTTGGCCATGAGCAGTCGATCGCCGAACAACTGGGTGAGCAGCTTGAGATAGGGCGTCTCGCCGCATCCGGCACAGGCGCCCGAATATTCGAACAGCGGCTCGAGAAACTGCGAACTCTTGTGATCGAATTTCGTCAGCGCCGTCCGATCCAGCTCTGGGACGCCCAGGAAGAAGTCGTAATTCGTGCGCTCGGCCTCGCGCAGGGGCGCCTGCGGCTGCATGTCGATCGCCTTGTGTTTCGGGTTGGTGCGATCCTTGGCCGGGCAAACGGTGACACAGAGGTTGCAGCCGGTGCAATCCTCGGGCGCCACCTGAATCGTGAAGTACTTGCCCTGATGATCGTTGCCCTTGAACAGCGTCGACTTGAAGGTCAGCGGCGCGCCTGCCAGATCGCTTTCGTCGTAGACCTTCGCGCGAATCGCGGCGTGGGGGCAGACGAGGGCGCATTGATTGCACTGAATACAAATCTTCGTGTCCCACACCGGGATTTCGAGCGCGATATTGCGTTTTTCCCATTTCGTGGTGGCCACCGGCCACGTGCCGTCGATGGGGAACGCGCTCACCGGCAGCAGATCGCCCTTGCCGGCCAGCATGAGCGCGGTGACCTTCTGGACGAAATCCGGCGCCTGTCCCGATACCAGCGGTGGACGACCGCGGCCTGAGTTCGCCGAGCCCGGCACCTTGATCTCGTGCAGGTGTGCGAGCGCCTGATCCACCACCTCGCAGTTGCGCCGCACCACCTCAGGCCCGCGCTTGCCGTAGCTCTTCTCGATCGACTTCTTGATGTGCTTGATCGCTTCGTCGACGGGGAGAATCCCCGAAATCGAGAAGAAGCAGGTCTGCATGATGGTGTTGATGCGCGAACCCATGCCGGAACGCTTGGCGAGTTCGTAGGCGTCGATGGCGAAGAACCGGAGCTTCTTCTCGATGATCTGCTCCTGCATCTCCTTTGGGAGCTGATCCCAGACGTCTTCCGTGGGGAACGGTGCGTTCAGCAGGAACGAGGCGCCAGGCGCCGCTGACTCGAGGACGTCGACCTTGTCCACGAACTCGAACTGATGGCAGGCGACGAAGCGTGCGCTGTTGACCAGATAGGCGGATCGGATCGGCTTCGGGCTCGAGCGAAGATGCGAGACAGTGATCGCGCCCGATTTTTTCGAGTCGTAGACGAAGTAGCCTTGCGCGAACAGGTCGGTTTCCTGGCCGATGATTTTGATCGAATTCTTGTTGGCCCCGACGGTACCATCCGCGCCGAGACCGTAGAACAGAGACGCTGACACATCCTTCGACTCGGTGATGAATGACGGGTCCCACGGCAGCGACAGGTGGGTCACGTCGTCCACGATGCCGACGGTGAAGTGGTGCTTGGGTTTGTCCTTGGCGATGTTGTCGAAGACGCCTTTGATCATTGCCGGCGTGAACTCTTTGGACGAGAGTCCGTAGCGGCCGGCGACCAGCCGAGGCATTACCGCGAACGGCGAGACGCCCTCGGCATGCGCTTCAGCCAGCGCCGTGGTGACGTCGAGATACAGCGGATCGCCCGGCGCCCCGGGCTCCTTCGTCCGATCGAGGATCGCGAGCGTGCGCACGGTTTTCGGCAGCGCGTCGAGGAAGGCCTGGCGGGCGAACGGGCGGTAGAGCCGAACCTTCAGCACGCCCACTTTTTCGCCGCGCGCGGTCAGGTATTCCACCGTTTCCTGGACGGTTTCTGCGCCCGAGCCCATCAGCACGATGACGCGATCGGCGGCCGGATCCCCGACGTACTCGAACAGACCGTAGCGCCGGCCGGTCAGCGCCGCGAACGACGCCATCGTGCGCTCGACGACGGCGGGACACACATCGTAGAACCCGTTCTGGGCTTCTCGCGCCTGGAAAAACACATCGGGGTTCTGCGCCGTTCCGCGAAGCACTGGCCGGTCAGGCGTCAGTCCTCGCTGACGATGGGCGAAGACCAGCGATTCCGAGATGAGCGATCGGAGATCGTCGTCGCTGAGCTCTTCGATCTTCGCGACCTCGTGGGACGTGCGAAAGCCGTCGAAGAAATGGAGGAACGGGATCCGCGTCTCGAGCGTCGCCGCGTGAGCCACCGCGGCCATGTCGTGCGCTTCCTGAACGGAGTTCGAGCACAACAGCGCGAAGCCGGTCTGGCGGCAGGCCATGACGTCGGAGTGGTCGCCGAAGATGGACAAGGCATGGGCCGCCAGCGTCCGCGCTGCCACGTGCATCGTGAACGACGTCAGTTCGCCCGCGATCTTGTACATGTTGGGGATCATCAACAGCAGGCCTTGCGACGCCGTAAACGTCGTCGAGAGCGCGCCCGCCTGCAGCGCCCCGTGTACGGCGCCGGCGGCGCCCGCCTCAGACTGCATCTGCGCGATTTCCGGAATCGCGTTCCACAGGTTCGGACGCTTCCGGCTCGCCCATTCGTCGCAGACCTCCGCCATCGGACTGCTCGGCGTGATCGGATAGATCGCAATCGTCTCGCTGGCGCGGTACGCCACCGATGCGGCCGCTTCGTTCCCGTCTACAGTTATCCGCCGTCTGCTCGCCATGTCAGCTCCTCACTCGTCTCGAAGTTCTCAGGGCCGTCGATTGCCGCTACGAACGCGCCGGTTGCCGGCTGCCGGCAAGACCCAGCAGCGCGCCGGTCTGGCGCGCGATCACTAGTTCCTCGTTGGTCGGAATCACCCACGCGGAGACGGGGCTTCCTGCCCGCGTGATTTTCGTGCGCCCGTCGCGGTTCGCGTCCGGATCGAGGTCAATGCCGAGCCATGCGGATGCTGCGCAAATCCGCCGCCGTATCTCGGGCGAGTTCTCGCCGATACCAGCCGTGAATACGAGGGCGTCGATTCCGCCGAGCACAGCGGCCAGTGCGCCGATTTCCTTGGCGGCGCGGTAGACGAAATAGTCGACCGCCAGGCGGGCCGATGGTTCGCTGCTGGCCAGAAGGTCGCGCATGTCGTTGCTGGTCCCGGAGATGCCGATCAGGCCGGACTTCTTGTAGAGGATCGATTCCACGTCCTTGACTGAGAGGCCCAGGTTCTGGAAAAGGTAGAGCACGACTCCAGGATCGAGCGCGCCGGGTCGGGTCCCCATGCAGAGTCCGTCGAGCGCCGTGAACCCGAGCGTGCTGTCCATGCTCTTCCGGTGACGCATCGCGCAAAGGCTCGCGCCGCTTCCGAGGTGCGCCACGATGACCCGTCCGTCGGCGACGTCAGGCGCGATATCCGGGAGCACCGACGCGATGTACTCGTACGACAGGCCATGGAAGCCGTAACGCTGGAGGCCGTTACGGCAGATTTCGCGCGGCAGCGGCACGAGTTCGGCGACCGCGGGCTGGCCGCGGTGAAAGCTCGTGTCGAAGCACGCGACCTGAGGAACGCCAGGGAGCCGCTCGGTGACGGCGTCGATCGCGGCCAGGTTGTGCGACTGGTGAAGTGGTGCCAGCGGCACCAGGGTTCTGAGATCGTCGAGGACGTGCGGCGTGATGATCGTGGGCCCTGTAAATCGCGGTCCGCCGTGAACGACCCGATGGCCGACGCCGAGGACGCGAGCGCCGCCGTAGCTCGAGCGAAGCCAGTCGCCAAGCGTGTCGAGCGCAGTCCGCCCGTCGCGAACTGTGCTGGCATCGAGCGCTTCGTCAGCCACCCGCTCGCCGGCGCCGTTGCGTGCGGAGAATCGCGGCGAGCTACCGATGCCGTCGATCTGGCCGCGCGCCTCGAGGCGCCACGCGTCGTCGCCCGGCCTCTGATAGATACAGAATTTGAGGCTCGATGACCCGGCGTTGAGCACGACAGCGTAGTCGTTCATTCGACTGGACTCCGCTCTCTAGCTGCCGCGCTGCAGCGATTGCCGTCTGGCGTGCGCGGCGAGCACCGCCACGGCGCAGCTCGCGATCCGCGATCGCACGCTGTCGGCACGGCTGGTCAGGATAATCGCCACTTTGGCGCCCAGTACCACGCCCGCGCTGTCGGCGTTCGCCAGAAAAATCAGTTGCTTGGCCAGCATGTTTCCGGCCTCGAGGTCGGGAACAAGAAGAATGTCCGGGTCGCCGGCGACTGCTGACTCGATGCCTTTGACTCTCGCGGCCTCCTTGCTGATGGCGTTGTCGAAGGCAAGCGGACCGTCGAGAATGCCACCCGTGATTTGCCGGCGATCCGCCATCTTGCAGAGGGCCGCAGCGTCGATGGTCGACGGCATTTTCGAATTGACGGTCTCGACCGCGGCAAGAATGGCGACCTTTGGCCTTTCCACGCCGAGCGAGATCACGAAATCGATGGCGTTCTGGGTGATGTCAACCTTGTCATCGAGTGTCGGCGCGATGTTGATGGCCGCGTCGGTGACGATGAGGACTTTGTGGTACGTCGGCACGTCCATCACGAACACGTGACTGAGCCGACGGCCGGTCCGGAGACCTGTTTCCCTCGCCACCACCGCGCCGAGGAGCTCGTCGGTGTGCAGGCTGCCTTTCATCAGCAGCTCCGCTTCGCCTTTGCGGACCAGTTCGACCGCCGTCGCCGCGGCCGCATGGCTGTGCGGTGCGTCGATGATTCTCGCGTCTCCCAGATCGAGTCCGCTCGCTTTCGCGACCTCGCGGATCTTCGACACCGGTCCGACGAGGATCGGCGTGATCAGATGCTTCGCGCTGGCCTCGAGCGCGCCTGCCAGCGCCGTCTCCTCACAGGGGTGCGCCACGGCCGTCGGCACGGGCGCGAGACCCCTGCATCGTTCGAGGAGAAGCTCATATTTTCCTGTTCCGGTAGCGAAGCCCAATGGTTCCTCCCCTTCAGTACTCGTCGAACAGCCGCTGAATATCCGCGAGGGTGCGCGGTTTCAACAGCGCCAGTCGCAGAATCACCCGCGCCTTCTGCGGGTTGTG
>DASXIR010000115.1:0-6501 GCA_036497895.1 Vicinamibacterales bacterium | reverse complement strand
CGGCAGCTACCCGGGTGTATGGGCCAACGAAACACCGTACGCCAGTTTCGGCGTGACGTCGCCGATCTTTCTCGACCAGTTGACACCGGATGGTACGCTCCTCGATTCGCGGCAAGTTGACCCTGCTCAGATCGTGACCAGCTTCTCGTCGAAATCAGAGGTGGCGTTGAACCTGTCCTCGGACCGAACCTAGTTAACTTTCATGGGGTACGTTGGTGCCGGGACAAACCTCCTCGACGTCTCGAACGCCAACACCGTCTCCCCGACCAACGGCCCGTTCTCGACGGTCGATCCAACGAACCCGGTCACCAGCTCGTACAACCGAGCGGTGGCTCAACTCGACAGCGCCGGCGCCATGGAGATCACGGAGACCACCGACTACAGCGGCAACAATGGCCGGGCCGCACTGCTCAACAACACCGATGGCGCGCTGGTCTACTACACGGCCGGAAACGCGGGTAACGGCGGAAATCCGCAGCCCGCCAGCATCATCCTGGGAGCTGGGACACAATTCATCACTCCGGGGCAAAGCCCCTCACGGCTGCCGACGCCGCTCGGCAGCTTCTCGATTAGCCAACTCAAGGATCCCAGCAACCCGCCGCACTTCTATGCGGCGGACAAGGTAGGCAAGGACACGAATTTCCGCGGACTGACTACCTTCGGACAAGTCGTGTATCTGTCGAAGGGGAGCGGCGGCAACGGCATCAACACCGTGTACTTTGTGGATACAACCGGTCAGGCCTGTCCGAGCGCAAGTGCTACGCCTGGCATCGGCCTGCCGCAGAGTGGCGCCAATTTACCGGCGATGCCGCCAGTCTTCAGCAATGCGACCGACGCGGCGGCGCTGCAGGCGAACGGTCTGTTGCCTCCCAACATGTGCGTCCTCGCAGGATTCCCCACGACCCTCGCGAAGAACCTGGTGACCCCCTCGAGTGACAACTTCCCGTTCGGCATCTGGTTCGCCAATGCGAAGACCGTCTACATTGCCGATGAAGGACAGGGCGTAGCCGGAGATATGTCCGCCGGACTGCAAAAGTGGGTCTTCAACGACGAGACCTCAATGTGGGAAAAGATGTACGTCTTACAAAATGGATTGAATCGATTCCTTCCGTACAGCGTGGCCAATGGACCGAACGGCGAAGTGTATCCGCCCGCTCTCAACCCCGCCGCTGACGGCTTGCGGAACCTGACCGGCCGTGTCAACGCCGACGGCACGGCGAGCATCTGGGCGATCACGTCCACAGTCAGCACCAACGTCGATCAAGGCGCGGATCCCAACCAGCTCGTGTTTATTTCCGACGTGCTGGCGAACACCTCGAGCGCGGCGGCCGCACAGGAGACCTTCACGGTGCTGCGAACGGCCCGCTTCGGCGAAGTGCTGCGGGGCGTGTCCTTCACGCCGGCGGTGCCAGCGACAAAAGAGGACTGCAAGGATAGTGGGTGGCAAAGTCTCGTGCGAGCAGACGGCTCTTCATTCAAGAATCAAGGGGCCTGCGTCAGTTACGTGAACACCGGAAAGTAGATTCAAGCACCTCGCAGCGCGTCGCGCAATGCGAGGGAAAGGGTACGCACGGGACACATTCCCGTGCGTGCCCGTAATTCATTCTCGGCCCAGCCGACGATCAACCGCGAAAGTTGCGCAAACGTCACGTGATGGTCGTGGCGGCGTTGCGCCGGCGTTCGACAATCTGCTGCATGATCATCCGTCACATGACGTTGGCCCTGGCGGCCGCGGCGTTCGCGGCAACCGCGACGCTCGCCGGTTCCGCGTCGACTGCGAACCTCGACCGTCCCCTGTTCTCCGATGCGAGCCGCTTGCATGACGACCGCGACCGTGACGACAACGCGCGGGTGGGCCACGTGTTCGTCATCGTGCTGGAGAACGAAGGATTCGACACGACGTTCGGTCCGAGTTCAAAGGCCCCGTATTTGTCGAAAACGTTGACAAGCCAGGGCGCGCTTCTCGCTCAGTACTACGGAACCGGTCACGCCAGCCTCGACAACTACATCGCGATGATCAGCGGGCAGGCCGCAACCCCGGAAACACGCAACGATTGCCAGGTGTTTAGCGAGTTCGCGCTAACGGGATTCACGCCGGACGGCCAGGCGATCGGGCACGGATGCGTCTATCCGGACTCGGTCAAGACGCTTCCCGACCAACTCGATCGCGTCGGCAAGACGTGGCGTGCCTACATGGGCGACATGGGGAACGACCCCGCGCGCGAATCGGCTGTCTGTGGGCATCCAGCCTTGAATGCGGTCGATCTGACGCAAAGTGCCGAGGCGCCCTCCGCCGCCGTGCCGGCGGGCGATCAGTACGCGGCTCGACACAATCCGTTCGTCTACTTTCACTCGATCATCGATTCGCCGCAATGCGATCGGAACGTCGTCAACCTGAACCGGTTGACTGAGGATCTGAAGTCCGAGAGATCGACGCCCGATCTCGTGTTCGTCACGCCCAACCTCTGCGACGATGGGCACGACGGACCGTGCGTGAACGGACAGCCGGGAGGGCTTGTATCAGCCGACCGGTTCCTGCAGAAGTGGATTCCGCAGATCATGGCGTCGCAAGCCTACAAACGGAACGGTCTCATCGTCATCGCGTTCGACGAGGGCGGCCTCTCGGTGACGCCGAATCCCGGTGGCGGTTTCCTGATCTTCGCACCGGGCGCCTTCTGCTGTAACGAGCAGGCGGGTCCGAACCTGGCGCCGTTCCCGCAGTCGGCCGCGCTTGGTCCGTACACGCTCACCTTCCAGAGCTACGGCGGCGATCGGACCGGGGCGGTGCTGCTCTCGCCGCTCCTCAAGCCCGGCACCGTGGCATATACGCCGTTCAACCATTTCTCGCTTCTCAAGAGCCTGGAAGACATTTTCGACACGGACGAGCACTTGGGTTACGCGGGTCAGCCCGGTCTCCTCGGGTTCTTCGGAGCAGTGAAGTCGGACATTTTGCTTCGCGACTGACGCCGGGCTTTATTTTGCCGGCGACACGACGACGAGCGCCGGCAGCTTGACGCCGCCTCCGTGCGCTAAAAACACGGTGCCATCTTTGGTCACGACGCCGTTTCGAGCGCCGTTCTGTGTCGCCACTTGCGCGACCATCGTCAGCTTGCCGGCGCCGTCAGCACGCGCAATGGTCAGCGTGGCGGCGCGGGCGGCTCCGACGTACAGCAGGTGCGTCGCCGGCGCGTAGTGGATGTCGTCAACGCCGTCGCCGGTGTCTACCTTCGATAGAATCGCGCCATCGCCGCCCACGTTCATCACTTCGGCCGCCGCGTCACACCCGATGAACAAATGGCCGGCGGCCTCGTCGAGCCCCAGCCCGTGTGGACCGCCCCCGCCGCAGGCTGGATTCCATGTCGCCACGGTCGCACGCGTCTTCAAGTCGATCGCCACAGTGCGGTCTTTGTCTTCCAGGTTCGTATAGAATCGGCCGCGTTTCGCGTCCACGGCATAGCCTTCCGGGTTCCCTGGATACGTCAACTTGACTTTCTGTATCAGCGTTGTCGCGTCGAGCACGCGAATGCCTTGCTCGCCCGGTGTCGTGACCCACACTTCCTTTGTGGGCGCGACGTACGCAACGCCGTCCGGCCTCGAGTCCAGATGCGCACACGCGCCACGCGCGAGGGTCCGCGCGTCAAATGCGCAGACCTCCGAACTTCCGCGATTCCCGACGTACACCACACCTTCGCCGATGCTCACCCCCGAGGGTCCCAGGACCCGCGTCCCACCGCGATTCTGCACAGATGCGGTCGGCAGATTCTGAATCTGGCGAACCTTGCGGCTGCCGACATCGACGACATCCACGGCACCGGTATTTCCACCCGGCACCCACAGGTTATTGGTCGCGGGGTCAAACGCGATGTAATCCATCGAGACGTCGCCGGTGCCGTTATCGGGCAGCGGCAGCGTACTGACGGTGTAGCGGCTGGCCGTACTGCCGTTCTGCGGTGTCGCGGATATCGAAGTCGCCAACGCCGCAAGGACTATCACCAGGCCGGCGAAGACGACCGAGCGTTTGAAGAACATCGCATTCGTCATGGCTTGCCTCCCTTACTGCCTTCCGTGTCAGCTTCGTCTGTCCTTTTACGAATTCGAAATGCGATCGTGGCAGATGGATGGCGCCTCTTCGTCGCCGTCAAGGTGCCGATCGCGGTGCAATTCAGCCGTACCGTGATCGGTAGTCGCGAATCGCTGGCCGCAGCGGGGGCATACTGCCACGTGCTCACCCAGATTCAACGGCCGCGTGACACTCGCGAACGAGCCCTGCGCGCCCTGATAAATCCCGCCCTCCTCGTACAGCGTAATGGTGTCCTCATCGACAAACGGCTCCAGCGCGACCCAGTCCATCACCCGGTCTCCGATTGCGTGACTCTTCGCCGCCTGTTGTAGCGCGCGGATCGCCGCGCACCATCGCGATGGTCAGCCGTATGCGCGTGCAAAGTTCCGCCAGTTTAGCGCGCCCATCATGAACCGACGATGAAGAGGGCGCTGGTTCATCGTCAATTCATCGTGGCGGATATAGGCTCTTGCGTACCCTCGTGACGGAACCAGCCGGTAACACGACGCCGCCGACCCAACTGATCGCTAATCGATGACGTCAATTCTGTGGGTGACGCTCTTTTGCCTCAGCGTTCAGAGTCCATCGCCCCGCGCGGTTGGCTCCCCCGGCGTTGCCGTCCACGGTGTCGTCCAGGATCAGACGGGCGGAGTGCTGCCTGGCGCCGCGGTGGAATTGACGACGGCGACTGGAGCGGTGGTGGCGTCAACCACTACTGACGCCGTCGGCGTGTTCGACTTCGTCGGGATTACGCCGGGGCAATATCAGCTGCTCGCGCGACTCGATGGATTTGCGCCGACCTCGACGCGTCTTCGTGTCGCTACGCGGCCGCCTGCGATGCAGCGGCTGGTGCTGGCTCTGGCCAGCGTCAGTCAGGAGGTGACGGTCAGCGGTTCAGGAAACGACGTCGGTGTCGCGGCGGCAGGCAACGTGGACGCGGTCTCGATCGACTCGAACATGCTGGAGAGTCTGCCGGTCTTCGATAACGACTACATCGCGACCATGTCGCAGTTTCTCGACAGCGGATCGCTGGGAAACACCGGCGTCACGATCGTCGTGAACGGCATGGAAGTGAGCGCCCTCAACGTCAGCGCGTCGGCGGTGCAGCAGATTCGCATCAACCAGGATCCCTACTCGGCCGAATATTCCCGACCGGGACGCGGTCGCGTCGACATTCTCACAAAGCCCGGCGGCCAGAAGTACGAGGGCGACGTGACGGCCATCTTCCGTGACTGGCGCTTGAACGCCCGCAATCCATTCGCAACCACCGAGCCGCCAGAGCAGCGGCGAATCGCCGAGGGCTTTCTCGGTGGCCCGATCGGTACGAGCGGCAAGACATCGTTCATGCTGTCCGCGAACTTCGACCAGCAGGACCTGCAGGCGTTCATCTACGCCAACGGGCCGTCTGGAATCATCCAGGACTCCGTGCCGCAGCCGAGTACACGGGCGTTGGTATCGGGCAGCATTACGCATCAGGTCAGCGATCGGAACACCTGGTCGATTCGGCCGAACTACCAATACGAACTCGACGAAAACCGCGGCGCCGGCGGCACGACCCTGGCGAGTGCCGCGACTACCTTCACACACCACGAACAGCAGCTCACCTACACGCAGCAGACGATGATTCGGCCAACGCTGTTCAACCAGTTCCAGATTCTGGTTGGACACGAGCGCGAGCCCACCGTCAGCGCCACACCGGTCCCTGGCATCGTCGTCGCGGGCGCGTTCACCGGAGGCGGCGCGCAGGGAGATCTGGTGCGAACCGAAACGCACATGCAGCTCAACGAGAGCCTCGCCTGGACCAAAGGCCATCATCTGGTCCAGGCCGGTTTTCAGCTGCCCGACTGGAGCGAACGCGGTTTCTACGACCGGACGAACATCCTCGGCACGTTCTATTTCTCCGGCATTGATACGTACTCGAATGGCATTCCCTACTCGTTCATTCAACAGCGAGGGAATGGTGATCTCTCGTTTCTCGAAAAGCAGCTCGGCACGTATGTAAAGGACGACTGGCAGATTCGGCCGGACCTGTCTCTGGGTCTCGGCCTGCGTTATGACTGGCAGAACTACTTCCACGACACCAACAACTTTGCGCCGCGGCTCTCGCTCGCGTACGCGCCTGGCAATCAGAAAGCGAACGTGATCAGAGTCGGCGCCGGCGTGTTTAATGATCGGAGCGGTCCTGTCGTGATTGCCGATGTCCTGCACTCGCTGCCGGGCGGCCTGACCCGAATCGTGGTGACCGACCCCGGCTATCCGATTCCGTTCTCGTCGATCTCCGAGGCGGCGTCAACGCCCCCGAGCATCGTGACGCTGGCGCCAGACGTCCAGATCCCACAAACGCTCCAATACAGCGCCGGCCTCGATCATCGGGTCGCGAAGTCCACGACGCTGTCGGTCACGTATACGGGCGCTCGCGGCTATCACCTTTTTCGATCCCG